>NZ_FNVI01000035.1:0-44440 GCF_900107945.1 Methylobacterium sp. 190mf | reverse complement strand
CCGCGTCGTGCGGAACGAGAACAGGTTGTCGGTCCAGTGGTGGACCGACAGAACGCGCTCCTCGTAGAACTTGCTCATCGACGGATCAGTCCTCGCTCAAGCGGACGCCGGGTCGGCAGTGCCGAACAGGTCGAGCAGCTTGCCGTCGCGGCCGTCCCACGCCGCGGCGTCGTCGGCCGGCTCGGTCCTCTCGGTGATGTTGGGCCAGAGATCGGCGTACTTGGCGTTGAAGGTCTTCCAGGCCGCCATCTCCGGTTCGGTGTCGGCCCTGATGGCATCGGCCGGGCATTCGGGCTCGCAGACGCCGCAATCGATGCACTCGTCCGGTTTGATCACCAGCATGGTCTCGCCGACGTAGAAGCAGTCGACCGGGCAGACCTCGACGCAGTCGGTGTACTTGCAGCGGATGCAGTTCTCGGTGACGACATAGGTCATGACTTCGCACCTCGGCGCAGGGGTCAGAGCAGCGCGGGGAGATCCTGGCCCTCGAGATCGATCGCCAGTCCCTTCATCGCCTCGGCGCTGACCTCGCCGCCCATCGCGCGCAGGCTCTCCTCGCGGATCAGCGACATCAGGCCCCGGCGCAGGCCCAGGAACTCGGACGACAGGGTCAGGGCCGGCTGGCGCGGGCGGGGCAGGGGCACCACGATTTCGGCCTTGATGCTCCCGGGTCGGGCGGTCATCACGTAGACGCGGTCGGAGAGGAAGATCGCCTCGTCGATGTCGTGGGTCACGAACAGCACCGAGATCTTCAGGCGCTGCCACATGTTGGTGAGGATCTGCTGCATGATCAGCCGCGTCTGCGCGTCGAGGGCGCCGAACGGCTCGTCGAGCAGCAGGATGCGCGGGCCGGTGGCGAGCGCGCGCACGATGCCGACACGCTGCTTCATCCCACCGGACAATCGGTCCGGATAGTGGTTCTCGAACGCCGTGAGCCCGGCGAGGCCGAGCAGCGTCCGCGCCTGTCGCTCGCGCTCGCTGCGCCGGACGCCCTTCATCTTCAGGCCGAACTCGACGTTCTCGCGCACCGTCTTCCAGGGAAACAGTGAGTATTGCTGGAAGATCATGCCGCGATCCGCGCTCGGTCCCACGATCGCCTCGCCGTCGACGGTGACCCGCCCGGACGACGGCTTGAGGAAGCCGGCCAGAGCGTTGAGCAGCGTCGACTTCCCGCAGCCCGAGGGCCCGATGATCGACACGAACTCGCCGGGATGGACGGTGAGCGAGGCGTTCGAGACGGCCTCGACGGATCCCTCCATCGTCTCGTAGCGCAGGCAGAAGTCGCTGACCTCGATCAGGCCCCGGCTCGATTCTGCCATGGCAAGCTCCCGATTGGTGACGCGCGTGGAGGACCGGTCCGGCGAGGACCGCGCCGGGCGGCGGGCGGAGGCCTAGCGGGCCGCGGCCCAGGGCATGACGAGGCGGCCCACGAGACGGATCGCGAAGCTGGAGCCGAGGCCGAGCAGCCCGATCGTGATCATGCCGAGGGCGATGTCCGGGTACTGGACCAGCGAGTAGGCTTCCCAGGTGAAGTAGCCGATGCCGAACTGGCCGGAGATCATCTCGGCGGCGATCAGCGAGACCCAGGCCACCCCCATGCCGACCGTCAGCCCGGTGAAGATCTGCGGCAGCGAGGCCGGCAGGTAGACTTCGCGGAACACCGCCGCCTCGCGGGCGCCGAGGCAGCGTGCGGCCCGCACCAGGACCGGGTCGACCTGGACCATGCCCTGGAGTGTGTTGATCAGGATCGGGAAGAACGAGCCCAGGAAGGTGATGAAGACGATCGAGCCCTCGTTGGTCGGCCAGAGCATGATCGCCATCGGCACCCAGGCGATCGCCGGGATCGGCCGCAGCACCTCGCAGATCGGGAAGGCGATCTCGCGCAGGAGGCGGTAGCGCCCCATGAGGAGCCCGAGCGGCACGGCGACGCCGCCGGCCAGGAGAAATCCGAAGAGGATCCGGCGGCAGGAGATGAGCGCGTGGTCGCCGAAGTTCGGGCTGCGCAGGGCGATCGCCGCGCGATCCACGACGTCCATCGGCGTCGGGATGTTCAGGAACCGCACGTAGAGGGTGACGCGGTTCGCGGTCAGATACTGCCAGAGCGCGACGAACAGGATCAGGGAGGTGAGCCCGATCAGCGCGGCCCGGAACGCGCCGTGATGCAGCCGCAGCCAGCGGCGGACGCGGCCGGTCGCGGGGCGGGCGGACGCGGCCGGCGGCGGGAGGGGCGCCGCCCGCGGCGGGCGCGACTCGGCGGCGGGCCGGAGAGCGACAGCTTCCATGCGGTTCTAGCCTCCCGTCACAGCGGCCTTCAGGGCCTCGTCGTAGGGCATCACCGTGCCGCCGCCCCGCGCCGCGGCCTCGGCGTCCTGCTTCAGCAGGAACGGCGCGATGCCGCCCTTGCCGTCGACGACGTAGAAGGCCTCCCGGGCGAACAGCTTGATGCCGCGGGCCGTGTCGAAGACGTAGGCGACGTCGACGGCCTGCCCCTTGGACTTCATCTCGTTCAGCGCGCCGAGCGTGCAGGCCGCGCTCGCGTAGGGCTGGATCGCCCCGCCCTTCACCCAGATCTCGCCGGCCTTGCGCGGCTCGGTGACGGGCCTCTTGCAGTACGTGTCCTCGCCGCGCACCTCGTAATTGGCGGTGCTCGCGCGCTGCTGCGCGTAGTCCAGGCCGCGCTCGGCGAAGACCTTGCGCAGCGGCCCGTCGTCGACCCACGGACCGACGTCGAACGTCTTGATCCGGTCGAGCCGCTGCAGGACCTTGACGTCCTCGCGGGCGGCCTCGACCAGCTGCGGCTTGATCGTGGGATCGACGGTCATGATCCCGCCGGGCCCGAGGAAGATGTAGACCACCTCCTTGTCGGTGCCGGTCCAGGCCGCGATCTGCTCGGCGGCGCGCTTCGGATCGGCCTTGACCCAGGCGTCGGCGTCGAGGACGGCCTTCAGGTAGGCCTCGACGATCTCGGGGTAGCGGTCGGCGAAGTCGGAGCGCACGACCACGCCGTGCCAGGTCGGGAGGTTGGTCTCGACGCCATCGAACACTTTGCGCGCGAAGCCGCGGAACGGCAGAAGCTCGGCGAAGGGGACGAAATCCGCGTGCGCGTCGATCTTCCGCTCCTGGAGATTGGTCGAGCCGACCTCCGGGCTCTGGCTGACCAGGCGGAAATAGGTGGCCGGGTAGCCCTTGTCCTGCAGCGCCTTCAGGACCATCCCGTGGGCCGCCGACCCGAAGGGCACGCTGACGACCTTGTCTTTCAGATCCTCGAACGAGAAGTATTCGGAAGCCTTGTTGACCACGATCCCGTTGCCGGATCCGTGGAGATTGTAGGCGGCGACCGCGATCAGTCGCGATTGGCTCTCGGGATTGTTCTGGAACGTCGCGCCGTTGACGACGAGCGGGTAATCGCCCATCGCGCCGAACTGCAGCTTCCCGGCCATCATGCCGTTCGTGACCGGCGGCCCGGACGTGAAGTTCTGCCAGTCGAGCTGGATGGTCGTGCCGGCGTACTTGCCGGTCTTGGGCAGGTACTTCTCCAGCAGCTTGAGCTGGCGGATCACCACGCCGACCGTCGCGGTGTTGGTCGTCGTGTCCTGCGTGCCGATGCCGACGGTGAGGGTCTCGGCGCGGGCCGGTGCCCCGATCCCGGCGCCCGCCAGCGCGAGGAGCGCGAGAGCGGAGACCGATCTGAGCCCGGGAAATCGTCCAGTCATCGCCCGCTCCAACATTTCGGCCCGATGTCGCGAAGACATCGACGGCATGATCGGGCGCTGCGGCGCGTCCGATCAAATGCCGAGGACGCCTGCGGGTCGATTAGTTGCGCAAAAAGGTCGAGCGGCTCCGGATGTGCTGCGGTTTTGTGCGGGACGCTCGCGTTTTAGGCGCATTCCTCGCCGCCGCGCATCGCCGCGAGGATGTCGGGACGCAGCACGACGATCTGCGTGCGCCGCGTGACGAGGACGCCCTGCTCCGAGAGCCGCTTCAGGCTGATCGTCACCCATTGCCGTGTGGCGCCGACCATGTGGGCGAGGTCGGCGTGCGTGAAGGTCGCCGCGATCACCGTCCCGTCCTCCTCCGCGACGCCGTAGAGGTCGCACAGGTGCAGGAGCAGGTGGGCGAGGCGCTCGGTGATCGAGCGGGTCCCGAGCATCTGGGCCAGGGTCGAGTAGCAGCGGCCCTTGAAGGTCAGGCCGTCGATCACCCCGATCGCGAGGGCCGGGATCTGCGTCACGAGCTGCCGGAGCGCCTTGGCCGGTAGGTGCAGCACGCTGGAATTGCTCGCCGCCATGCCCGACCATTTGTGGAGGCCGGCGCCGAACACGTCGGGACCGCCGACGAAGTTGCCGGGGTACCAGTAGGCCAGCGTGATCTCGCGACCGGACGGCGCGGCGTAGAAGACCCGGATGCGGCCGCTCTCGACGATCCAGATCCCGTCGTTGGGCGTCTCCTGGGTGAACAGGGTCGCGCCGCGGTAGAGCACGCGCCGCCGGCCCTTCTCCAGCACGAGGGCGACCTCGCGCTCGGTCAGCCCGTCGAGGAGAGGGCGCTGCCCGGTTCCGGCCTTGGGCGCGGCCTCGGACAACAGGAGGGCGCTCGCCTGGGTCTGGAGCCCCGCCGGGGCCTGAGACGGGCGTATCGGCGCCGTGGTCTGCATTGCCGCCTCCAGCATCCTACCTGCCGCGGCGCAGCAAACCCTGTACCAGCTCTAAACTGGCCACCGGCACCGGCAGCGTCTGGATATCGCGGAGCCGAGCGGACGTGAAGCGGCGCCGCACCCGGAGGATGCGGCGCCGCGACGAGGCCGAGACGGCCGGATCGATCAGGGGCGTCCCTGACAGCGTCCGATCGCCCACTGGATGAGCTTGCGCACGTCGGGATCGGGATCGTTGGCGGCCGCCTCAAGGGCCGAGAGGCCTCGCGGGTCGGCGATCTCGCCGAGGGCTGCGGCCGCCTCCTTGCGCAGGTTGCTGACCTCCGAGGTCAGCGCCCGGCCCAGGATCTCGACGGCCGCCGGCGCCCGGATCCGGCCCAGGGCATTGGCCGCCTTGGTGCGGACCTGCCAGACGGGATCGTCCATCACGGCGATCAGGGGCGCCGTCGCCTCGGGCAGCCGGATCTTGGCGCAGGAGACGGCCGCCTCCTCGCGAACCTGCCAGTGCTCGTCGGACAGGCCGGCGATCAGCGTGCCGATGCCCGGACCGCCGGGGCGCAGGAAGACCAGCGCCGCCATCGTGGCGCGCCGGACCGTCGGGTCGGGATCGCCCGCGGTGGCGATCAGCGCCGGCAGCGCCTCCTCGGCCTTGAGGTAGCCGATGACGCCGAGACCTTCGCGGCGCACCTCCGGGGACGGGCTCTGGAGCGCCTTCAGCGCGGCCGACAGGGCGTCCGGCAGGACGAGCTCGCGCAGGGCCCGCAGGGCGGAGGCCTGCACGAACGGGTCGGTGTGCGCGGCGCGCTCGATCAGGAGCGGCCCGCAGGCCGGCTCCTTCTTCTCGGCCAGGGTATCGGCGGCGGTGCGGCGCACGGCCTCGTCGTCGTCCTCCAGGGACCGCACGAGGCCCTCGACGACGTCCGCGCCGTCGTGCTCGTCCAGCGCCTTGGCCGCCGCGGCGCGGACGGCCGCGTCCGGATCGCCGAGACCCTTGAGGAGCAGGACCTTCGCCGCGGGGCCGACGGCCTCGGCGAGCTCCATCATCGCGACGCGCCGGACGCCGGCGTCGGCACTCGCGCAGCGCTCGGCCACGTCGTCGAGATCGTCGTCGAAGGAATCGAACACGGGGCTCATGGTCGGCCTCAGCGCAGCAGGTAGGGAATATTGACCTTGACCGCGTTCGTCGGGCAGTCGACCTCGCAGGGCATGCAGTACCAGCACTCGTCGTACTTCATGTAGGCCTTCTGCCGGGTCTCATCGATCGCGAGGATGTCGAGCGGGCAGACGTCGACGCAGACGCGGCAGCCCTTCTCGGCGATGCACTTGGCGTCGTCGATGACGACCGCGGCGCTGCTGGCCTGATTGATGATCGGCATGGATCGATCTCCGGTACGGGGCGGGATTACTCGGCGGCGGCCGGCGTCTTGATGCGGAGCTGGTGGTAGGCGCCCATCTCCTCGGCGGCGACCGGCACGATGAACGGGTCGACGGCGCGCTTCGCGTGGGCCATCCGGCCCTGGCCGTCCTTGAACAGGACCGTGTGGCAGGCCCACTCGGCGTCGTTCGTCTCGGGATAGTCGACGCGCAGGTGGTAGAAGCCCCAACGGCTCTCGGTGCGGTAGAGCGAGGCCGCCGCCGCCATGTCGGCGCAGTCGAGGATCGTCTGCATCTCGAGCGCCCGGTGCAGCTCGTGCGGGTCGCGGGCGCAGAGCAGGTCGAGGTCCTCGCGGATCTCGGCGAAGCGGCGCTGGCCGAGCTCCATCTTCGCCGTCACCTTCGGCGGCTCGAGATAGTCGTTCACCAAGCGGCGGGTCTTGAACTCCATCTCGTGCGGGGTGAGCCCGTCGACGCGCCGGGTCGGCGCCAGGACCCGTTCGCGCTCGACGGCGATGTCCGCCGGGTCATGGTCGGCGAGGGCGTTGGCCGTGCAGTAGGCGGCGGCGTCGGCCCCGGCGATGCCGCCGTTCACGAAGGCGCCCAGCATGTAGTTGTGCGGCACGCTCGCCATGTCGCCGACCGCGTAGAGGCCGGGGACCGTCGTGCGCGCGAACTCGTCGACGAAGACGCCCGAGGCCGAGTGGCCCGAGCAGAAGCCGATCTCGGAGATGTGCATCTCCACGGGACGCTGGCGGTAATTGGTGCCGCGCCGCTCGTGGAAGCGTCCGCGGGAGGGGCGCTCGTTCGAGTGCAGGATCGTCTCGATCTCGGAGATCGTCTCCTCGCGCAGATGGTCCATCTTGAGGAAGACCGGGCCGTTGCCGCCCTGCAGCTCGCGCCAGAACTCGAGCATCATCTGTCCGGACCAGTAATCGCACTCGATGAAGCGCTCGCCGCGATTGTTGGCCGTGTATCCGCCGAACGGGCCGGTGACGTAGGCGCAGGAGGGGCCGTTATAGTCCTTGATCAGCGGGTTGATCTGGTAGCACTCGAGGTTCGCGAGCTGCGCGCCCGCGTGATAGGCCATCGCGTAGCCGTCGCCGCAATTCGCCGCGTTCTCGTAGGTCCCGAACAGGTACCCGGAGGCCGGCAGGCCGAGGCGGCCGGCGGCCCCGCAGGCGAGGATCACCGCCTTGGCCTTCACCACCAGGAACTCGGAGGTGCGGGTGTTGACGCCGATCGCTCCGGCGATGCGCCCGTCCGCGCCCTTCAGCAGGCGCGTCGCCATGTACCGGTTCGTCACGCCGACCTGGAGGCGGCGGAGCTGCCGGTAGAGGACCTTCTTGACGTTGTGACCTTCCGGCATCGGCAGCACGTAGGTCCCCATGTGGTGGACCTTGCGCATGTTGTACTCGCCGGAGCCGTCCTTCTCAAATTTGACCCCGAGCTTGTCGAGGTACTGGATCATCGGGAACGACCCCTGCGCGTAGGCCATCACCGCCTTCTGATTGACGATGCCGTCGTTTGCGACGGTGATCTCCTTCACGTACTGCTCGGGGGTGGCGTAGCCCGGGACGACGGCGTTGTTCAGCCCGTCCATGCCCATGCTGATCGCGCCCGAGCGCTTGACGTTGGCCTTCTCCATCAGGACGACCCGGAGCTTCGGATCGGCTTCCTTGGCCTTGATCGCGGCCATCGGGCCGCCGGTGCCGCCGCCGATCACCAGGATGTCGGTCTCGATAATCTCGGTCTTCGTCGCGGATTCGAACGCGTTCATGGCAAGATCTCGCGTCAGGTCAGGGGCGGGGCGTGTGGGATCGCCGGAGGATCGGATCGCGCGGTCAGGCGGCCTGCGCGGCGTCGGAAGGGCCGTCGACGGCCTCGGCGACGAGGGCGCGCAGGTAGGACCAGGGGAAGATCCCGCGGGCGTGGCCGTCGGAGAACGCGATGTGGACGGCGTAGCCGCCCATCGGTTCGACCCGCGCGACCGCGATGTCGGCGGCGGCCTGAGGAAAGCGTCGCTCGACCCGGTCACGGGTGCACCATGCGCAGCGGCAGCGCAGCCGCAGCCGCTCCGCCGACAGCGTCGCGGTCAGCCCGTCGCGCCATTGCAACCGGAGGCCGGTCCCGCCGCGCGCGAGGGTGGCGGCCTCCGGGATCGCCTCGGGATCGAACGGGGGCGGGTTCGGAACCCCGGTCGCGTGGTGTGCCATCCGCTCCTCCTCTGTGCCGGCGTCACAGAAGCCGAGGGGCGGGCGATCCGACAGCAATTAGTTGCTCAGAATCTCAGTCAGGCCGCCGGCCGTGGCGACACCGACCGGCTCGGAGACCGGAGCCGGGTCGTCGGCCGCGGCTGCCCGCGGACAGCGACCGCCCGGTGATCCGGACCTACGGCTCGGTCGTCTTCGTCTCGGGCTCGCAGATGCCCCTGAGTGCCGTCCAGGCGGCGCCGGACAGGATCTGGCGTTCGGCCGCCGCAGGGCCCGCCTGGGCACGGATCGCGGCGGCGCGCTCGCGCGTGAAGGGATGGCTGCGCAGCAGGTCCAGCACGTCGCTCTTCCCGTCGTGCTTGTCCTTGGCGATGCGCTCGAGGATGTCGGCGAGCGCCGCGCCGTTGCCGCCCGCGCGGGTCATGAGGTCGACCGCGTAGGCGTCCGCCGCCCGCTCGGCGTCGCGGCTGTAGCCGGCCGAGAGCACCGCGTCGCCCAGCGCGATGATGATGGTCGAGCCGGTCAGGTCCCCCAGGACGAGGCTCAACAGGAACGAGGTGCCCGACGCCCGGATGAGGGAGCGGGTCGGATCGCGTCGGCGGACGTGGCCGAGCTCGTGCGCCAGGACCGCCGCGGCCTCGTCGGCCGAGCGCGCCCGCGCGATGAGGCTCGAGAGCACGATCACGCGGGCGCCCGGCAGGGCGAAGGCGTTGGCCGTGCCGTGCCGGCGCACGCTCACGGCCACCTCGGGAGGCAGCGAGCCCTCCGTCCGACCGGCCGCGACGAGGCGGGCCACGAGCGTGTCGAGCGCCGCGCGGCCGGCCGGTTCCGCGCACGCCGGCGGGTCGCCGAGGAAGCGCAGGACCTGCGGCTCCGCCACCGCCCCGAGCCGCGACTCGGCCGCGTCCGGCACCAGCGGGGCCAGCAGCCCGGCGATCTGCGGGACGCCGAAGACCGCCACGAGCAGGACCGAGAGACCGGCCGCGAGAGACCAGAGCACGAGCCGCACCGTGCCGCCCGAGCGCTCCCGGCGATGGAGGTCCGGGCAGCGCGCCGCGAGCGCGGCGGCGAGCGTCGCGTCCGAGAACTCCACGCGGACCGGCTCGCCGGCCGGACCGATCCGCATCAGCGGCGGCACGGACACGGCGGCGCGCAGGTCGAGCAGGTTCCAGTCCTGGGCGACTCCGGGCCCGGAGACGCGGAAGCGGTCGTCGAGGCGCAGCGCGACGGGATGTGCCCGCGCGCTGACACCGTCGAAGTAGCGGCCCTCGACCTCGATCGGCGTCACGTCGATCGCCTGGGAAGCGCGGGTCAAGCGTCAGAAGCCGATCTGGAGCGCGCCTCCGACGTCGAGCGCGTCGGCGAGGCCCTCCTGCAGACCGCTGCCGGCACCGCGGGACGAGGCGAGGACGGCATCCAGGGCTTCGGGATCCGTCACGGTCGTGCTCGTCGCGACCGCCGCCCACAGGCGGGCCTGCACCACGCGCACGTAGAGCACCGCGAACAGCGGCGCGCCGACCAGGTAGATGAGGACGACGAGCCAGTGGAGCATGCTGAGATCGCCCGCCGCCCGTGCGGCGAAGATCAGCAGAGCCGCGACGAGGCCCAGCACGACGAGGAAGCCCAGGAGCGACAGCATGTAGACGATGTACGGCCAGTAGAACTGCCGCGCCTTCAGGCTCGAGGTGAGGCGGGCGTGACCGAGGCTGGCGGCGCCCATGAACGCCCGCGTCTCGCGGGCGCGGTAGTACGGGAGCAGGAGCAGCGCCGCGGGCACGCAGATGGCGGCCACGAAGCCCATCGCCTGGAGGAGAATGCCGATCTTCGAGGCCGCGTAGGCGGGGTTGAGGATCGTCTGGCCGGCCTTGCCGCCGGGCTTCGGTACCAGGAGGTCCGTGGGCAGCGAGAAATCCGCCGCGACCAGGAGGGCGATGCCGAGCGCGATCAGCGGCCCCAGCCCGATTACGTACAGCAACAGCCAGGGGCCGAGCACGCTGCGTCCCCGCGCCGTCGAGTGCATCCGGCTGGTCCCGACCAGGGTGTGGTCGATGCGGTAGCGTTCCAGGCTCGCCCGCATGAACGGGAAGGCCAGGCCGAAGGTGACGAGCGTGAGCAGCCACCAGCCGCCCGCGCGGGCCGCGTAGGCGAGGCCCGAGCCGTCCTGCCCGAGGCGGATGCCGCGCCAGAGCGTCCGCATCGCGCGGTAGCGGCGCCCGCGGTAGATCGCGAATTGTCCCAGCAGGAACAGGAACACGAAGGAGATCACCACCGAGAACGGGGCGAGCGCGGGCGCGACGAGCGAGAGCGCGAACAGCGCGACGTAGATCGGCACGAGGATCGCGAGCGCGACGAGGAAGCCGAGGAACAGTTCCTTGCCCGTGCCGGTATACTCGGCGGGCGAGCCGTCGAGCGCGGTGCGCTCCCAGAAGAAGCGGCGCAGATTGGTGACGTACCAGAATCTGTAGATGCCGAAGGTCACGATCGAGAGCAGAAAGCCCTTCAGCGCCAGCCAGGTGAGACCTTTCACCCGCGGGTCGAAGGTTACGGCGGCCACGCGCGTGCCCGGAGCGCCGCTCCGCGTGTCGAACTGGGTGCCGGTTGCCAAATTCATGGGTCCGTCGATCGTCCCGTCGCGTTTCGCGGCCAGACACTAGGAAGGAAGGCCTGCGCTGACCAGTTCCGCGCGGCCGCAATTCTGTCCCGTCCCCGCAATGTCGTGCAGCGACTGTTCGAAATGCGGGGCGTCGTTAACGCGCGGTCTCCGGTTGCCGGACACGCGTTGCCGGGCGATGCGACCGAGCCGCCTCGACGGCGTGCGCACCGCGCCCGGCCGCCGTTGGGCGCGTCCCTAGCCCAGGACGGACAGAGCGGCCGCGAGGTCGGCGACCAGATCGTCCGGGTGCTCGATCCCGATCGACACCCGGATGGTCGCGTCCGTGATCCCGAGCCGGTCGCGCACCGCCTTCGGCACGCCGGAATGGGTCGTGGAGGCCGGGTGGCTGGCGAGCGACTCGGTTCCGCCCAGGCTGACGGCGAGCTTGAACAGCTGGAGGCCGTTGAGAACCCGGAACGCCTCGGCCTCGCCGCCGACGATGTCGAACGAGAACGTCGAGCCCGGCGCTGCGCACTGCTTGGCGTAGACCTGCGCCTGCCGCGATCCCGGCTCGAGATGCGCGAGGTGGTGGAGGCGCGCCACCTTCGGGTGCGCCGCCAGCATTCGGCCGACGATCTCGCCGTTCCGGTTGGCGGCGTTCATCCGCAGCGACAGGGTCTCGAGCGAGCGCCCGAGCATCCAGCAGGAATGCGGGTCGAGACCGGTCCCGATCGCCGAGCGCAGAAGCCGCACCGGCTTCATCCGCGCCGCCGAGCCGAGGGCGGCGCCGGCGATCAGGTCGGAGTGGCCGCCGACATACTTCGTCAGGGAGTAGACCGAGATGTCGGCGCCCTCGCGCAGCGGGTGCTGGAAGAGGGGCCCGAGCAGGGTGTTGTCGCAGACGACGACCGGCGCCTCGCCGCCCTGCCGGGCGCCGATCTCCTCGGCGACCGCCCGGACGAGGCCCAGGTCGACGAGGGTGTTGAGCGGGTTCGAGGGGGTCTCGACCATGACGACGCTGACGCGTCCCGCGCCCGCCGCGCGGTCGGCCGCGGCGCGCACGCTCGCCGGATCGGTGCCGTCGGAGAACCCGAACGGCGCGATGCCGAACCCGGCCAGGGTCTTGGCGATCAGGGTCTCGGTGCCGCCGTACAGGGGTTGCGAGTGCAGGATCGCGTCGCCGGGCCGCGCGAAGGCCAGGATCGTGGTGGCGATCGCCGACATGCCGGAGGAGAAGACCAGCGCGGCCTCGGCCTCCTCGAAGACGGCCAGCCGGTCCTCGACGATCTCGCTGTTCGGGTGATTGAAGCGCGAGTAGACCAACCCCGCCGCCTCGCCGACCGGCGGTTCGCGCCGTCCCGAGACGTAGTCGAAGAAGGCTTTGCCGTGCTCGGCCGAGGTGAACACGAAGGTCGATGTCAGGAAGACCGGCGGCTTCACCGCGCCCTCGGACAGGGCCGGGTCGTAGCCGTAGCCGAGCATCAGCGTCTCGGGACGGAGCGGGCGGTCGCCGAGCGCCTTCCGGTGGTAGCGGTCGTCGGACATGCTGGCCTCGCTCCGACAGGCCCCCAGCCCGGGGCTGGGCAGCCCGGTTGCGCTCTGACTCCGGGGTTCCGGACGCGGGAGCATGGCACAGGCAGGGCCGCTACGGAACGCCGCCGCGGTCCCGACGCGCCGCGGCGGAGGGCGCTGCAAGTCTCAGCCGGACCGCGCCGCGCCGCCCGAATCCAGGCGCTCCAGGACGCGGGCGACGTCGGCCGTCGTCATCTCCCACTCGTTCTGGAAGTTGGCCACGACGCCGCGCATGAAGCGCGGTTGCAGGCGCTCCGCCTCCGCCGCGTCGCCGAGATGATCCACCAGGATCGCGTAGGCGAGCTGCGAGGGCTCGGGACCCTCGTAGCTCCACTCGAAGCCGTTCCGGGAGTAGCACTTGGCCTCGGCCCGATCCGGCAGCGGCGCCCCGTTCACCGTGACGACGATCCCGTCGATCGTCCGGTCCCCGGCATAGACCTTGTCCATCACCGCGCCTCCCGGATCCGGTGGCGCGGGGTGCGGCCGTCGGAGCGGTTGCGCATCACCTCGGGGAAGATCCAGAGGCTGACCACCATGAACGGGCCGAGGAAGGCCACGGCCCAGCGCGGCCCGGTCTGGCCGAGATGGCCCATGTAGAACCAGCCGGCGAGCGCCGCGAGCGCGACGGCGACCGACAGGCCGAACTTGATCGGAAACGGCATGGGATCCCTCCCGGATCGCGCGTGCGGGTCAGAGGACGAAGACGGTGCCGACCTGCTGCAGCAGGCCGAGGGCGCCGCAGAGGGCGGCGAGCACGATCGCCAGGCCCGCGACGCCGTCGCGCCAGCGCTGGGGCCAGACGTTGAACAGGCCGGGCGCGAACAGGATGGCGAAGCCGCCCACGATCACGAGGCTCGACCAGCGGAGTTCGGCGGCTCCGTAGGCGAGCATCCCGCCGGTCAGCGCCGCGAGCAGGAGGACGTTGGCCGCGATCAGCGCGAGGCCGAGGGGGCGCGCCCTCAGGTCGGGGCGGGTCTCCAGCGGGAACATCCCGGCCAGCACGTAGAAGCCGGTGCAGGCGACCCCGGCGAAGAGGGCGAACCACGCGAGCGCGGCGACGTTCGGTTCGATCATGTCCATGGCGGCGTTCCGAGCTGCTCGTCAGTCTAGGCGGCGGGTTGCGCGGCGGGTCACTCGGCGGCCTGCATGGCCCGGGGCTCGGGGGCACCGGGCGTGCGCGCGGTCTTGCGCATGTCGTTCTTCACGTGGCGCGTGTCGTAGCCGTTGAAGAGCGTCCCGATGAGACCGCGGTTCAGGTCCGAGGTGCCGAACAGCCAGTCCATGATCGGGAAGGTCAGGTTCATGTTCCGCTCCATCATGATCGATTGGTCGTGATGGGCCGTGTGGTGCCGCCGGTTCGTGTTGATGAACGGCATGTTGCGGACGAACCAGTTCTCCTCGACGTGGCAGCAGAAGTGCATGAACTCGTAGATCATGTAGATGCTGGTCGTCGTGGTGATGAACAGCCACCCGACATTGGGCGTGAAGATGTTGCCGAGCACGACGGCGCCGGGGATCGACATCAGCGTGAACGTCGCCAGCGCGTAGGGCGGGAAGAACGTCACCCGGTAGTCCCGGTGGTCGGCGAAGCGCATCTCGTGGTCGGTGAAGAACTGGTGATGCTGCAGCGTGTGCCGATTGTAGACGGCCCGCCCGATCGGATTGCTCTGCGGCCGGTGCATCACGTAGCGGTGGAGCCACCACTCGAAGAAATTGCAGAACAGGAACACGACCGGGACCGTCGCGAGCTCGATCCAGCTCGGCGCGTGGATGTTCGAGACGTAGATGTACAGGGCCGTGAGGCCGATCGTGTAGATGATCGCGATGTGCAGGAAGCCGTTGTACCAGCCGGCCACGCGCTGGCGGTAATTGGCGCGGTAGTTCCGCTGCCGCTCGCTCATGCGGGTGTTGGCGAGTTCCATGATGCGCCTCCTCGCTGGGATGGGGGTGACGCCGCGCCCCCACCGAGATCTGCTAGATTAGAGATACCGTTGATATATCAGTTGTCAACCTGACCGGGCGGCGACGTCGCCACCGTCCGGTCGGGGCCGGTCCGGTCAGTGCGAGATGGCTTCCAGGGACTTGCCCTTGGTCTCGATGCCGAGGAACCCGACGCTCGCGGCGGCGATGACGAACGAGCCGGCGCCCAGGGCGAAGACGCCGCCGTGGCCGAGCACCGGCAAGATCAGGCCGATGGCGAAGGGTCCGATGAGCGAGCCCACGCGGCCGATGGCCGAGGCGCAGCCGGCCCCGGTGGCGCGCGCCCGCGTCGGGTAGAGTTCGGGCGTGTAGGCGTAGAGCACCGACCACATGCCGAACAGGAAGAACTGCATCATCAGCCCGTAGGCGATGAGCCAGCCGAACGACGGCGAGTGACCGTACAGGTAGGCGGCGACGGCGCTGCCCAGGAGCATAAGGACCGCGGTGGGCTTGCGGCCCCAGCGCTCGACGAGGATCGCCGAGGCGATGAAGCCCGGCACGCCCGCGAGCGAGATCAGGATCGTGTAGGTGACCGACTTGGCGACGCTGTAGCCGGCCTCCTGCAGGAGCGCGCCGAGCCAGGTGGTGAGGCCGTAGAAGCCCAGCAGGGCGAAGAACCACGTCAGCCAGATCATCACCGTCCGGCTGGCGTAGCCGGGGCTCCAGAGTTCGAGGAACGAGAAGCGCCGCTCACCCCGCGCCGGCTCGGGCAGGACGGTCGGCTCCGGAAGCGGACGCCCGTCGAGGCGCAGGGCGACCTGCCGCTCGATCTGCGCCATCACCCGGTCCGCCTCCGCGTGCCGGCCGCGGTCGGCGAGCCAGCGGGGCGATTCCGGCACGAGGAAGCGGATCACGAACAGGAACAGCGCCGGCACGGCCTGCGCGAGGAAGACAGCGCGCCAGTCGAAATAGCTGAGCAGCACGTAGCTGAGGCAGCCGGCCGCGATGAAGCCGAGCGGCCAGAACCCTTCCATGATGGCGAGGTAGCGGCCGCGCTTGGCGGTCGGCAGGAACTCCGAGACGATGGCGAGCGCCACCGGGAACTCCATGCCCATGCCGAAGCCGAGCAGCAGGCGGGCATAGCCCAGCATCGTCGCGTCCGGGGCGTAGGCGCACCAGAGGCTGCCGAGCCCCCAGAACACCATGCTGATCTGGAAGACCACCTTCCGCCCGAACCGGTCGGCGAGCATGCCCGACAGGGCCGCGCCCGCGAACATGCCGATGAAGCTCATGCTCGAGAGCAGTCCCGCCTGGGCGGTCGTCAGGCCGAACTCGGTCTTGATCGATCCGAGGAGGAAGGTGAGCGAGCCGAGATCGATCGAATCGAAGAACCACGCCGTGGCGATGATGAGGAAGATGTTGCGCTGGAAGGCGGTCATCGGCAGCCGCTCGAGGCGCGCCGCGATCAGCGCGCCCGACCCGACCGCGGCGCGAGCGGTGGCGTCCGCGGTCACCCGGTCCGGCAGCACGTCGCCGGCGGAAATCGCTACAGGCCCTGCCATGGCTCAACCTCCCTCGCAGTTATATGCGGCGAGTCGTCATGCAGGATATTACTAAGATGCGCAAGATATATCAGACGTATGCCCTTGCGCGGTGCGCGGGCCCGCCCCATGCACGCGGATGGCGGCGTGGTGTGCGGGCCCGGCCGTGGCGGAGGTGTCGTCCATGAACTTCGTGACCGGGAAGACGACGTCCGTCCGCGCCGCCGAGCCGGGCCGCAAGCGGGCGCGGAAGGCCGTGAAAGGGGCGTCCCAGGAGGCCCCACAGGAGGCCTCCCAGGGGGCCTCTTATGCCGCGGGCGGCAACGACGATCTGCCCGACCTGACGCTGACCGACCGGGCCTACCAGCAGCTGGAAGAGATGATCACGACCCTGGTGCTCCCGCCCGGCCTCGTGCTCGGCGAGCAGAACCTGGTCCAACGGCTCGGGATCGGGCGGACCCCGATCCGGGAAGCCCTTCAGCGCCTCGCGCGCGACGGGCTCGTCGTGGTCATGCCGCGGCGCGGCATCCTGGTGTCGGACATCAACGTGCGCTCGCAGCTGCGGCTCCTTGAGACGCGGCGCGTCTTGGAGCGCCTGATCGCCCGCCTCGCCGCGGAGCGATCCACCCGCGAGGAGCGCGAGGTCTTCGCGGGGCTCGCGCAGGACATGCGCGACGCGGCCGCGGCGTCGGACGATCTGGCGTTCATGCGCCTCGACCGGCAGTTCAACGAGCTGATCGCGACGGCCTCGCGCAACGAGTTCGCCGTGCGCTCGCTGGAGAGCATGGCGGGCCTGTCGCGGCGGTTCTGGTACCAGCACTACAAGCAGGCGGCCGATCTGCCGCTGACCGCCAACCTCCACGCGGACGTCTGCGAGGCGGTCGGGCGTCGCGACGTCGAGGCTGCCGGCGCCGCGTCGGACAGGCTCGTCGACTACATCGAGAGCTTCGCCCGCAAGACGTTGGATCTCTGAGGTCGCGCGACGGGACCCGTGTCGGGCGGTCGGCGCGGCGGTCAGTCAGGGGAGGGGCGGGCGGCGGCCGGCGATCCAGTCCCGGCCGCCCCTCTGTCGTGACCCCTACGACGCGACGCGCGCGGAGTCTCCGAGGCGGGGTGCTCCCGGCGAGCCGGTCACGCGGGGGCTCCCAGAGCGACCGGCTGGGTCGCGCGGCGGTAGATCAGGAGCGTGGCGACGAGGCCGCACGCCCCGCCGAAGGCCATCCACAGCCCGGGGGCCGCGCGGTTGCCCGTGGCCTCGATGAGCCACGTGGAGACGAGGGGCGTGAAGCCGCCGAGGAGTGCCGTCGCCAGCGAGTAGGCGAGGGAGAAGCCGGCCGTGCGCACGCTCGCCGGGATCACCTCGGTCAGCGCGACCACCATCGCGCCGTTGTAGCTGCCGTACAGGAAGGACAGCCACAGGAGAGCGATCAGCATGTTCCCGAAGCTCGGGTTGGCCACGAGCCAGCCCAGCACCGGGTAGGCGGTGAGCAGGGTCAGCGCCGAGAACACCAGCAGGAGCGGCTTGCGCCCGATCCGGTCGGACAGGGCCCCCATGACCGGCAGCCAGAACAGGTTCGACAGCGCGGTGCAGAAGGTCACGAGAAGGCTGTCGGTGTCGGACAGCTTGAGCACGGCCTTGCCGAAGGTCGGGGTGTAGACGGTGATCGTGTAGAACGAGATCGTGGTCATGCCGACGAGCAGCATGCCGAGCAGCACGATCTGCCAGTTGCTGGCGAGCGAGCCGAACACCTCCTTCATGGAGGGGCGGTGCTTGCGCTTCAGGAACTCCTCCGTCTCCTCCAGCGACCGCCGGATGTAGAACAGGAACGGCACGATCGCGCAGCCGATGAAGAACGGGATCCGCCAGCCCCAGTCGTTCATGTCGGCGAGCGAGAGGGCGTGGTTGAGGATGTAGCCGATCACGGCGGCGAACATGACCGCGACCTGCTGGCTGCCGGATTGCCAGGACACGTAGAAGCCCTTGTTGCCGGGGGTGGCCATCTCCGACAGGTAGACGGAGACGCCGCCGAGCTCGACGCCGGCCGAGAAGCCCTGCAGCAGGCGCCCGACGAGGACCAGGAAGGGCGCGAACAGGCCGATCGTGCCGTAGCCGGGGACGAAGGCGATCAGGATCGTGCCGGCCGCCATGATGCCGAGCGTGACGATCAGCCCCTTCCGGCGGCCGATACTGTCCACGTAGGCGCCGAGGAAGATCGCGCCGAGGGGCCGCATCAGGAAGCCGGCGCCGAACGTCACGAAGGTCAGCATCAGCGAGGCGAACTCGTTGCCGACCGGGAAGAAGGTCTTGGAGATGTAGGTGGCGTAGAAGCCGAACAGGAAGAAGTCGAACATCTCCAGGAAGTTGCCGCTGGTCACGCGCAGGACCGTGGCGACTTTGGAACTCGACGGATGGGCCTGTATCATTGCTGTCTCCCTCAGGCGCCGGAGCGGTCGCAACCGCACGAGGGAAGCGTCGGTTCTGAACGGCTGACGATCGCTCGTGGCGATCGGGCTGCAGCCGCAAACCAATCCTCCCATGTATTCGCGCCGACTTCGCAGCGCTTGACGCCGCTATACGCCGGTCAACCTGTCACGAAGCTGTCGCGGGACCCGGTCTCAGCGGCCTTCCACGGCGCGCCGCCAGCGCCGCAGCATGCGGGCGTGCCGGATCTGGTCGAGGTTGGCCAGCAGCTCCGGCCCGACCGGGACCGGCCGCAGGGCCGGGGCGGACGCGACCGGGTCGTCGGCCCGGCGGGCATCCGTCCGGGCCGGCGTGAGCGACCGGGCGGCGAGCCGCGCCTGCCCCTCGCGGGAGAGCATGTAGTCGAGGAACATGCGGGCTGCGGCGGGATGCGGCGCGTCCTTCGCGATGAAGGCGATCCGCGAGACGAGGAGCGTGTAGTCCGTGGGCAGCACGAGGCCGATCGCCGGATCGTGCCGGGCCCGCTCGAGGGCGTAGGCGCCGAACACGCCGTAGGCGAGGACGGCCTCGCCCGCGGCGATGCGGTCGAGCATGGTCTCCGTCCGGGTGTAGAGCTTCACGCCGGCCTGCCCGAGGGCGGAGACGAGGTCCCACGTCCGGGGCGTCACGTCCGCGTCCTGCGCGAGGATGAGCGAGCCGACGCCGCTCCGCTCCGGATCGTAGGCGGCGACCTTCCCCTGCCACGTCTCGGGGTGGTCCGTCAGGGCTCGAATCAGGTCGGCGCGGGTCTGGGGAACCTGCTCCGGCGGGAGGAGCGTCCTGTTATAGGCGATGGCGATCGGCTCGGCCGTGACGCCGAACGCCTCGTTGCGCCACACGGCCCAGGCCGGCAGGGAGGCCGCCTCGGGGGACGCGTAGTGGGCGGCGTAGCCGTCGTTCACCAGCTTGATCTGGCGATCCATGGCGGAACTCCACACGATGTCCGCCTCGACCGCGCCGGCCGCGGCCTCCTCCACGAAGCCGTCGTACAGGGTCGCGGAATTCATCTTGGTGTAGGAGACCGCCACGCCGGGATGGGCCTCGCGGAAGCCCGCGAGGAGGTCGGCGACCTCGGCCTCGTCGGTCGTCGCCCGCACGACCACGACGGTCGCGCCGCGCGCCGCGGCGGACCCGGTCCCCTCGGCCGCCGGAGACGGTTCGACCTGTGCCGAGGCCGGGCCCGGACCGGCCATCAGCAGCAGGACGAGGCCGACGACAGCGGGAGCGCGCACCAGGGTCTGCCCTTCGAGAGCCGCGGGAGTCCGCGCAGCTTCGCCGTGCAGAGACCGGGCGGGAATGCTAGACTCGGAGGACCGCTTCGGCCAACACGATCGATGACGGGAGGAGCATGCGCGTTCTGGTCGTCGAGGACGATGCCGCCCTGGCGCGCGGCCTCGTCGCCGCCCTCCGGCACGGCGGATACGCCGTCGACCACGAGGCGGACGGAGCGGACGCGGTGCAGCTCGCGCTGAGCGAACCCTACAGCCTCATCGTCCTGGACCTCGGCCTGCCGGGCCTGCCGGGCTTCGAGGTCCTCAAGGCCGTCCGGGCGGCCGGCTCGACCGTTCCGGTCATGATCCTGACCGCGCGCGACGCCATCAGCGACCGCGTCCGCGGGCTCGATCTCGGGGCGGACGATTACCTGCTCAAACCGTTCGACCTCGCCGAATTCGAGGCGCGGGTGCGGGCGCTCGTCCGCCGCGGGCAGGCGGTGCCGAACCCGGTCCTGCGCTGCGGCGCGCTGGAGCTCGACCGGGCCGCGGGTACCGTGACCCTCGGCGGGGCGCCCGTCGCGCTGCGCCGCCGGGAACTCGCCGTCCTGACCATCCTGATGACGCGCGCCGGGAAACCCGTCCCGAAGGAACGGCTCAGCGCCGAGATCTTCGGCTTCGACGAGGCGGTCGCGCCGAACGCCCTCGAACTCTACGTCGCCCGCCTGCGGAAGAAGCTGCAGCCGGACGGGCCCGAGATCCGCACGATCCGCGGCCTCGGCTACCTGCTGATGCCGGTGTGACCCGGCCGCGCGCGCCCTCGATCCGGCGGCGCCTGCTCGTCCGCATGCTGCTCCCGGCCCTGGCGCTCGCGCTGCTGCTCGGCTTCGCCGGCGCGCTCGTGATCCGGAACGTCGTGGAGACGACGCACGACCGCCTGCTCGACGGGTCCGTCCTGGCGATCGCCGAGCGGCTGACCGTGGAGGACGGCGAGGTGTCGGTCGACCTGCCCCGCGTCGCCCTCGGGATGCTGGAGAGCCAAGCGCAGGACCGGATCTACTACAGCGTCACCTACGGCGGGGCGCTGGTGACCGGCTATCGCGACCTCCCGGGCCTGGACGTCGATACGCTCCCGCTCGGGGTGACGACCCATCGCGACGGCATCGTCCGCGGGGCGGCCGTGCGGATCGCCGCCCAGGCCCGGCGGGTCTACGGGAAGCCGGACCCGGTCCTCGTCCAGGTCGCCGAGACGCGCGAGTCCCGCCAGGGTCTGGAGCGACGCCTGCTCGCCGGGCTCGCGCTGGCCGAGCTGGGGCTGATGGGCCTGATCGGGGCCCTGTCGTGGTACAGCATCGACAGCAGCCTGAGGCCGCTGACCCGGCTGAGCGACGCGATCGACCGGCGGGCGGTCCCGGGCGCGATCAACCTGCAGCCGCTCGACGTGGCCGGGGTGCCCCGCGAGGCGCTGGCCCCGGTGCTCGCCCTCAACACGCTGCTCGAGCGCCTGGAGCAGGCGATCGCGGGGGAGCGCACCTTCACGTCGGACGCCTCGCACCAGCTGCGGACGCCGCTCGCCGTGCTCAGGATGCACGTGGAACTGCTCCGCAGGATCACGCCCGGGGAACCGGCCCACGCCGCGGCGATCGACGATATCGACGGAGCCGCGCGGCGCCTGGAACGCTTGCTCGCGCAACTGATCGCGCTCGCCCGCGCCGATGCGGGCGCGGCCGCCACGGACGCCGCCGCGGCGATCACCGACCTGAACGACATCGCGGCCCGCGTGGTCACGGAGCAGGTGCCCCACGCCCTCGCGCGCGGGGGCGAGATCGTCCTCGATCGCCCCGACGGCGCGGTGCCGGTCGTGGGCGATCCGTTCATCGTCGGCGAGATCCTCACCAATCTCGTGGACAACGCGATCCGCTACAACCGTCCCGAAGGCACCACCGTCGTCCGTGTCCGGCGCACGGAGACGGGCGCCTGCCTGGACGTCGAGGACGAGGGCCCGGGCATACCGCCGGAGGTGCGCGAGAAGGTCTTCGAGCGATTCTACCGTGTCGCGACGCGAGACGGTCCTGACGGCAGCGGCCTCGGGCTCGCGATCGTCCGAGCCCTCGCGGACCGGATCGGCGGGGCGGTCACGCTCGGTTCCCGCGCAGGCGGATCGGGACTGGTCGCGCGGGCGAGCTTCCGCGCGCCGTAGTCGCTGCGCGGGACGACGGTCCGGTGCGTTCGGCCTTGTCCGGCCGCCCGACCCGGGTCGCCTTCGCCGTGGTTGCCGGCTCGGATCTGCACCGGCCTGCTCTCGTGCCCGGTCGGAACAGGCCGACGCCCTCCGGTAAGCCGAAGCCGGCGGGGAGCTGCGCACCTGCGCGCCGGCGTCTCGGACACGTCATCCGATCACGGCACTTGAAAGATACCGCACGGTAGGTATCTTCGATGCGGGGACGATTCCCGTCACTCCTGGGAAGGGGCCATGGCGACCGCCTATCATCGCAAGAAGCGGCCCGAGCTCGTCCGGCGCGCGCTGCTCGATTGCGCAGCCAAGCTCGCCCTGGAACAGGGCCTGTCCGCCGTCACCGTGCAGGCGGTCTGCCACGCCGCCGGGGTGACCAAAGGGGCCCTGTTCCACCACTTCCCGAGCAAGCAGGCCCTGGTCGAGGGCGTCGTCGCCGACCTGATCGCGCAGCTCGACGCGGAGATCGACGCGGCGATGGCGAAGGATCCCCGGCCGTACGGCCGGTACACCCGCGCCTACGTCGACATCACGCTGCACGACCCGATGATGACCGAGGGCAGCCAGTGGGCCGCTCTCCACATCTCGATCCTCGCCGAGCCGCCCCTGCGCCGCATGGTGTCGGCCTGGTTCGCGGAACGCCTGCACCGCCACCGCGACACCGACGGGAGTGCCGACCTCGAGTTCGTCCGGCTCGCCGCCGACGGCGCGTGGCTCGCCTACCTCGTGCGCGAGAAGCCGAGCGACCCGGTCCCTGCCCTCGACGCGCTCCGCGACCGCCTCGTCGCGATGACATTGGCTGAACCGTCCGCGCACCCGGGCGGCGACCGGGACTGAGCCATGGGATCGACCTCGATGGATGGGTTCGCCCCCGCCCGCGGCGCGGACGGGCCGGGCGATGCCGCGGAATACGGCGACCTGGCCGCGCGGCACGTCTCCGTCGCCCGGATCCTCACCCTGTTCCGCCCCTACGCGAGCCGGATCGCGCTCGTCATCGGGCTGATCGCGCTCGCCTCCGCCGTGGGGCTCGCCGCCCCGTTCCTGCTCCGCGAGATCGTCGACGTCGCGCTGCCGCGCGCCGACCTCGGACTGCTCGGCCGGCTCGCCGCCGGCATGGTGGGCCTCGCCGCGCTCGGGGCGGGCATCGGCGTGCTGCAGGCCCTCGTCACCGCGAAGGTCGGGCAGGCCCTCATGCACGACCTCCGGGTCCGCGTGTACGCGCACCTGCAGTCGCTTCCGCTCGGGTTCTTCACGGCGACCCGCTCCGGCGACATCCAGTCCCGCATCGCGAGCGACATCGGCGCCCTCCAGGCGCTGGTCACCCACACGGCGGGTGAGGCCACGCGCAACGCCAGCGCGGTGGTGATGACCGCCGCGGCCATGCTGCTGCTGGAATGGCGGCTCGCCCTGTTCTCGTTCCTGGTCCTGCCGCCGGCGACTTGGATCAGTGTCCGCGTCGGCCGGCTGCGCGAGGAGACAACCTACGCGCAGCAGGAACGCATCGCCGAGATGACGTCCGCGGTGCAGGAATCCCTCTCGGTCTCCGGCATCGTCCTCGCCCGCACGATGGGCCGCGTCCCCCATCTCGCGGAGCGCTTCGCGCGGGCCTCGCGCGCGGTGGCGAACCTGGAGGTCCGGTCCAACACGGCCGGGCAGTGGCAGTGGTCGGTCATCGACCTCGTGCTGCAAGCCCTGCCGGCCCTGACCCTGTTCCTCGGCGGCTGGATGGCGGGCGCCGGGACGACCATGACCATCGGCACTCTCGTCGCGATGATCGCGCTGCAGGAGCAGATGCTGTTCCCGCTCGAGGAGGTCCTGCGCACGGGCGTCGAGGCCCGGAAGACGCGGGCCCTGTTCGCGCGCATCTTCGAGTACCTCGACAAGCCGGTCGGCATCACCGAGCGGCCCGACCCCGTCACCCTCGACCCCGCCGAGGTCGCCGGCCACGTGCGCCTCGACGGCGTGACGTTCTCCTACGACCGAGCCGGCCCCGCGACGATCGCCGGCGTCACGCTCGATATCCCCGCCGGGTCGCACACCGCCATCGTCGGCGCGACCGGCTCGGGCAAGTCCACCCTCGGCCATCTCCTGGCCCGGCTCTACGACGTCGATGGCGGCGCCGTGCTCTACGACGGCGTCGACGTGCGCGACCTGAGTCTCGCCTCCCTCTCCGAGGTGCTCGGGGTCGTGACGCAGGACCCGTTCCTCCTCCATGCCAGCGTGGCCGAGAACCTGCTCTTCGCCCGGCCGGATGCGACGGTCGCGGAGATGGTCGCGGCGGCCCGGACGGCCCAGTTGCACGACATGGTCGCCGCCCTGCCGGACGGGTACGACACGCTGGTGGGCGAGCGCGGGCACCGCTTCTCGGGCGGCGAGCGGCAGCGCCTCTCGCTGGCACGGACCATCCTGCGCGACCCGCGCGTGCTGCTGCTCGACGAGGCGACGAGCGCCCTCGACACGGCGACGGAGCGGGCGATGGTCGAGGCCCTTGCCCGTCCGGGCAAGCCCCGCACGACCATCACCGTCGCCCACCGCCTCTCGACCGTCCGCCGGGCCGACCAGATCGTCGTGCTCGATCGGGGGCGCGTGGTCGAATGCGGCACGCACGAAGCCCTGCTCGCCCGCGGAGGCGCCTACGCGCGCCTCGTGCGCAAGGCGGCCTGACGACCACGATTCCAGGACGGATCTCCATGCCTTCACACGCACCGGCCCGGCGGTCGCCGACCCTCGCCGCTCTCGGCCTCGTCGCGGCGCTCGCCCTGCAGGGCTGCAAG
Source organism: Methylobacterium sp. 190mf (assembly GCF_900107945.1). Taxonomy (NCBI): domain Bacteria; kingdom Pseudomonadati; phylum Pseudomonadota; class Alphaproteobacteria; order Hyphomicrobiales; family Methylobacteriaceae; genus Methylobacterium; species Methylobacterium sp. 190mf. Next base: position 19,897 of record NZ_FNVI01000035.1, on the reverse strand, counting down.
CCCGGGGCGGACGGTCAGGCACCGGGCGGTCCCGGATCGGCGGGCTCGCCGCCCGACGTCTCGACCGCTCGGGCCGAGCCCGGGACGGTGCCCCGCACCCTCGACCTGCCGGGTCGCCTCACCTCCACGCGGGTCGCCGAGGTCCGGGCCCAGGTCGCCGGCATCATCCAGGAGCGCGCTTTCGAGGAAGGCAGCCTCGTCCGGAAGGGCGATGTCCTCTTCCGCATCGACCCCGCCGTCTACCGGGCCGAGGTCGATGCCAAGTCCGCGGCCCTCGACCGGGCCGAGGCCACGCGGGTGCAGGCGCTGAAGCAATCCGAGCGCACCGAGACCCTTCTGGAGCGTCAGGCGGCCAGCACCGCCCAGCACGACCTCACGATCGCCGCCCTGCGCCAAGCCGAGGCCGACGTCGCGAGCGCGAAGGCGCAGCTCGCCCGCGCCCGGATCGACCTCGACTACGCGACCGTGCGCGCGCCCATCGCCGGCCGCATCGGCCGGGCCCTCGTCACGGAGGGCGCCCTCGTGGGCCAGGGCGAGGCGACCAAGCTCGCGCTGATCCAGCAGGTCGATCCGATCTTCGCCGATTTCAACGCCCCCGCGGCCGATCCGGGCCGGCTGGCCGAGCGGGCCACGGGCAAGGAGGAGACGGCGGTCCGCCTCGTCCTGCCCGACGGCGCGCTCCACGCCGATGCCGGGCGTCTGCTGTTCACGGATGTGAGCGTCGACCCAGGCACCGGGCAGGTGTCGCTCAGGGCCACGTTCCCGAACCCGAAGGTCGTCCTGCTGCCGGGCACCTATGTCCGTATCCGCCTCGCGCAGGGAATTTTGCCGGGCGCGGTCGTCGTCCCGGCCCAGGCCATCCAGCGGTCGAGCGCCGGCGTCGCGCAGGTCTTCGTGGTCGGGGAGGACAGGATTGTCGCGCTGCGCCCCGTGCGGGCGGGGGCGCTGACGGATGCGGGCTGGATCGTCGAGGACGGGCTCAAGGCCGGCGAGACCGTCGTGGTCGAGGGTTTCCAGCGGATACAGCCCGGCATGGCGGTGAACCCGGCGCCCTGGCAGGGCCCCCGGACGTCCTCCGCCTCCGCGAAGCCCTGACCGCGCCGGGACCGCACCATGACCCGCTTCTTCATCGCGCGCCCGATCTTCGCCTGGGCGATCTCTATCTTCATCGTGCTGGTGGGGGCGATCTCCCTCGCGTTCCTGCCGGTGTCGCAATACCCGGACGTGGCGCCCGTCACGATCCAGGTGAGCGCGACCTATCCCGGTTCTCCGCCCGAGCGGCTCTACGACGGGGTCACGCGCATCATCGAGGAGGAGCTGAACGGCATCCCCGGGCTGATGTACTTCGAGAGCACCAGCGACACGTCCGGCATGGCGCAGATCATGGCGTCCTTCGCGCCGGGCTCGGACCCGTCGAAGGCGACGGTGGCGGTGCAGAACCGGATCAAGCGCATCGAGGCGCGCCTGCCCCGGGCGGTCACGCAGCAGGGCGTCATCGTCGAGGAGGCCAGCACCAGCTTCCTGCAGTTCGTCACCGTCTCCTCGAAGGACGGCTCCTTGAGCGAGACCGACCTCGGCGACATCGCCGCCCGCCGTCTCCTCGGCGAGTTGCGGCGGGTGCCGGGCGTCGGCCGGGCCACCCTGTTCTCGTCCGAGAAGGCGCTGCGCATCTGGATCGACCCGGTCAAGCTCGTCGGGTTCGGGATGACGCCGGGCGACGTCACGGCCGCGGTGGGTGCGCAGAACGCGCAGGTCGCTTCAGGGACCGTCGGCGCGCAGCCCGCGGCCGAGGGCCAGCGCATCGCCGCGAACGTGCTGGTGAAGGGGCAGCTGACCACGCCCGCCGAGTTCGCCGAGATCGTGCTGCGCGCCAACCCCGACGGGTCGCTCGTGCGCCTGCGCGACGTGGCCGAGGTCGAGCTCGGCGGCCAGTCCTACACGATGCAGACCCGCCTCGACGGGCGCCCGGCCGCCGGCATCGGCATCCAGCTCGCCCCGGGCGCGAACGCGCTCGCGGCCGCCGGCGGCGTCAAGGCGAAGCTCGCCCAGCTCCAGCGCACGCTGCCCGCCAACATCCGGGTGACGGTGCCCTACGACACCACGCCCTTCGTCGAGGTGTCGATCCGGAAGGTGCTGATGACGCTCGCCGAGGCGATGGCCCTCGTCTTCGCGGTGATGTTCCTGTTCCTGCAGAACGTCCGATACACCCTCATCCCGACCATCGTGGTGCCGGTGGCGCTGCTCGGCACCTGCGGCGCGCTGTTGCTCGCCGGCTTCTCGATCAACGTGCTGACCATGTTCGGCATGGTGCTGGCCATCGGCATCCTCGTCGACGACGCCATCGTGGTGGTCGAGAACGTCGAGCGCATCATGGGCGAGGAGGGGCTCCCGCCGAGGGAGGCCACCGCCAAGGCGATGGGCCAGATCACCGGCGCCATCGTCGGCATCACCTCGGTGCTGGTCGCGGTGTTCGTGCCGCTCGCCTTCTTCCCCGGCTCGGTCGGGGTGATCTACCGGCAGTTCGCCGTCAGCATGGCGACCTCGATCGCCTTCTCGGCTTTCCTGGCCCTCTCGCTGACGCCCGCGCTCTGCGCCACGCTGCTGAAGCCGGTCGAGAAGGGCCACCATCATGCCAAGGGCGGCTTCTTCGGCTGGTTCAACCGCCGTTTCCACGCCGGCACGGGGGCCTACCGGTCCGGCGTGGCGGGCCTGCTGCGCCGGCCCGTTCGGGCGCTCCTGGTGTACGGCCTCCTCGTGGCCGCGCTCGGCTGGGGCTACTGGCGCATGCCGTCGAGCTTCCTGCCCATCGAGGACCAGGGCTACGTCATCGTCGACGCGCAGACCCCGCCGGAATCCGCCACCGGCCGCACGCTCGACGTGGCCAAGCGCATTGAGGAGCACTTCGCCAAGGAGCCCGGCATCGACAGCCAGACGCTGCTCCTCGGGTTCGGCTTCTCGGGCCAGGGGCAGAACGCGGCCATCAACTTCGTCGGGCTGAAGCCCTGGGGCGAGCGCGGGCCGCAGGACAGCGCCGACGCCATCACGACCCGCGCCAACGCCGCCCTCGGCGGCCTGCCCGACGCCATCGCCATGTCGCTCTCGCCGCCGGCCATCGACTCGCTCGGCAATTCGAGCGGCTTCGCCTTCCGCCTCCAGGACAAGGCGCAGCAGGGCCACGCGGCGCTGGCGGCCGCGCGCGACCAGCTCGTCAAGGCGGCGTCCCAGAGCCCGATCCTGCAGGGCGTCTACGTCGAGGGCCTGCCGACCGCGCCGCAGATCGAGCTCGTCCTCGACCGGCAGAAGGCCAGCGCGCTGGGTGTCACCTTCGCCGACATCAACGACGCCCTCTCCACGAGCCTGGGTTCGGCCTACGTCAACGACTTCCCGAACCAGGCGCGGATGCAGCGGGTGATCGTCCAGGCCGAGGCGGCCCGGCGCATGAAGGCGGAGGATCTGCTCGACCTGAACGTCCGCAACGCCAAGGGGCAGATGGTGCCGTTCCAGTCCTTCGCCCGGGTGCAATGGACGATGGGCCCGTCGCAGGTCGTGGGCTTCAACGGCTACCCGAGCATCAAGATCTCCGGCAGCGCCGCCCCCGGCTACGCCAGCGGCGACGCCATGGCCGAGATGGAGCGCCTGGCGGGGCAGTTGCCGCCGGGCTTCGACTTCGCCTGGACCGGGCAATCGCTGCAGGAGAAGCTGTCGGGCTCCCAGGCGGTCTATCTGCTGGCGCTGGCGCTGTTCTGCGTCTTCCTCTGCCTCGCCGCGTTCTACGAGAGCTGGTCGATCCCGCTCGCCGTGCTGCTCGTGGTGCCGACCGGCGTGGTCGGCGCGGTCTTCGCGATGCTGATGCGGGACATGCCGAACGACGTCTACTTCAAGGTCGGCCTGATCACGGTGATCGGCCTGACCGCGAAGAACGCCATCCTGATCATCGAGGTGGCCAAGGACTTCGTGGCCAGGGGCGTGCCCGTCCGGGAGGCGGCGCTGGAGGCGTGCGAGCTGCGCTTCCGGCCCATCGTCATGACCTCGTTCGCCTTCATCCTCGGCGTCGTGCCGCTCGCCGTCGCGACGGGGGCCAGCATGAACAGCCAGCGGGCCATCGGCACGGGCGTTCTCGGCGGCATGGTCACCGCGACGGTGCTCGCCGTCTTCGTCACGCCGCTCTTCTACGTCCTGATCGCGCGGGTCTTCGGTTCCGCGGCGGCCGGCCAGCCGGAGGCCGGTCCCGTCCGGCGCGGCATCCCGGTGCCCTGAGGGTGCTCGTCCTTGCCAGGGGCGCGGCGGGACATCCCTCCGCTGACGCGAGCCGCGCAGCCGCAGGTGACCGACGGGGTCGGGTGGGCTTCCGCGGGTCCGCTTCGGGAACGGCACTCCGGAAAAGATGCCCTTCGCCGCTTGCAGATTTCCCGACCGAGAGCCGGAGGGCTTTCAGGGCGCTTGATCTATCGGCGACCATGTTGTACCGAACGGTACAACATGGTCCTGAGAGGTGATCCCGATGTCCCGACCCCCGCTTCCCCCGTTCACCGAGGAATCCGCGATCCAGAAGGTGCGTCTTGCCGAAGATGGCTGGAACACGCGCGATGCGGCCAAGGTCGCGCAGGCCTATACGCCCGACACGCGCTGGCGGAACCGCGTCGAGTTCGCGACCAATCGCGAGGAGGCGCAAGCTTTCCTCACTCGGAAGTGGAACAAGGAGCACGAATACAGACTGATCAAGCAGTTGTGGGCCTTCACCGGCAACCGTATCGCGGTGCGCTATGCCTACGAGTATCGCGACGACGGCGGGCACTGGTTCCGCGCCTACGGCAATGAGAACTGGGAGTTCGCCGAAGACGGATTGATGGCGCACAGGCATGCCAGCATCAACGAGATGCCGATCACCGAGGCGGAACGGAAGTTCCGTTGGCCGCTCGGGCGCAGACCCGACGATCACCCCTCGCTGAGTGACCTGGGCCTTTGAGCACGAAGCGCGTCCTCACCGAACGTGCCGGTGCCGTGCCGGCACTCGCGGAAGCGTTCCGCGAGCACGGGTTCGAGGGCGCGAGCCTGTCGGTGCTGTCGAAGGCGACTGGCCTCGGCAAGGGCAGCCTCTACAACTTCTTTCCCGGCGGGAAGGAAGAGATGATGGAGGCGGTTCTCGCCGACATAGACGCTTGGTTCGAGAAGGTCATCTTCTCGACGTTGGAGCATGCGCGCGATCCGACAGCGGCCGTCACGTCCATGATCGACGATGTGACGGAATACTTCCGATCCGGCAGGAGAGTCTGTCTCGTCGGCTGCATTGGCCTGAATGCCTCCGGAGCCGTTTTCGCGGAGCGGATAAGGAGCTACTTCGCGCGCTGGATATCGGCTCTGGCCCGGTGCCTGAGAGCCGGCGGCGTTCACGAACCGCAAGCCTCGCAGCTCGCTGAGGAGGCGGTTTCGGGGATACAGGGCGCGATCGTGCTGGCGCGAGCCTTAGAGGACGATGCCGTCTTTCTCCGGGTGGTTCATCGACAGCGTTCCGTCTTGATCGATGCATTCGCCAATTCTAGTGCGGAATGATGGAGGTCTGATCATTCGCAGTGGCCTGCCATGACAATTACATATTCAACGATCAGTCGAAATTTGTAACATTTGACGCTCGCGACGGATTGTTCGCCCGATCGAGTGTGCCCGGCGACGATCCGTCTCCACCGCGATCAAGTCCGCATTTCTCGTCGTGAACTGCACTCGGCATATGAGACGGTGACACCGCTGCTTGCATCCGAATGTCCGGTTCGGGGATGCCGCTGAACAGGCCGGAATGGCTGGGTTGGGTCGCGAGGCGTCCGTCCTCTCTTCCGGCAGCCGGCCTTCCGTGCCGATCACCCGGCGTCCGCCAGCATCGGCCGCCGCAAACCGCCCGCACGAGCGTCTCCGACGGGTGAATCTCTGCCGTTCCGTTTCCGAGCTGCAGGGGCATCGGAGCGGACGACTTCGTTCCGCAGGCGCCCCGATCTTCCGTAATCTCGGGGATGGCCGCGGTCGCCATCTGCCTGGCTCGATCGGGCCGACGTCCAGGCCGCACCGAGCCGTGTCGCGGCTCGCAAGCTGAACCAAACTGTCTCGGGAAATCCGGCGTGGTACAGCGATCGCGGCCGCCGGGTGCCGGTCCCTCGATCGACCCGACAGCCGACCGATATTTACCAAGCCGTTCGATGTCCTGGGAAGCTCCGGGGTCAGGTTGCGTAGTTGTCTTGAGACTCAACCACAGGCTGCATAATCTGCGGCTATGCGCGTCACATCCGCCATTGGCCTCGCCTCCGTGTTGCTCTCTGCGGGGTCCGCCGTCGCCTTCGCCCCCGCGCTGTTCGCGGCGGGACCGGCCGCCGTAGCCCAGCTGTGTACGGAGAGTGCAGGGACCGTCTCTTGTGCGAACGGTTATGCGGGCTTCCGAGGCCCCTCGGGGAAGCTCTGGATTGGCAAAGATCGCCGGGGGACCGTGATCGTCAGCATCGATGATCGTCGGAACGATCAGGAGCCATCCCGGCGCGAGCAGGATCACGGACGCTTCGTCCTCGAGCAGGCGTGGTGAGGCTCGGATCTTTCGCCCGTCGCCGCTGCCGTGCAGTTGAGACCCGGGTCGTGGCGTGACGGGCGGTGGCTCTCTCGGAGCGCCGCCAGTGACGAGGCCGCGAACCGGAAACTTGGTCAGGCCGTGGGCGCCTCACGCCTTATCGGAGGCCGATCCAGCAGATCGCGCATCCTGCGGGTCGATGGGGTCATCGATGGGTCAGGGCTGACCGGCCGGCTCCGGACGGGACCGATCGAGAGGATGGGTTGGCGACCCGTCGCAGACGGTCGAGACGTTCCGGCCTGACAGCCAGCCGCGGCCGTGCGGGGTCAGGTTTCCCCACGCTCCAACAGCAGGCGGTAATCGGCCAGGGTCATTGTCCCGGTGTCGCGCAGGTCGATCGCTCGCCGATCGCGGTCGGGCAGAACATCCGCGAACAGATCGATCCTCTTCCAGGCCGGGACCTCGCCCGCTCGTGCCCGCCCCGGCACGAAGCCTGACGCAGCCTCCCGACGGTAACGGTGGATGTAGCGCGGGCAGTTCACGAACACCTCGGCGATATCGATCTTGAGCACCAGCTCGGCGCCAGGATGACGTTCCAGGTCCCTCGCGTCGCGGGCGATCCGCGCCGTGCCGTGGAGGCGCAGGCGGTGCGGCGTCTCGAAGTCGATGAACAGCAGGCCGAGCTTCGGGTTGGCCTTCCGTGAAGGTCCGCGAGAAAAGCGGACGGCCCCCTATCGACCCAACCCGGTCGCTCACGCGCGTTTGTGTGGATCCCGTAAGCGGACGCTGGCTCCGCTCCTACCCTGGCAGATTTGCGCCCATTTCAGCCGCTCAGCCGAGTCTGGCGGATTCTCCAAAGCGGACGCTGTAGGAGCTCAGCTTCTAGGTCTCAGTTGCGCCATCAGCTGACCTCCGACCGAAGACATTGGAATAGCCGCTTGGAGGCCAACAGCTGTTGTTGAGATGGAATGGTTGCTCCGACCACCATAACGTCCTCGGCAACGAACCGCTGCCGAAGCAACACGAACAAGAACGCTCCACCGTGATCGGTGGCTGGTCCAACAGCAAGGCACTCAACAACCCTTCGAAAGCAGTCGTCGGGTTACTTGGCGGGATGACCGGGGGCGCGGTCACGTCCGTGCTTGGCTGGCTGCCGTCGGTGCAGCAAACATCTTGCCCTGGAGCAGTAAAGCCACGGTCAGGATGGTAAGGCCGACGACGAGGCCGTTCGCTGCCAGGAAAAGCACCGGGGCGAGGACGGCGACCGCTCCGGCATCGCCATGGTCTACCAGGCGAACCGGGGCCATTGCCATGGCAGTCGCGCCGAAGCTGAAGGCCCAGAGCCCGGGGACAGCGCCGGCCTTCGCGATCCACGGCGAGAGCCGGGCCAGAACCAGAACCTGGAGCAGACCATAGCCGATCAGGGCATGCGCGAAGAGGTCCGGCGCTCCGCCCCCGACCGAGAGGTAGGCCACCGCCCCCACCGGCGCGGGCGCCAGCTGGATGCCCAGGGTCGGGCGCAACGCGACGGGCTTCTCAGGCCCGGTCAGCAGTCGGTGGAGCAGAACCGATTCCATCGCAAGCCAGGAGAACAGGCCGGCGCCGAAGGCGAGCTGACCCCAATCCTGGTAGCCCAGGGCCGACGCCCCGGTCGCCGAGACGAAGCTTCCGGCCACGGTCGGCAGGTACAGCACCGCGGTGGTGGTGCCGTGGTCCCGGCCGCCTTGCCAGAGGCCGCCCGTCCGCCAGACCGCGAAGCCGAGCGTGAACAGGAAGCCGAGGCCGAACAGGACGGTTGCGGCTCCGGCCGAGTAAGGGATGAGCCCGCTCGCGACGAGCATGGTCGCCACGCCGGCGAGGCCGATGAAGCAGCACTGGACCGCATGGGCCGCCTCGACCGCCAGCTTGTCCGGGGCGAGGAGGGCCTTGAGGGCATAGAGGACGACGAGCACGGCCCAGACTGCGCCGGCGAGTACGTAGACCGCCTCCCCGACGACCGTGGGCAGGTGCCAGGCGAGCGCGGCCGCGCGCCAGGCCCCGCCCAGGCCGGATAGCCCCAGGACGATGCCGAAGTAGGCGGCCGGCGTGTTCGCGGCGACTTCCCTAATGCGCTGCGCGAGGTGGAGGCGTGGGCTGGCGACGATAGAGACCGTGGTCATGACCGTTCTCCTGTGAGGTCGGGATGTTGTCGGGCGGGCGCTGCGCCCACCGCTTCTCGACAAGGATGATAATGGACGACGGCCCCGATCTTTATTCCTCTCTCGGCAATGGAGAGGTTCGCGACGCGATGCTTGAGGGCAGCCGCTCAGCCACCGATCTCGGCGTCTTCGAAACATGAAGAAGCGGTGGTGAAGATGGATAGGACCTGGTTCGTCACGGGCTCGTCACGTGGCCTCGGCCGGGCCTTGGCCCAGGCCGTCGTCGCGGCGGGCGAGCGGCTCTGCGCGACGGCGCGCGACCCTGCCGCGCTCGTGGACCTCGTCGAGGCCGGCGGCGAGCGCGTGCTCGCGTTGCCCCTCGACGTCACCGACGAGGAGGCGGCGCGTCGGGTAGTCGAGGCTGCCGTAGAGCGGTTCGGACGCGTCGACGTCGTCGTCAACAACGCCGGGTACGGCGACGTCGCGCCCATCGAGGACACCGACCTCGCCTCGTTCCGGGCGCAGGTCGAGACGAACCTGTTCGGGGTCGTCAACGTGACCAAGGCGGCCATTCCCCTCTTTCGGACGCAGCGCCGTGGCCACTTTCTGCAGGTCTCCTCCATCGGGGGGCGAACCGGCGCGACCGGTCGCGGCCCGTACTCGGCCGCGAAGTTCGGCGTGGAGGGGTTCTCCGAGGTTCTCGCCATCGAGATGAAGCCCTTCGGCGTGCACGTCACCATCGTGGAGCCCGGCGGCTTCCGGACGGACTTCGCGGGATCGTCGACGCGCATCGCGGAAGGCAGTCCGGCTTACGCCGAGACCGTCGGCCAGGTCGCCGCCATGCAGCGGGCCTACGACGGCAAACAGCCCGGCGACCCAGAGCGCGCCGCCCGGGCGATGATGACCGTGGTCTCGGCGAAGGCCCCACCGCTGCGTCTGGTGCTGGGTAGCGACGCCTACGCGCGGGCCGAGGCGGGCGACGAGGCGCGGCTGGCCGAGTTGCGTGCGTGGCGCGAGCTCAGCCTCTCGACCGACTTCCAACCTTGACGCCAGGTCTCCCCCGCAGATGCCCCGCTCTCACGGTCACCGAAACGCGGCGGGAATGCCAAGGACCGCACCCCCATGTAAGGGGCGCGGTCCGCGTCGCGCCTGCCAGCCAGGCCCGTCGAAAGGGTCAGCGCTTCGCCACCTGCTTGTCGAGGAAGCCGCGGATGAGGGGCGCCATCTCGTCCAGCTTGTCCTCCAGCGCGAAGTGGCCAGTGTCGAGGATGTGCAGCTCCGCGTCCGGCAGGTCCCTCAGGTAGGGGTGCGCCCCTTCCTCGGGGAAGATCTTGTCGTTCTTGCCCCAGACGATCAGCGTCGGCGGCTTGCGCTCGCGGAAGAATGCCTGGAATTGCGGGTAGAGCGGCACGTTCGTCCGGTAGTCGTAGAACAGGTCGAGCTGGACATCCTTGTTGCCGAGCCGGTCGAGCAGGGCTTGGTCGTGGACCCAGTTGTCCGGGCTGATCCTGGAGACGTCCCGCACGCCGTCCGTGTACTGGAAGATCGTCGTGGGGAGGGTCACGAGACCCGACAGCGCCTCGCGGCTCTTGGCCGAGCCGTCGGCCCAGTACGCCTTGATCGGATCCCAGAACTCGCGCAACCCCTCGTCGTAGGCGTTGCCGTTCTGGACGATCAGGCCGGTCACCCGGTCGGGGTGCTTGAGGGCGAGGCGGTAGCCGACCGGCGCGCCGTAATCCATCACGTACATCGCGTAGGAGGTGGCGCCGAGTTGGCCGAGCAGGCCGTCCACCAGGTCGGCGTAGTGGCCGAAGGTGTAGGCGAACTGGGTGTGGTCAGGCGCGTCGCTCTGGCCGAAGCCGGGGTAGTCGGGCGCGATGACGCGGTAGCGGTCCGCGAGCGTCGGGATCAGGTTGCGGAACATGTGCGAGGAGGTCGGGAAGCCGTGCAGGAGCAGCACGACCGGGCCGTCGGCCGGGCCGGCCTCGCGATAGAAGACCTTCACGCCGTCGACCGTCGCGGAACGGTAGTGGACCGTCGCCGGTGTCTGGGCGGCGACCGGGGCCTGCTCCGCCTTGGCATGAGGGGGAAGGACGATGCCGGCCGTCGTGAGCATCAGGGCAAGCAGAACGTGTTTCATCGGTGTCTCCTTTCGTGGGGGCGTCGAGGAGCTCGCCGCCTCATGGAGACATCATCGGTCTTCAGCTTGCAGGCGTTAATCGGCTTCGTGTGGAAGGCATTGTTGTCGCCTGCGGAATAGATAGGACCGCTTGGTGCCTTTAACCTCGGCTAGGTCGAACTGACCCCGACCGACGCCTCGCATCGACCTTGCGCCCGCTCAGTTGAGCAGGCGGTTGGCCCGCAGCCGCGCTACGGCCAGGTCGACGAAGGTCCTTACCTTGGCCGGCGCCTGCCGCCCCTCGGGGTAGACCACATGGATGGGCAGCGGCTCCTCCTCGTAGTCGGCGAGCACGACCTGCAGGCGGCCTTCCAGCAAGGCGGAGCCGATCTGGTAGTGCAGCACCCGGGTCAGGCCCCAGCCCGCGAGCGCCGCGGCGATGCCGGCCTCGTTCGTGTTGCTCATCAAGGCGGGATGGACCGTCACGCGCTGATCCTGCGCGAACCGCCACTCCGTCGAGGCCCAGGCGCCCGTGGACATGGCGACGCGGTGGTCCCTCAGGTCCTGCGGTGTCTGCGGGACGCCGTGCCGCTCGAAGTAAGCCGGCGAGCCGCAGACGACGCGGCGCACCGACCCGACCCGCGCGGCCGTGAAGCCGGAATCCGAGAGGTGGCCGATGCGCACGGCGACGTCGATGCCTTCCTCGACGATGTTCACCTGCCGGTCGACGAACAGCGTCCGTGCCGCCATGGTCGGGTAGGCGTCGAGGTAATTGGTCACGATGGGCAGCACGTGCATGTGGCCGAACAGGACAGATGCCGTCACCGCGAGCGTGCCGGACGGCGTCGCGTAGGAACCGGCGGCGGCGGCCTCGGCCTCGACGATGTCGGCCAGGATGCGCCGGCAATCCTCGTAGTAGCGCCCCCCCGCCTCGGTCAGCTTCACAGAACGGGTAGTGCGCACGAACAGCCGGGCGCCGATGGTCTCTTCCAACGCGGCGACGGCCCGCGTCACGGCCGGCGGGCTCATGTGCATCAGGCGCGCGGTCTCCGCGAAGCTCGCCGTCTCCGCGACCTTCGCGAAGATCCGCATGGCCTGCCAGCGGTCCATGTCCCTGCTCCCCCGTCCCCAGCGGCCCGGCCATCCTGGCCTTGACGAATACAGCTGTTCGAGCAGGAGCGCCGCCAAGCCGTCGCGCCATGGTGAACGGCATGCCGGGCCTGGCCGTCTAGCCTTCGCGGGCGACAGTGGGTTCGGGGTCCGGCGCCGCTCCGGCGCCAGCGAGCTCTACGGCGAGGCTCTCGATCTCGCGGCAGACCTCGGCGGGGATGCCTGACCACACCGCCCGCGCACGCGCCTCGTGAAGGCACTCGCCGTCCCGGGAGGCCGCCGCCAGGGCCAGGACCAGCGCCCGCGACGTGCGCGCGTCGAAGCTCCGGCCGCGACGCGCGGCGTCGACCTCGGCGCCGCACAGCCCGAGCCCGCGGGCCTCCGCTTCCCGCCCTGGAGAAACGGGCGGGTCGCGGCCGTCGTCGGCCAGGGCGAGCGTGACGGACAGGCGCACGCGCCCGTCCAGGGTGAAGGAAGACATGGCCGCATTCCCACGCTTCGAAGGTCGGTTCAGAAGCCGAAGTGGTTGAGACCCGGATGATCGTCGGGCCGGCGCCCCAGCGGCCAGCGGAACCGGCGCTCGGCCTCGCTGATCGGGTGTTCGTTGATGCTGGCGTGGCGGGCCCGCATCAGCCCGTCCTCGGCGAACTCCCAGTTCTCGTTGCCGTAGGCCCGGAACCACTGGCCGCTGTCGTCGCGGTACTCGTAGGCGTAACGCACCGCGATGCGGTTGCCGGTGAAGGCCCAGAGCTCCTTGATCAGGCGGTAGTCGAGTTCGCGGTTCCACTTGCGGGTGAGGAAGGCCTGGGCCTCCTCCCGGTTCGTGACGAACTCTGCCCTGTTCCGCCAGCGGGTGTCGGTCGTGTAGGCCAGGGCGACCTTGGCCGGATCGCGGCTGTTCCAGCCGTCCTCGGCGAGGCGGACCTTTTCGACGGCGCTCTCCTCGGTGAACGGCGGCAGCGGGGGACGGGACATCGGCTTCTCCTCGGGGTTTCGGGGTGGACGCGTGTTGGGAGGTCGGTCGGCAGGCCGGCGGGACGTGACCCTCGGCCATCGCCGCCGGTCAGAGGGCGAGGTGCACGGGGTCAGTACCCGCGGCCGGGGTGGCCGAGCAGATCAGCACCTCATCGGCCGCGTGAGGCGCGGTGGGCGCCTTCGCGTAGGTGACCGCACCTTTCAGGAGCTTCGTCCGACAGGTGCCGCAGGTCCCGGTACGGCAGCTGAATTCCGGGCTGAGGCCGCGGGCCTCGGCGAGTTCGAGCAGCGTTCCGGCGTCCGGCGTCCAGCGCGCCTCCTTCGACGAGTTCAGGAAGGCGACCGGAACCGGCTCCGTCGACGCCGGCGGCAGCGCGGCCGCCCCGGCATCCGCCGGCATGCTCCGGACCAGGGACGAGGGACCGAAGGTCTCGGCGTGGATACGGTCGTCGGAGACGTTCAGGCCCCGCAGCCCGTCGTAGAGCGCCTGCGTGAAGGCCGCCGGACCGCAGAGGTAGAAGTCGTAATCGCCGAACGGCAGCACGCGGGCGAGCAGCGCCATGTCGATCCTGCCAGCGACGTCGTAGTCGACGCCCTCCACGGCATCCCCGGGCGCGCTCAGCACCCGCACCACTCGGACCGCGCCATGGGCCGCGTCCGCAAGCTCCGCCACCTCCCGGTCGAAGGGACGCTCGTCCTTGGAGCGGGCCGCCTGGACCAGGGTTGTCGGCCGGATGCCCCGGGTGCGCAGGCCCTCGTAGACGACGTGGCGCAGCATCGCGAGGAGCGGTGTGATGCCGATGCCGCCGGCGAGCAGCACGGCCGGCCGCCTGGCGTGGGCATCGATGACGAAGCCGCCGGCCGGTGCCCGCGCCTCGACCACGTCGCCGACCCGAAGCGTGTCGTGCAGGTGGCGCGACACCATCCCGTCGCGCTTGACGCTGATGCGGTACATCGCGTCCGAGGGCGCAACCGAGAGGGTGTAGGTGCGGATGATCGGTTTGTCCGCGCCGGGAAGGGTCAGGCGGATGGGTAGGTGCTGCCCGGCCTGGTGCGGGATCAGCCCGGCACCGTCGGCCGGCAATAGGTGGAAGGAGCGGATCGTGCGGCTCTCGTCCACGATCTTGGTGACCGTGAGCGGGCGCCAGCGCGTCGCGAGGTCGGCGGCACGGAGCCGGTCGCCGGCCTCGCGCCAGTCGCCGGTCATCAGGGAGTTCGGCGACCAGCCGTCCTTCCGGAAGGTCCAGCGCAGGGGCAGCGCGCCCCGCCGCCGCACGACGCGGCGCGGCTGGAAGGTCCAGAGCCGCTCGGCACCCTGGAAGGCCGCGATCTCGGGCGAGGACAGGATGACCTCGGCGTCGCCGGTCATCTGCAGGAGGTCGCCCGTCTCGAAGTCTGCGAAGACCAGGCCGGCCTTGCCGTTCAGGAGGATGTTGCCGAGCGTCGCGAAGAACAGGTTGCCGGCGAAGTCGGGGACCGTGAGCGTGCCGTCGGCTGCGACTCGGACGAAGCCGGCCTTGCCGCCCCGGTGGGAGACGTCGACCTGGCGTCGGTCGTCGCGCTCGGCGTAGGAGGCGACGAAGAAGGTGTCGGCGGCCTCGATCATGGCGCGCGCATCGGCGTCGAGCACGGCGCTCTCTTCGACGGAGCCCGAGAAGGGCAGCTGCGGGTCGTGGACGAAGGTGAGATCGCGCAGCTGGATGTACTGCGGGCAGTTGCCGAAGCTCTGGTCAACGGCGACGTGCAGGATGCCGTCCGCCGCAGCGCGGATGAGGCCGTTCACGCGGTTGCGTCGGCGGGTGTGAAGCTCGATCCCGAGGAGGCCGAGCGCGTCGCCGTCGCGCAGGCCCGCGCTCGCCGGGTCGCTCGGGTCGGGGCGGGCCGCGATTTCCAGGGCCGTCGGGCTGGGGGAGCCGATGAAGCCGGGAGCCCCCGCGATCAGGGTCGCCCAGGCGTCGCCCTGCGGGTCGACGGTGCCGGCCACGATGAAGGGGATCTGCTCGTAGAAGGCGCGGTGCTGGTCGGGCATGAAGTCCCGCACCACGCGGCGACCCACGTCCTCCATGCGCTCGGCGACGCCAACCTGCTGCTGGATGGCCGTCTCGCCCGGGTGCCAGGTCGAGAGCTTCGTCATCGTCGTACCATCGCTCATGGTGCTCTCCCATCCATTCCGGTCGGGCGCACCAAGAGGTGCGCCCGTACCCGCGAGGTCACGCGGCGGCGGTGAGGCCTGCCGGCGTCTGGACGAACGGGACGAAGCCCGGCAGGGCCTCGATCCGGCGAAGGTACGCGTTGACGGTAGGGTAGCCGGACAGGTCGACGTTGCCTTCCGGCGCGCGCGCCAGGTAGCTGTAGAGCGCGACGTCCGCGATGGTGGGGCGCTCGCCGACCAGCCAATCACGCCCGGTGAGATGGGCCTCCAGGCGACCGAGCAGCGTGTGCGCCCGGCCGATCACCTCCTCGGGCCGGAAATTGGCACCGAAAACGGTGACGAGGCGCGCGGCGGCCGGGCCGTAGGCCAGTTCGCCGGCCGCCACCGACAGCCAACGCTGCACGGCGGCCTCACCCTCGGCATCCTCCGGCAGCCAATCGGTCCGCCCCAGCTTGCGCGCCACGTAGACGAGGATGGCGTTCGAGTCGGAGACGACGGTTCCGTCGTCGTCGAGGACCGGCACCTGGCCGAACGGATTGAGGGCAAGGAACTCGGGCCGCTTGTGGGCGCCTGCCTTGAGGTCGACCTCGATCGCCTCGTGCGGCACGCCGAGCAACGAGAGGAACAGCCGCGCCCGATGCGCGTGGCCCGAGAGGGGGTGGTGGTAGAGCTTCATGACCGCGTTCCCTGCTTTCTGTCCGGGTGAAGCCCGAACCACATTGGCAAGGTGACGCGATCAGGGGGTCGGGAGAATGCTCGACCTCCGCAGTTCATTGTTGTCGCGAGCGGAACAATCCATTCTGACGGGCCCGGCCGGTGCGGGATGCACGGCCGGGTCCCTCGAAACGGGTCACGCCTGACCTTTGGCGGCCAGGAAGCTCGCGTAGATGTTGCCGGCGAAGGGCAGGTGGTCGCCCATCAGCCTGGCGTGCGCCTCGCCGGTGGCCGATTGCCAATGGCCGAGAAGCTCGGCGCCGACCGCGACCCAGGTGATCGGCACGACGCCTGCCTGCACCATGCGGGCGACGGCCGCTTCCTCGACGAGCTTGCTCCAGGTGCCCGATGCATCCAGCACCGCGTAGACGTCGTAGCCCGCCTCGCGGGCCGCGAGTGCGGCGAAGGCCACGCAAACCTCCGTCGAGATGCCGGCGATCAGGAGCTTCTTCCGGCCCGTCGCCTTCACGGCGGCGGCGAAGTCGGCGTTATCGAAGGCGTTGATCTCGCCCGGCCGGTGCACGACGGTCGCGTCGGGCAGGCCCTGGGCGACGACCGGCAAGACCGGCCCGTTCGGGCCGTCGGCCGCGCTGGTGGTGACGATGGCCGGCAGCTTATAGATCTGGGCGATGGTGACGAGCGCCTTCACGTTGTTCAGGAAGTCCGCGGGCGTCTGGGTCTGCACGCCGTTGGCGAGACCGGTCTGGTGGTCGACGAACAGGACGGCGGCGTTCTCTGCGGTCAATCTCTCGTAGGACATGGTGCTCTCCTTCGGTGGGGATGGTCCCGCTTCGGAGCCACCCGGCACGATGAAGATGCCGTTCCATGAGAAGGGCCACTAGCCGCCACTTCCGGCACTCTGCGTCCCTGAAACCGGAACGCCGCCGGAACGCTTGCCAGGGCGGCACCTGTCGCTGCAAGGGGGCCTTACCGGCCGAACCGCTCGATCAGCAGGTCGGTGAGCGCCTGAACCTTGCGCGAGGAGTGCTGCCCCGGTGGGCGCACGACGAACATCCCGATGGAGGGAAGCGCATAGCGCGGCATGACCGGTATCAGGGTCCCGGCCGCGACGTAGGGTTCCGCGATGACATCGGGCAGGGCGGCGATACCCGCACCCGCGGCTGTGGCCTCCGCGATGGCGATGGCGCTGTCGGCCTTGAAGCGACCCGTCGGGCGGACCGGGTACGGCTTGCCCCCGGCGCTGAACGTCCAGGTTTCCGTCGCGATCATCACGGCGGGATGGCGGGGCACGTCCTCGGGCGTCTCGGGGGCGCCGTGCGTGGCGACATAGTCCGGGCTCGCGAACAGCCGCACGGAGAAGGACCCGATGCGGCGCGCGACCAAGTTCGAATCCGGCAGGTACCCGACCCGGATGCCGCAATCGAAGCCTTCCGTGACGAGATCCACGTAGCGGTCGCTGTAGCGGCAGTTGATCTGCAGTTGGGGATGGCGACGGGTCAGCTCCGCGATGGCCGGCGCGAAGTGCGTCGGGCCGAACGTGGAGGGTACGGCAACCCGCAGGAGGCCGCGGAGCTCGCCGCCAACCGCAACCGCCTCCAGCGCGGCGTCTACCTCCGTGCAGATCCGTGCCGCATGTTCCCGGAACGTCGTGCCCGCCTCGGTCAGGGCCGCGCCCCGGGTGGTACGGGCGAGGAGTTGTGTTCCGAGCTCGGCCTCCAGCCGCAGAAGCCGCCGGCTGACAATCGACTTCGCCAAGTTGAGGCGGCGTGAGGCGGCCGAGACCCCTCCCGCGTCGGCGACTTCCACGAAGGTCCTCAGGTCGTCCACGTCCATTGCGTTCCGCTTCCCGGGACGGAGCTTGCCCGGATTGGACGATACCGTCCCTCACACGACGACGCTACGTTCCTCGGCGAAGGCGGCCTACCGAGAGGCGAAGACGACCATGAACGCGACCAAGCTCAAGCGCGGCGACCGGAAGGGCGATCCGGCCCGCGGCTTCGCCGTCGAGATCATCCACCCTGGGCTGAGCCTCGGAGGCTCGGACAGCGGCCTGGGAGCCATCGGGCGGATCGACCGCGCCACCGTGGCGCCCGGGCACGTCATCGGGATGCACCCGCACCGCGACGACGAGATCCTGACCTACGTCCGGGCCGGGCGGATGCTTCACCGGGACACGGTCGGCAACGCGGAGGAGATCACGGCGACGCGGCTCATGATGATGAACGCCGGCCACACCTTCCAGCACGAGGAGCGCATGCTGGACCACGGCCCGGTCGAGGCACTGCAGATCTTCCTGCGGCCGCGGGCGGCCGACCTCGGACCCAAGGTCCAGTTCCACGACTTCGGGGAGGTGTTGAGCCACGGCAAGTGGCGCCTCATCGCGGGGCCCGAGGGCGCGCCGCTGGAGGTCCGAGCCCAGGCATGGGTCTCCGACGCGCATGTTGCGGCCGGGGCAGCGTTGTCCCTGCCGCCGCTTCCGGCGCCCGATGCGGTTCGCCTGCTCCACGTCTTCGGCGGCGACGTCGAGGTCGGCGGCTTGACGCTGCGGGCGGGTGATACGGCGTACCTCAAGGGGGACGGCGGGAGGGTGCTGGCCGGCTCCGACGCCGACCTCGTCCTCTTCGTGACCGATCAGGGCGCACCGGTCTTCCGCGGTGGCATGTTCAGCGGGAACGTACTCGCTGATTAATCGCGCGTTCCGCGCGCCGGTCGTGTCCCTCGATGGAATTATCGAACTCGACTGGCGCGCGCAGCGGAAGGTGCAACGGTGGAGGTCGGTTGCGAGGCCGGTGCGCGTCGAGAGCCGGACCCATAGCCTTCCACCATGTAGTGAACCGCACTGACATGCCTGCTACCCGTCGGTCGCTAATGTGCCCGTAGCTGCTGATGTCGTGGCCGCCGCTCATAGGTCCGCTTCTTCCTACCAAGCGGAGTTCTGGGCTCGCAGGCTTGAAGGTCTGCATGGACTTGCTCCGCAAAAGTGGAGAGCTCTTTTCCTGAAGGAGGAGGGTTCCGATGGCAGACCGGAAGCAGACCTTTACCCCCGAGTTTCGTGCTGAGGCGGTGCGATTAGCGCAGACGAGCGGGCGGTCCCGCCGCGAGGTGGCCGCCGATCTCGGCGTCGGGCTCTCGACGCTGCGCAACTGGATCGACGGCCGGCGTGAGCGGGAGATGGACAACCCGCCGGCCGATCGGCAGGAGGACATGGCCGCCGAGCTCAAGCGCCTGCGGCGCGAGAACGAGGTGCTGCGCCAGGAGCGGGAGATCCTGAAGCGGGCCACGGCTTTTTTCGCCAAGGAGGGAAGTCGATGAGGTTTCGCCTCGTCGACGCGGCGAAGAAGGACTTCCCGGTCGCGCGCCTGTGCAAGGTCCTCGATGTCAGTCCGAGCGGCTATTTCGCCTGGAAGAACCGTCCGGCCTCGACGCGGCAGCGCGAGGACCTCGTGCTACTCGCCCATGTCCGATCCGCCTTCACGCTCTCGCACGAGACGTACGGCAGCCCACGCATGACCCACGAGTTGCGTGAGCAGGGTTTGGCGGCAGGCCGAAGACGCGTGGCCCGGCTGATGCGGGAGAACGGGCTCAAGGCTCGCCAGCCGCGGCGCTTCCGGCGCACGACGGACAGCGGCCACGCCTTCCCGATCGCGCCCAACCACCTCGACCAAGACTTCACGGCGGCCGGGCCCGATCGCAAGTGGGGAAGCGACATCTCCTACATCTGGACGCGGGAGGGTTGGCTGTACCTGGCGGTGGTCCTCGACCTGTACTCTCGACGGGTCGTCGGCTGGGCGGCGGGCGACCGCCTTCACAAGCAACTCGCGCTGACCGCGCTGCGACGAGCCCTCGTTGTCCGGCAGCCCGGATCAGATTTGCTCCATCATTCCGACCGCGGCAGTCAGTACTGTTCGAACGAGTATCAGGCAGAACTACGAGGACATGGCATCGTGATTTCGATGTCTGGCAAGGGAAATTGCTTCGACAATGCGATGGTCGAGACGTTCTTCAAGACGCTGAAGAGCGAGTTGGTCTGGCGCACCGCGTTCCAGACGCGAGCCGAGGCCACCGTCGCGCTGGCCCATTACATCGATGGCTTCTACAATCCCCGCCGCCGTCACTCGGCGCTGGGCTACACCAGCCCTATCCAGTTCGAGAGGGGCTTCACCCACCAAACCGCTCTCCATTAA
>NZ_FNVI01000002.1:0-342318 GCF_900107945.1 Methylobacterium sp. 190mf | reverse complement strand
TGGACTTGCTCCGCAAAAGTGGAGAGCTCTTTTCCTGAAGGAGGAGGGTTCCGATGGCAGACCGGAAGCAGACCTTTACCCCCGAGTTTCGTGCTGAGGCGGTGCGATTAGCGCAGACGAGCGGGCGGTCCCGCCGCGAGGTGGCCGCCGATCTCGGCGTCGGGCTCTCGACGCTGCGCAACTGGATCGACGGCCGGCGTGAGCGGGAGATGGACAACCCGCCGGCCGATCGGCAGGAGGACATGGCCGCCGAGCTCAAGCGCCTGCGGCGCGAGAACGAGGTGCTGCGCCAGGAGCGGGAGATCCTGAAGCGGGCCACGGCTTTTTTCGCCAAGGAGGGAAGTCGATGAGGTTTCGCCTCGTCGACGCGGCGAAGAAGGACTTCCCGGTCGCGCGCCTGTGCAAGGTCCTCGATGTCAGTCCGAGCGGCTATTTCGCCTGGAAGAACCGTCCGGCCTCGACGCGGCAGCGCGAGGACCTCGTGCTACTCGCCCATGTCCGATCCGCCTTCACGCTCTCGCACGAGACGTACGGCAGCCCACGCATGACCCACGAGTTGCGTGAGCAGGGTTTGGCGGCAGGCCGAAGACGCGTGGCCCGGCTGATGCGGGAGAACGGGCTCAAGGCTCGCCAGCCGCGGCGCTTCCGGCGCACGACGGACAGCGGCCACGCCTTCCCGATCGCGCCCAACCACCTCGACCAAGACTTCACGGCGGCCGGGCCCGATCGCAAGTGGGGAAGCGACATCTCCTACATCTGGACGCGGGAGGGTTGGCTGTACCTGGCGGTGGTCCTCGACCTGTACTCTCGACGGGTCGTCGGCTGGGCGGCGGGCGACCGCCTTCACAAGCAACTCGCGCTGACCGCGCTGCGACGAGCCCTCGTTGTCCGGCAGCCCGGATCAGATTTGCTCCATCATTCCGACCGCGGCAGTCAGTACTGTTCGAACGAGTATCAGGCAGAACTACGAGGACATGGCATCGTGATTTCGATGTCTGGCAAGGGAAATTGCTTCGACAATGCGATGGTCGAGACGTTCTTCAAGACGCTGAAGAGCGAGTTGGTCTGGCGCACCGCGTTCCAGACGCGAGCCGAGGCCACCGTCGCGCTGGCCCATTACATCGATGGCTTCTACAATCCCCGCCGCCGTCACTCGGCGCTGGGCTACACCAGCCCTATCCAGTTCGAGAGGGGCTTCACCCACCAAACCGCTCTCCATTAAACCGGAGCAAGTCCAGCCTGCTTCTGCTCTTGGATGCTGAACACCACCCCGCGGTGCCGGACCGGCCTCCCGTCCGAGCCGAGCTGCACCCGCCCGCGCGAGCGCAGCCAGCAGACGTGCCCGTCCGGTAGCATCACGCGGTAGTCGACCTCGTAACTACCGCCCTCCCTCAGCACGTGCTGAATGGTGTCGGCCCTGGCCTGGCGGTCGTCCGGATGCACCAGCGCCTGGGTCGCGGCGAAGCTGGTCAGCCGCTCGGGCGGGACGCCGAACAAACGTGCGCAGGTCGGCGAGACCGTGACCCGGCCGCTCGGGATGTCCAGTGACCAGATGCAGACGCCGACCTCGTCGAGGGTCTCCCGGAGCTCGTCGACAAACGGCGAGCCGTCGACGCTTGGGTCGGCACCGGGCGAGGCGAAGAAGTCCGTCATCGTTCGCACCCGAAGGAGTGTCCTGCGGTGCGGCGGCAAAGCCCGGCGCCGCGAGCGCCGTCCGTGCAAACCGGTGCAGGACCGCCGCGTCGTAGCCGGACGATGATCGTCCCGCGACCGGTGTCGTTTCACGGCGAGGTCTCTCCGGAAGGTACTCCGCGCGCGCGCCCGAGAACAGCTGCTTGAACGGGCTATTCCCTTTGGCAGACTTCCGGCCCCGCACATCCGTTGAGCTGGATCAAGGCCGCCGGTCCGCGGCCGGCTCAACTTGGGCTCGGTTCAGACCGGAGACGACCCATGCCCAAGTCCGCCCCATGCCCGCTCGCAGGCATCCGCGATGTCCTCGTCGGCACCGCCGTGGAGGGCGAGCGCGAGGAAGCCTCCTCGGCCATCGGCTACGGCCTGACGCTCGCCAAGGCCGCCGGCGCCCACCTGACGGTGCAGTCGGCCTCGTGGCGGTTGTCGGGTGACGACGCCTGGCTCGGCGACTTCGACTACGAGGGCGTCGCGGCCATCGACCGCCGCCTCGACGACCTCGCCCGCTCCATCGCGGAACGTTCGGCCGGGGACGCGACCCAGGCCGGGGTGGTGTGCACGACGGAGGCGCCGAGCCTCCCGTACCCGGAGATCGTGAGCCGCTTGGCCACCCGGGCCCGCTTGCACGACCTGACGGTGCTGGACATCGGCCCGCGGACCTATGACCTCGACCGTGAGATGATCGAGAAGGCGCTGTTCCATAGCGGCCGTCCGGTCATCGCCGTGCCCCCGGGGTACGATGCCTTCGCGGCGCGGCGGATCGTTGTCGCCTGGGACGGCAGCGCACAGGCCGCCCGGGCCGCCAACGACGCGTTGCCATTCCTGCGCGTGGCCGAGGCGGTCGAGATCGTCTCCGTTGGCGACGAGGCCGAGATCCATGCCGAGGTGCCTGGCGCCGAGTTCGCGCCTGAACCGCGCCGGGTTTCCCGGAGGCCGTTTGGTTTGGGTCAGGCGGCCAAGGCTTCGACCTCGGCCTGAGCATAATAGCGCGCCTCCGCCTCGGCGGGAGGGATGTGGCCGATCGGTTCGAGCAGCCGACGGTGATTGAACCAATCCACCCATTCGAGGGTGGCGTACTCGACCGCCTCGAACGAGCGCCACGGCCCGCGTCGATGGATCACCTCCGCCTTGAACAGGCCGATCACCGTCTCGGCCAGAGCGTTATCGTAGGAATCCCCGACGCTGCCGACGGAGGGTTCGATGCCTGCCTCGGCGAGGCGCTCGGTGTAGCGGATGCTCACGTATTGCGATCCGCGGTCGGAATGGCAGACGAGGCCGCTGCCGGCGAAGGGGCGGCGCTCGTGCAGAGCCTGCTCCAGAGCATCGAGCACGAAGTCCGCCCGGGCCTGTCGTGAGACACGCCAGCCCACGATCCGGCGGGCGAAGACGTCGATCACGAAGGCCGCATAGACGAAGCCGCTCCAGGTCGCCACGTAGGTGAAATCCGCCACCCACAGTCTGTTCGGGCACTCTGCCTTGAACTGCCGATTGACCCGGTCGAGGGGGCAGGCCGCAGCCGGATCGGGAACAGTGGTGCGGACCCGGCGCCCCCGGACAACGCCGGCCAAGTTCATGCTGCGCATCAGTCGGGCCACCGTGCAGCGCGCCACAACGATCCCTTCGCGGGCGAGTTGCCGCCAGACTTTGCGCACGCCGTAGACCCGGAAATTGGCCTCGTACACGCGCCGGATCTCGGTCATGAGTGCCGCGTCCCGCTTGGCCCGGGCCGGCAGCCTCTCGGGATCGGCTCGTCGCGCAGCATGGGCGTGGTACGTCGACGGGGCGATCGGCAGAACCTTGCAGATCGGCTCGACCCCGTAGGTGGCGCGATGCTCGTCGATGAAGGCGATCATGACCGGAACCGGCGGTCGAGCTCCGCCTGGGCAAAATACGCGCTCGCCTTCCTGAGGATCTCGTTGGCCTGCCGGAGCTCGCGCACCTCCCGCTCCAGCGCCTTGATCCGCTCGCGCTCATCCGTGGTCGGTCCGGCCCGCACGCCCCGGTCGCGCTCGGCCTGGCGGACCCACTTGCGCAGCGTCTCGCCAGAGCAACCGATTTTGGCCGCGATGGACTGGATCGCGGCCCATTGCGAACCGTGCTCGCTCTCATGCTCCCGGGCCAGCCGGACTGCCCGCTCGCGAACCTCAGGGGAAAAGGGTGGGGTATGCTTCGTCATGGCTCCAGTCTCTCAAGAGTTGGAGCCTCCGAAAATCCCGGGGCGGTTCAGTCGCGGAACGCCGCGTGCCTCGGGCTTGCGTCCAACCTGTGGGCCGCCGAGCGCGCGCATGGCGTTGAGGATCACGGCGACGTCGATGGCTTCCTGCAGCAAGGCCCCTTGGAGGGGTGAGAGATATCCCAGCGCCGCCGCGACCATGCCGGCGAGCGAGAGCCCGAGGCCGACCCAGACGCTCTGGAGCGCGATGGCGCGGGCACGCCGGGCGATACGGATGGCGCGGGGCAGCGGCGCCAGGCTGTCGACCAGCAGGACGACGTCCGCCGCCTCGGCCGCCGCCGCGGCGCCTCGGGCACCGAGCGCCACGCCGAGGTCGGCGGCTGCCAGCGCCGGCGCATCGTTGACCCCGTCGCCCACCATCATCACGACGGGGCCGTTCCGCCGCTCGGCCATCACGGTGTCGGTCTTGGCCGCCGGGTCGAGGTCGGCCGCGACGGCATCGACGGAAAGGCCGTTGACGAGCGCCTCGGCGACGGCGCGCCGGTCCCCGGTCGCGAGCACCACCCGCTCGATGCCGCACGCGCGCAGTTCCGCGAGTGCGTTCCCGCCGTCCGCCCGCAACGGGTCGGCGAATTCCAGGATGGCGGCGGGCGTGCCGTCGATTGCCACCAGCACTGTCGCCGCGGCGGCCGCGGCGTGTCGAGGCCCATCCGCCGGCAGGAAGCGGACGTCGTTCATCCGCATCAGGCGGGGCCCCCCGACGAGAAGGTGTCGCCCTTCCACCACGCCGGTCACGCCGTCGCCGGGGGACTCCGTGACCATGGTGGGCTGCGCGAGGGGCATGCCTCGCCTGCGGGCCTCCTCGACCAGGGCCCGCGCCACCGGGTGGCCCGAGGCTTGGTCGAGGGACGCCGCGAGGCGCAGGATCTCGGCTTCGTCCAACGCGGCGAGGGTCTGCACGGAGACGAGGCGAGCGGTGCCGTGGGTCAGGGTGCCGGTCTTGTCGACCACCACGACACGGATCCTGGCCAGCAGCTCCAGGGCCCCGCCCCCCTTGATCAGGACGCCGATCCCGGCCGCGCGAGAGAGGCCGGAGACCAGGGCCACGGGCACAGCCAGGATCAGCGGGCACGGCGTGGCGACGACCAGCACGGACAGCGCCCGAAGAGGGTCGCCGGTCGCGAGCCAGGCGCCTCCGGCCAGCAGGAGCGTGAGGCTTAGGAAGGCGAGCCCGTAACGGTCGGCCAGGCGCGCCATCGGTGCCTTTTGGGACCTCGCCGCCTCGACGAGCCGGACGATGCCGGCATACGTGCTCTCGGCTGCAGGCCGCTCCGCTACCAAGGTGAACGGCTCGCCCGCGTTCACCGTGCCGCTGAGCACCAGCTCGTTCGCGCCGAAGCTGACCGGTAGCGCCTCGCCGGTGAGGCTCGACCGGTCGAGCACGGCGCGTCCCGAGGCGACCCGGCCGTCCACCGGCAGGACGTCGCCGACGCGCACCAGGATGCGGTCGCCCGGGACCAGGGCCGCCAGGGGAACCTCCGTCAACGCGCCGTCTTCCTCGCGCAGGGCGGTGCGCGGCTGGCGCGCGATCAGCGCAGTCATGGCGCTGCCGGCGCGGCCGGACGCGTACGCCTCCAGCGACTGGCCGCCGGCGTACATCAGGGCGATGACGGCGCCGGCCAGCGGCTGCGACAGGGCGAGCGCACCGCCCATCGAGAGCAGGGCGACGAGGTCGAGCCCGACGTCCCCCTTCGCCAAGCTCGTCACGACCTGGATCAGGAGGGCTCCGAGGACCGCCAGGGTCGCGACGGTCCAGGCCGCCGCCGCTATGTCCGCTCGACCGACGGCCTGCGCCGCCAAGCCGGCGGAGAGACCGGCCAGCGGCAGGGCTGCAAGCCATCCGCGTAGGCCCGGCATCCATCCGGCGACCGCTGGTCGATTCGTCTCGGGCGAACCCACTGCCGCTGTCGTCATGTCCCCCCTCCCGTTCGGACCCCCGAGAT
Organism: Methylobacterium sp. 190mf; assembly: GCF_900107945.1. Lineage (NCBI taxonomy): Bacteria > Pseudomonadati > Pseudomonadota > Alphaproteobacteria > Hyphomicrobiales > Methylobacteriaceae > Methylobacterium > Methylobacterium sp. 190mf. The sequence goes on along the minus strand of NZ_FNVI01000002.1, from coordinate 336,453 downwards.
GGGGCCGGTCCGGCTTGGTGGGCCTTGCGCTGGATCAACCTTGCCGTGTGACCACGTAGTAGACGTCCGTTGTCATGGGGCTGATCGTCTCGAAACGGCGGAGTCCCAACCCGTCCATCGAGTTGGCCAACGACAGGATCGGCGAACCACCGCCGCGAGCTGGGCCATCAAGTTCGGCTTCAAGGACGGCTCGCCCCCGGCCGGCTCCGGTAGCCGGCCCGAGCGCATCCGCGCCGTAGCCGAGGCATCGCTCAAGCGCCTGCGCACACACCTTATCGACCTGTTCTACCAGCACCGGATCGACCCCGCCGTGCCGGTCGAGGACGTGGCCAGGACCGTGCGGGATCTGACCGCCGAGGGCAAGGTGGGCCACTTCGGCCCGTCTGGGGCAGGCGTCGCGAGCATCCGCCGCGCCCTCGGCCGTCGCGTGCCGGACTTTCCCGGTCCCGTTCGCCTTGGCATGGTGGACGGATCGGGCGAGGCTATCGCCGTCGTCCCGCACCCGGGGCGTTACGCCTGTCTTCGGTTCCGCGACAAGTCTCGTGACGGTGGGGGAATGACCGGTGGCGACGCATGGTGCACCGAGTGATGCTGGCGGTCGGGCACGTCCCGCGTGCCAGCGGCCTGTTTTTCTGCGGGGGCGTCCTCGTCATCGAGGTCGGCGTCCTGGGGAAGGCCGCTTAATAGGCTCGTACATGCTGATGTCTTGGCCACCGCATTCAGAGCCGCTTCGCCTTCCAAGCAAACATTAATAGCCGCAGGGTGGAAGGTTCGGAACGAGGCACACTGAGACGAGGCCCTGGGCCGCAACAAAGGTCTGCTTCTTCGTTTCTGATGCTGAAAGCGGTCTTTCCGCTCTCGGCCAGCGTCGGTCTAACCGGTAGGCCATCGGAATGACTGGGGTGGGTGGAAAGCCGGCGGTCCGCTCTGGAGCAGCAAGCGCATCGAAGCGGACGTCGCTGTCCCACTTCATTCCGATCCTAGGCTGCAGCAGTGCCGGCCGGATCAAACGTGGTCATCACTGGGCGGAATGCCATGACCAGATCAGGGTCGAGCTGGCCTGTCATAGACTGCACGATCCCGAAGGCCTCCACGCCCGGCATCGGTGCCCGGTAGGGCCTCCGCTCGATCAGCGCGCCGTAGATGTCGCAGATCGTCACCAGTCGGACGAGGTCCGGGATCTCGGATGCCCGCAGCCCGTCCGGGTAGCCCGAACCGTCGAGCATCTCATGATGCGAGCGGACCACCTGCAGCATCTCCGGCGAGAAGCCGCTATCCACCAGCATGTCGTAGCCGAGCGCCGCGTGCGTGCGCATCACCGCCATCTCTTCGTCGGTGAGCCGCCCGGGCTTGTTCAGGATCGCGGTCGAGATCCGGGTCTTGCCGACGTCGTGCAGCAGCGCCGCCTTGGTCAGACGGTAGCTGTCCAGCTCGACAAAGCCGAGCTTGGTCGCGAAGGCGGCGGCGAGACCAGTGACGATCAGGCAGTGCCGGTGCGTGGCCTCGTCGAAGCGCTGTACCGCCCCGATCCAGTCGCGGATGCCACAATGCTGCACGGATCTGGCGATCAGGCCAGTGCCGGTGCTCGCGAGCTCGGGCGTGACCATCTGGCCGGAGAAGAATGTCCTGTCGAAGAACTGCCGGGCCTCGTCCGCCATCCGGGCAGCGACGGCGGAGCCACCGACCTCCAGAAGGCGGTCGATCCGAGTCAGCAGACGCTCGAGCATGGTCAGGGCCGGGAGGATGTCGGTGGGAGCGAGGAGTCGAGCCTGGGCCTCGGCGCGGGCGGCGTTGCCGTGGGTCAGGAACAGGAAAGGGGCGCCAGCCGCCCGCAGCGGCTCCAGCATCCGCCGCAGGCGCAGAATCGCCTCGGAGGTGAGTTGGGCGACGTCGCCGACGATTAGATCCGGCTGCACCGACGGCAGGCTGTCATCGTACAGGTCCTGGACGGTACAGCGCCGGGTTGGGCCGAGGGACCGCGCAAGGCGGCCGGTCCGGGCCAAGTCGTCAGAGATCAACAACAGCCTGCCCAAGCCGGCCTCCATCGGATGATTGCCCGGTCCTGTGCTCGGTCCCAAGTCGTGGGCGCAGTCAGAGCGCGGCCGGAAATCGATGGGCCGTGTTGGCGAGGCCCTGTGCGCTGCTCGCGAAGCTCTGTGCGGTGTTGGCGAGGCCCTCCGCCTTGACGACGAAGCCTCGCAGGGCTTCATGCATGTCCGGATCCTGGAGACCGGGCTCAATCAACGTGAGATCCAGGTCTCCGATCGCGCGTTGAAAGGCGCGGGTCAGTTCGAGCAGCGTGTCGCCACCAGCCTGGATGTGGGGGGCTCGGGGGCCGAGATCCGTGCCACGCGCGTACGCGGCAGCGAGTTCCGCGTGCAGTCGGTCGGACTGGTCCGGGCGGCGGGTTCGGACCGGGAGGACGCGGATCTCGGGCATGGTGACCTCAGGCGGCGCGGACGGTGGCGAGGAAGCGGCTGACTTCAGCGCCGAGATGCTCGAATTGCCGCGACAGCTCCGAGGCCGCCGACAGGACCTAGCCGGCGGCCGCCCCCGTCTCCTCCGAAGCCTGCGCTACGCCCGCGATGTTGCCCGTAACCTCGCTGGCGCCTGCCGCCGCCTGGCTGACGTTGCGCACGATCTCCTGGGTCGCCGCGCCCTGCTGCTCGACGGCGGCCGCGATCGACGTCGCCACGCTGTCGATCTCCCGGATCCGCCCGGTGATCCCGCCGATCGCCGTCACCGCCCGCGCGGTCACACCCTGAACCTCGCCGATCTGGCGCGCGATCTCCTCGGTCGCCTTGGCGGTCTGCTCGGCCAGCGCCTTCACCTCGGTGGCCACCACCGCGAAGCCCCGCCCCGCCGCGCCCGCGCGCGCCGCCTCGATGGTGGCGTTGAGCGCCAGCAAGTTGGTCTGGCCGGCGATGCCGGAGATCATCCCGACCATGTCGCCGATCCGCGCGGCGGTCTGGCTGAGCGCCTGGACGAGGTGGGCGGTCTCATCGGCCGCGCCCACGGCGGCCTGGGCGAGATGGGCCGAGCCGGTCACCTGCCGGCCGATCTCCTGGACGGAGGAGCCGAGCTCTTCGGCCGCGGCCGCGACTGTGTTGACGTTGGTGGCGGCCTCCTCTGCGGCGGCCGCGACGGTGGTCGACTGGCTCGCCGTCTCCTGGGCGGTGGCGGTCATCTGCTGGGCGGTGGCCTGGAGCTCGGTGGCCGAGGACGAGACCATGCCGACGATCCCGCCGACGGCGCGCTCGAAGCCGTCGGCGAGCTCGACCATGGTGCGGCGGCGCTCGGCGGCGGCGGCCGCGTCGGCGCGGCGCTTGACCTCGGCCTCCTCGGCGGCCTTGCGGGCGACCATGGCCTTGATGCCCTCGACCGCCTTGCCGACGGCGCCGATCTCGTCGCCGCGGGCGGCCTCCCGGATCTCGGCGTCGACCTCGCCGCGGGCCATGCGCTGCAGAACACCGACGAGGCTGGCGAGCGGGCGCGTGATACCGAATACGACGATCAGGGCAGACAGGGCGACCGTACCGAGAAGACCAACCGCAGCAGCGGCAATCAGGACCACCATCGTCGTTGCCGCCGCCTGCTCGGCATTGTCGCGCGCCTGCCGCAACTCGGCCGTCAAGCGATCGATGCGCCCTTGAACGAAGTCCCGGACCTTGCCGCGGGCCACGCCCCCATCGGTCAATAGGACGCGGATGGCAGCGTCGTTATCGTTGCTGAGACCGAGGGCATTCGACTTGTCCAACGCGGCGAAGAAGTTCTCGAGCAAGCCCTTGAGCGACTGGTTCGTTGCCTTGCGATCGGGGGACTCAGCCAGCGCGATCAGCGTGTTCACATCATCGAGGGTCGCCTTAACCGCATCGTTATAGCGTTCCCGGTATTTGGCCATTTCGTCCTGGCGTGTCTCTATGATGATATTTCGGGCCTGGACTGCGGCCTCGTTCACACTGACCCGGACGCCTAGAGGCTGTTATGAACCTGTGGCGAGTTGAGCGGCCTGTCTGAGCATGAGGCAGACGAAAGCGACGAGGTGCAGGTCTGCCAGGGTGCTGGCATAGCGCTCGTAATCTTTGACGAGCCTGCGGAAGCGGGTCGCCCAGGCAAAGGAGCGCTCCACGACCCAACGGCGTGGGAGCAGCACGAAGCCGCGCTTAGCCTCGGGCAGCTTCACCACCTCCAGTGCAATGCCATGCTCGCGGGCTGCCGTGGCCGGTTTCTCACCGGTATAGCCCTGATCGACGAAGGCGACCTCGACGCTCTCACCGGTCGCCGCCTGCACGGCCTTGGCGAGCCGGCCCACCTGGGCCCGATCATCGGCATCGGCGGGCGTGACGTGCAGCGCCAAGAGGTGGCCGAGGGTGTCCACCGCCATGTGCAGCTTCGAGCCCTTCTTGCGCTTGGCCCCATCGTAGCCGGCCCGCTCGCCGCTCTCGGGCGAGGAGCGCAAAGTCCGGCTGTCGAGCACGGCCGCCGTCGGCTCCGGCGCCCGACCCGCGGCGAGGCGCAGCACCGCGCGCAGATCCTCGGCCAGTTGCTCGAAGCAGCCGGCCGATAGCCAGCGCTGGGCCTGCTGATACACGGCAAACCAAGGCGGCAGATCATGCGGCATCAGCCGCCACGGGCAGCCGCTCCTGACGATGTAGCGCAGCCCGTTGAACACCTCCCGCAACGCATGCTCGCGCTGACCGGCATCCGCGCGCAGCAGCGTCAGGTAGGGCGCGACCAGCGCCCACTCCTCATCGGAAACGTCGGACGGATACGGCTTCCGGGCAGGGCTCATCCCCACCCATCTGAGCATCAGACCCACCCAGGTCCATAACAGCCTCTAGGATCTTCTCGAGCCGAACTGCTTGAAGGTCGACAATCTCCCGCGTCTGTCTTGCGAGGGCGTCAAGATTGGCAGTGGCGTAGACAATCAGAGCGGCGGCCACTGCCGCCATCAATAGGATAGGAGCGATCGACTTAAAGAGAACCTTGGTGCTGCGAAGCATGATGTGACACCGGGCGACATAACGAAACCAGTGAACATCTACCGATGTAGGGACTAAGAGATAATTAAAATCAATATAGAACGGCTCCCGTTTATGACACGAAATCGGTCATTGAGGCCCGAAAAAACTTTGGTCTGGTGCGACAATATGTGCCGCGAGCGGGCTGCGAAGAATGGGTTTCATTCGGATTGGATGGCGATTCAACTCGATACCCCAGGGGCTATGCAGGCGGCTTCCTCCCTGGGCACCCCATTGTGCACCAAAGCAACTTCCTGAGACGCCGCGTGGAAGATCTGCAATTCAAGCATGTCGGCAAATCTGCCGAGATAACAGCCAGTGCGCCCGTGGGGCGCGCGACTCATGAGTTTGAGGCAGTTGGGGTGGTCCGCCGCGGCGACCGGCATGGCCGTGGACCGAGAGCTCCGGATCGGGAGCTGGTGAATAAAAAAGAAATCTGCAATCCTGCTGCCTAGGCGGCCCCGTTGAAAGCCTTCTTCCTGCGATCACGGTGTTCAATGCATTTGACGACCGGCGCCAAATATTGCTTGACGCGCTTGCCTGTAATGAGTCTTTCTCAAATCACCTGATTTGATGGCGCCGCCCCGGACAACCGAGATGCAGACCCTGTTTTCAACAGAAGGAATGCATAGACAAGACAGTTTTAAGATCTGGCGCGAAACGCTCTGCGATCGCAGTCTGCTAATCGAGCTGGAGCGGCTTGAAGATGCCCCGTTTCAGGCCAAAATCGGGGTCGCGACTGTAGGCTCGCTCAACTTAACGCGTCTCTCGCAAGGAGCTGTGCGAGCCAATACGTCTCAAGCCATGCTCCGGCGAAGTGATCGAGGGAGCCCCTTGATCGTCACTTTTCAGCTCGCGGGTGTCTTGAGGAGCCTTCAGGATGATCGGTCTTCGGAGCAGCGCGCCGGCGGTCGCCGTCTCAGACTTCAGCGCCGCCAGCACGCGCGGGCGGAGATCCTGGCGCGGCCGGCCGCCTCGAGGCGATGGGGCTTTCGGCATGGCACCGGGCTACCGCGAGTCGCCCTCCTCGGCCAGTCTTCGGCTCGCGATTACGCCGCCCTATCAAGGAGGCGCCGGAGTTCCGACATCAACTTCGGTCGCCCGAGCGGCTTCTGTAGCCAGCACGCCGTAGCGTATCGTTCGGGCATACCTCGTCGATCGTAGCCGCTCATGAAGCAGAACGGTACACCGTCCGATGTCAAAGCATCCGCCACCGGAAAGACCTTTTCATCGAGCAAGTTCACGTCAAGGATCGCAGCGTCGGGCCTGTCCTCTTCGAGAAGATCAAGCGCGGCCTCTACCGATGGATCAGGTCCAATAACCGTCGCGCCAGCAGCAACCAGTTCTCCTTTTAGGTCGCTGGCGATAAAATAGTCATCCTCGACGACGAGAACGCGATGACCGGCGAGGAAATCTTTAGCCATTGGCTGCTTCTCACGCGATTGATCGGCGAGATTAAATTGCCGACACCGCTTGCATCGCCATCAAAAGATGTTTTGAGCCGCTCGCTCTGACGCCTGTTTCGGGGTAGCTCTGCCGCCGGCAGATCTCAAGGTCGCCCATCCTCGACGAGTCCGCGGCTGGCGGCGAGGCGCCACAGGTCCGCGTCCGAAAATAGGAAGTCGCCGATCTGCCAGCATTCAAGCTCGTCGCCGATCGGCGTCACCGCGACGCCGGCAGCCCGGCGATGGCTTCGAGAACCGGGTCAGTGTCGTCGGTCATGAACGCCGGGTAGCCCGAGCGGGAGGCCAAGCCATCATACATTTGATGGACTTGGGTCGGCCTCTTCGCTCATGCCGCTACCCCAGAGCGATCAGCATCCACGTGCGCGCCTTGGCCATCAGGTCGCCGTCGCCCGCTGACGGGTCGGACGCGATCACGCGCTTGATTATCTGGCGCGCCTCGATGCCGCTTATCCCGATTCCCTGCGCGAAGCCGCTCAGCCGCTCCATCAGACGATCGACGGTCGCCGTGCGGTCGGGATCGGTGTCGCCGCTCATCCCTTCACCGGGTGCGCCAGCAGGATCGCGGTCTGGACCATGTTGCGCTTCCAGGCGGCCTTGTCGGTGCTCAGCGCCTCGGCGGCGCGGGTATTCGTGCGGAGTGTCTCGACGAGGTCGAGGGTCCAGCCCTTCGCCAGCGGGTACGATTCGGTGGCGAGGTCGGCGAGCACCGCGTCGACCGCGGCGTCGATCTCCTGATCAGTGACCTCTGCGGCCTTGCACAGCTCGGAAACGGTCGGGGGTTCTCTCGCCATGGCGACGGCCTAGCGCGGGCGGCTACGTCCGTCTATGCGAGCCGATGTCCCTTACATCACTCCGAGCTGTGTCCACGGCCAGCGCCGTGCTGACACTCGCGATCTCGACCTTGCTCACCGCACCTGCTTGGGCTGAGCCCAGGAAGTTCCCGCCCGCCTGTTCCGAGCGGTTCGCCAAAGAGTGGACGAAGGACCGAGACGTTGCGCTCCGCGATCCGCTGAAAAAGCCTTGCACCCTACAGGCTGATACGGGGATCTACGTCTGCGATCAGAATGGATGCCAGCGGCCTTGGTAGGGCAGTACGTCGTGCTTTGGCGGCCGGACGGGCCTGCGCCCGTCAATGCAGCTTGGTCGATGTGGAGTCCATGAGGCTGACCCGCACAGCGAGGGCGAGGAGATCGCCGTCCGTCAGCGTCTCGCCGTCGACGAGCCAGAGCGGGTAGCGCCGGCTCCAGGGTTCGACGACGTGACCGCGCAGACGGAGCGCCGCAACGGCTTCGAGAATTGGATCGTGGCCCTCGCTCATAAGGCGAGGCTACCGCGGGCAGGGGAGGGCGCCAAACGGTGGGACCTCAGGGGCAAAAAGCCCAATGATCCCGTGGGCGGTTATCGGGTCCCACTTCGGCCTAAAGCATTGATGCATCAGCCTCGGCGCGGTCCCCTTGGGAGCGCCAGCACGCTGGCAGTCACCAGAATCTGCGAACTTTCTCCAAGAAACCTGATTGCGCGGAAAGCCCGGCTCGTTCCGTGGGCGCTCCGCGCCCTCGAGGCACGCGCGTCGTCCAGCCGCTGAGCTTCTTTACTGGCGATGGTTTGCGCCGGCCCAGTCGCGACCTCTTGAGGGCTAGGAAGCTCCGGCGGGACGGGGCCGGGTGTCCCGCCTCACCAGAACCAGATGGCGCGTCCGGCCACCGCGTAGATGACGAACCAGAGGCCGATGGCGAGGGCGACAGACGCCACGACAAGGGCCGGATGAGGCCTCCTGCGGGTGCGGCCGGTACGAGCGGGGGCGATCTGATCCATCAGCGAGGCGGAAGCATCTCCGGCCGAACGCATGCCCGAAGGCTGCTCGCCCGGGGCGCTCGGGGCCCCGTGGATGCGGTCGGCGACAACGGTGCCTTACGACCAACATCCGGCGTCGCTGTCCTCATCAAAAGATGCCTTCGCGCCGATCGGATTGCCGGCTCAGCGCGTCGTGCGAATCTCCGATCGATCGCTGCCGAGCGTCGCAGCCTGTGATCGGCGGGGATATCGGGGATGGAACGCGATCCCACCGACATAAGATGTTGCGCGGCGCAACCCATTAACACGGCGCGACTTTCCGCCGGGCATGATCGCACGATGCCTCAGCCTGCGAGTTCGCGATGCATTTCAGGATCCAAGCCACCGGACAGCATCTCTGGACCTGGGTGCTCCTCGACGAGACCGAGATGACGGTGGCCGAATCCGACCGGTCGTTTCCCTCCCGGACGCAGGCCTCGGCGGCGGCTCTGGCCTTCGCGAAGCTGGTCGCGCGCGCCAGCCGCTCGCTGAACGGGGGCGCGTCGAGCGGCCTGCTGTAGGTGATCGCGTCCGCTGCAACCCCGCTGCGGGTTCTCGCGCCGCGGCCGCGGTCGATCAGCGCCAGCGCTCCTTCATGCAAGCGAGCAGATGGACGGTCCGCATGCATCCCTCGCGATCCGACTGGGTGCGCGCGTTGCCCATGCAGGCATCCATTCCCAGGCGCAGCAATTGACGGTCCACGTCCGTCGTGCGGGCGCAGGAGAAGATCGGCTGAAAGCCCTCGATCCGGCTGACCTGCCAGAAGATCGCGACGAACGCCGTCAAGCAGAAGCCGAAGACCATTGGTCGGCTGTCGTAGAACCATTGCCTAAGCTCTCGGTTGTCGACGCCGCGCACGCGCATCCCTGTCCTCATCGCGCAGTCGTATGCCATCGTATCACGGACGGCTCCGCCCTGGCACAGGCGGGCCCCGCCACGCGGCGCGTGGCGTCGCGCGGGAAACACGCGGGAAACGGGATCTGGACTATGCGCCGCGGTCACCTCATCGCTCTGTGCCTCGCGCTGAATGCAGCTCACGCATGGGCCCTGGATGCGCGAACGGCTCCTCCCACGCACGAACCGGAGCGGCCTCGTCCTGCCGAGAATGGCAGACAGTGGCGCAATTCGAGCGACGCGCGATCCGAGGCGAATGCGGCGGCGACCCTTCCTAGCGGCAGCGTCGCGAGTCTCGGCCAGCTGGCGGACCCGGTCGACAGCCCGCTCGTCGCCAAGTTCAGGGCCGTCCTGGCGACATACGATGATTTTGCCGCCCACGGTGATGGCAAGGCGTGGACAGAGGCGCCGGTGAGTTCCGATAGGCTTTCGATCAGACTGCGCGGTGCGTGGCGCGCGAGGTCCCGTCAGTCGACACGTGCAGGCTCACGAGATTGTGCCTCTCCGCGTGCGCCAGATCTCGCGATCCGAGCGCTCGACCGCGTTCCGATCGCTGGATGAACCATCGACCAGCGACCGCGCGAGACGGATTTCGGCGCCCTGTGTTCGCTCTTCACGCGGGATACTCGATCCGTCGGTCGCGCGAGTAGCGTTAATTTCAGCCCGTCCCGTCGAACGCGCACCGATTGTCAGGACGTTCTTGCGGACCGGAGTTTTGCCGTATACCCCACATCGGAGAGCCAACGCGCGATCGAGGGCTGGGGGGATGCCGCTGGTTGTCATCTTAGCCGCCCTGTGCGGCGGATTGCCTGTGCTTGCCTTTGGCTGGCAAACGTTCGGCTTCTACACGATAATACTCGCGTCCTGTGTCGCCAGTGCAGCCGCCGTACTGGTGGGTGGCGGACTCGCGCTCCTGAAGGTCGCGAGGTCCCGGACTTCGCAGGATCCGGCGAAGATCTTCGACATCGACAGGCTCACGAGCGGCGACCGCAGCGACTTTCGGCTCGTTCCGCGCCGCCTCTACTTCGACATCGAGCACGGTCGCGAGATCATCAAGGACGAGATCGGCATCGAGGCCACGAGCATCGACCAGGCGCTCGACGACGCCCGGAGCGTGATCCGGGACATGGTCCAGGAGCTCGCCGACGAGGGCTACGCGGAGGACTGGGTGCTGGTGGTGCGCGATGCCAGAGGGGCTTCGGTCGCGCGCCTGCCCATCGAGCGGACGCCCGCGCAGACACGGCCCGACCGCCGCTCCGCCTGATCGATCGGGTGCGGCGTTCGCGTCCCCGCGATTGCTGGCTCGCGACGATGGCCCAGCATCCTGCGCCGGCCACCGGAGTCGCGCGTGTGTCAGCGCTCGCCCAGCTCGTGAAGCAGGCGGTCGCGGGCGCGGCTGACCCGGCTCTTCACCGTGCCCGGCGGGCACCCGATTACGGAGGCCGCGGCCTCGTAGGCAAGACCGTCGACGGCCACGAGGATCAGCGCCTCGCGATAGGCCGGGTCGAGCCGATCGATCGCGGCCCGGACCTCCTTCAGGCCCATGCTGTGCTCCTGGGCGGCCGGTTCGAAGAGGGTGACGGCGTGCGCGCCGTCGGGATCGGGGACCTCGAAGCGTCGCTTGCGTCGTCCGTTGATGAAGCCGTTGCGCAAGATCGTGAACAGCCAGGCCACCAGGCTCGTGCCGGGCTGGAAGCGCTGCCGGTGCTCCCACGCCTTGAGCAGCGTGAACTGCACGAGATCGTCGGCCTCGACACCGTCGAACGTCAGCGACAGGGCGTAGCGGCGCAGGCGCGGCACCAGGGCGATCAGATCGTCCTTGAACGCACCGGGAACCTGCCGTTCGGACTCGGCGGCATCCAGGGCCGCGGACAGGCGGCCCAGCACGCCGGCCAGCCGTGAGCTCATCTCGATCGGTGCAACTTCTGAATAGTACTGGCGCAGCCGATGACCGAGTTGCGCCTGGATATACGAGATGACGGGATCGGACGCGCCGGCCGGATCGCGCTCTTCGACAGCGGGCTTCACGGTGAAGCTCTGGGCTCGATGGGGTGGAGACAGCGTCGCGACGGGCACGACATCTCGCGGGAGGGCTGCGAACTTATCTCTGGTTGATCTCGACGACGTCAATGATGCAGGTATACCAGTGAAAATTGCGGATCGGGCGGAACCTGCTTGCGCGCAACCCGTTTGTGCCCCGCTGCGAGGGGCGCGGCGTCGAGGCGGCGGGGACCGGACGGATCGTGACGGCGGGTGTCGACAGGCATGAGCTCCGGCAGATCATCGCCGGCCTGAGCGAGGGCGTGATCCTGGTCGAGCCCGACCAGACCATCGCCTACGCCAACGCGGCCGCCCTGGCGATGCACGGTGCCGAGAGCCTCGACGAGCTCGGCCCAACCGTCGACGCCTATCGCGACCGCTTCTGCCTCCGCTACCGCAACAATCACGAGCCGGAGAACTACCCGATCGAGCGCGTGATCGCTGGCGAGCGCTTCCACGACGTGGTGGTCGAGGTCACGCGGACAGACCGGCCCGGTGTCGAGTTCGTTCACTCCCTCAGAGGCTTGGTCGCCACCGACCGCGACGGCAACCCGAGCTGCCTCGCGCTGATCCTGAAGGACGTCTCCGACCAGTTCGAGGCCGAGGAGCGGTTCGAGCGCACCTTCAACGCCAACCCGGCCCCGGCGGTGATCACGCGGCTGTCCGACCTGCGCCACGTCAGGGTCAATCTCGGCTTCCTGGAGATGACCGGCCACACCCGCGACGCCGTCATCGGCCGCAGCGTCTACGAGGTCGACGTCCTGGCCGGCGCGCGCAACCGCGACCTCGCCGTCGCGCGGCTCAATGCGGGCGGCACGATCCCGCAGATGGAGGCCTGCCTCGACCTGCCCGACGGCGGGCGTCGCTTCGTGATCGTCGCCGGGCAGCCGATCGAGATGGGCGATGAGCCCTGCATGCTGTTCACCTTCGCGGACCTGGAGCTGCGCCGGAAGGCCGAGGCCGCCCTGCGCCAGAGCGAGGAGCGCTTCGCCAAGGCGTTCAGGCTGACGCCGATCCCGACCGTGCTGGTGCGGGCCGAGGACGGCCAGGTCACGGGCGTGAACGAGGCGTTCAGCCGGGCCTTCGGCCTGGGCGAGGACCGCGTCGTCGGCCGCTCGCTGGAGGAGGCCGGCCTGTGGGTGACGTCGTCTCAGCGGGAGGCCTTCGAGAAGAGGCTGGTGAGCGAGGGCTACGTACTGGGTACTGAGGTCTGCCTGCGCCACGAGAGCGGCGCGAACCTCGACTGCCTGGTCTCGGCCGAGCGGATCACGATCAACGACGCCGATTTCCTTCTGCTGGTGCTGCAGGACATCACCGAGCGCAAGCACTCCGAGCGGGAGCTGTTCGACGCGATCGAGACAGTGATGGCCGACACGTCGTGGTTCAGCCGCGGGCTGATCGAGAAGCTGGCGAACCTGCGCCGGCCTGGCCGGGAGGGCGGCGACGCGGCGGCGCCGAACCTGACCGTGCGCGAGCGCCAGATCCTCAACCTGATCTGCTCGGGGCTCAGCGACGACGCGATCGCGCGCAAGCTCGGGCTGTCGCGCAACACGGTGCGCAATCACGGCGCCGCACTGTACCGGAAGCTCGGAGTCCATCGCCGGACCGAAGCGGTTGTTTGGGGCCGGGAGAACGGATTTCCACTCCAGGGACCCGGTGGCTGAATTTCATTATACTGGTAATTTGGAACTATTGATCCACCAGACGTCGCCATCATCTGACCGCCATCTCACCGTCGGCGGACCGTTCTCCGGTCACCCGGTGATCCCCTCGGCCCCCGCGTGCATGCGGAGGCCGTCTATCCCGGTGGGCCGCGCGCCCGACCGGACCTCTCGACCGACGAGTACGACCGCCACCACGACCGTGAAGGAGCGCACGCGATGAGCAGCACGACCGACAAGATCGAGGGCCTGGCCAACGAGGCGGTGGGCAACGTCAAGCAGGCGGCCGGCAAGGCGACGGGCAACGACAAGCTGGTGGCCGAGGGCAAGGCGCAGGAGCTGAAGGGCGAGGCGCAGAAGACCGTCGGCGACGTCAAGGACGGCGCCAAGTCCGTCGCCGACAAGATCATCGGCAAGCACTGAGCCCGTCCCGCGGCGCCGTCCCCTCGGCGCCGCCCTCAGGCCCTCGCCCGGCACGGTGCCGGGCCTGGCCGCTCGATGCGCGAGAGCAGAGCCGATGCGGCGCTTCGCCAGCCTCTTCCTGCGTCAGGAATTCGTCTTCCTGATGCTGGCCATCCTGCTGAGTGTCGGCGCGGGCGTGGCCTACTGGGCGTCGCGGGCCACCGTCCTGACGATCGCTGTCGCCCCGAAGGACGGAACCGAGCCGGCCCTGATCCAGGCCTACGCGGACGCTCTGGCCAAGCGCCACAAGGAGATCCGCCTCAAGATCCTGCCCTTCGACGACGTGCGCGACAGCGCCGAGGCGCTGGGCGACGGCCGCGCCGATCTGGCGATCGTGCGGCCGGATGTGGAGCTTCCGGATAACGGCCTGACGCTGGCGATCCTGCGCGATCAGGCGATGATCATCGCGTCGCCGGAATCCGCCGGGATCGCCCGCTTCCCCGATCTCGACCGCAAGCGCCTGGCGATCCTGGCCCACAGGGACGCCGACGAGGCGCTCATCCGCGCCATGCTGGAGCATTACGGTCTGACGCTGGTGACCACCGAGCCGGCAGGCGCGCTGCCGCCGCGCCACGTCGCCCTGGTCGAGATGGCCGAGAGCGACCTGGGCGCGGCCTTCGCCCGGAAGCGGGTCGACGCGGTGATCTCGGTCATCGCGCCGACCGCGCCGACGGCGCAGCGGATCGTCGGCCTCGTCCAGGCGGCCAGCCGCGATCGCAAGATCTCCTTCGTGGATGTCGAGAACGCCGAGGCGATCGTTGCCCGTCTACCGCGGCTGCAGGTCGTCACCATGCCGGCCGAGACCTTCGGCGGCAGCCCCAAGGTGCCCGACGAGGAGGTTCACACGGTCGGCGCCTCGTACCGCCTGATGGCGCGCGCGAACCTCGCCCGGTCGGTGGCGGCCGACGTCACCCAGCACCTGTTCGAGCTGCGCAGCGCCATGGCCAACGTCACGCCCGCGGCCGACTATTTTCAGGCGCCCGCCTATGACGGGACCGTCGGCGCGACGAGCGCCCGGCTGCCGATCCATCCCGGCGCTGTCGACTATTACGAGCGCGAGCAGCAGAGCTTCATCGAGCGCTACGAGACCTGGATCTACCTGCTCGCCTTCCTCGGCGGCGGTATCGGCTCCGCGCTCGCCTGGATCGGCCAGCGCCTGTCGCGCCTGCGCCGGGAGCGCGTCGAGGAAGCGACGGACCGCCTGCTGAGGATCCGCCAGGAGGCGCAGGAGACGACCGACCCGGCGCGTCTCGAGAGCCTCGCCCGGGAGATCGACGATCTCGCGGGCGACATCGCCAAGCACGCCCTCGAGCGACCGACCGAGGCGCGGACCATGTCGGCCGCGGCCATCGCCATCGACGCCGCCCGCTCGACCGTCAAGCGCGCCATCACGACCGGCCGGAGCGCGGAGGACGGGTCCGCGTTGGCTGGCCGGACGGTCGCGAGCGACGCGGGCCCGAGCGGGGCCTGACCCATTGCGGCGGATGACCGCCGTACCACCCGGGCCGAGGGCCCGCCTCAAGAGGACGACGCGATGAGCAAGGGATACCCTTCGATGACCGCCCTGCTGGGCCTGCTGGCCGTGGCCGGTTACCAGAACCGCGACCGGATCGCCGAGTGGCTCGGCGGCCACGCCAAGGACGCGTCCCGGTCGCCGGCGCCGCAGGTCCCGCCCGCGACGGGTTCGACCATCCCGGCGAACCTGGATCGGCTCCTCGGCGGCGCCAGCGCGGGCGGCGTCGGCGGCCTCATCGCCGGGGGCCTGACCGAGCTGGTCGACCATTTCACCAAGGGCGGCCACGCCGAGACGGCCCAGTCCTGGATCAATCACGGGCCGAACCGCGACATCCCGACCGCGGATCTGGAGCGCGCCATCGGACCGGACACGCTGGCGGCCCTGGAGCAGCGCACCGGCCTGAGCAAGAGCGAGCTGCTGGCGCGCCTCTCGCGCGACCTGCCCTCGGCCATCGACCGCTACTCGCCCGACGGACGCCTGCCGGCTTTCAGCTGATCCGCTCCGTCGCGGTCGTCGCGGCGGTGCCGCCGCGACGACCGGCACCGGTTCCGGCGGCCGCTACTCGACCAGCTCGTCCACCTTCGCCATCAGCGAGGGCGAGATGGTCAATCCCAGGGAGGCGGCCGTCGTCAGGTTGAGCAGGGTGATGAAGCGCTCGCTCGCCTGCACCGGCAGGTCGCCGACCACTGCGCCGCGCAGGATCCGATCGATGTAGCCCGCCGCCCGCTGCACGTCCTGCTCGACGCTGGTCGTGTAGGCGGCGAGGCCGCCGAGGTGGACCGGCGCCGCGTAGGCGTACACGGCCGGCAGGCGGTGGGTCGCCGCCAGATCGACGATCAGCTGGCCGTACACCCCGGTCACCGCGTCCGGCAGCGCGATGAGGCCGCCCTCCGGTTGTCCGGCGAAGCCGGCGATCGCCGCCTCGATCTCGGCCGCGTCGTGCACGCCCGCGATCCGGGCGTCGATCCCGAGTGCTGGGCCGATGCGGGCCATCTCGGCCGTGTAGCCCGCCAAGCGCGCCCGGTAATCGGGGTTGATGAGGGCGAGCGCCCGCGTCACGCCGGGGCTGAGTTCCTTCAGGAGCTGCAGCCACTTGCCGACGAGGACGAAGTCGAAGTTGGTGAAGCCGGTGAGGTTCCCGCCGGGCCGCGACAGGTTCGTCACGAAGCCGCCGCCGACCGGGTCCTGAAGCATCATGAAGACGATCGGAACCGTCGTGGTCGCCCGCTGGAGCGCGGTCGCGCCGACGACGCCCTGCGCGAGCACCGCGTCGGGCGCGCGCGCGACGATCTCCTCCGCCTGGACGCGCATCCGCTCGGCGTCGCCGTTGCCGTACTGCAGGTCGACCGTCAGGTTCTCACCCCAGATCCAGCCGGCCCGCTTCAGGCTCTCCTTCAGCGTCTCGACGATGACGGGACTGTCGGGATGCGCCTCGCCGTAGACCAGCAGGATCCCCAGGCGACGCTGACCCTTCGCCGGCGCGGCGGCGAGGGCCGGCCACGCGGCCGCGCCGCCGAGGGCCGCGATGACGTCGCGCCGTCTCATCCGCCGGTCTCCCGTCCGAACCCGTTCCGAGCATCGCCGATCGGGAGGGATTCCGATCGCACGCCCTCGGACGGTAATAGGCGCTGCCTTAAGGCGGGGCTATCGGGGCGGGCGACGGGGAAGCCGCGCGCGACTCAGCGGACCTCGACCCGACTGCCGCTGCCGCCGTTCAGCAGCCGCTTCAGGTGGAAGGCCGCCACCCCGTCGTCGGGGCGCAGACCGACCAGGGCCGCGAAGGCGGCCAGCGCGCCGGCCTCCCCGGTATCGAGCTTGGCGTAGGCGTCCTGGTACTGGGCGAGCAGCGCGTCGCCGTAGGCCGCTTCCGTCAGGGGTTCGTAGGCGCGCAGGGCCGTCTGCTTGCCGCGCAGGAGGAGGTCGCCGAGGGGGCGGCCGCGGAACTGTCCGGCGCGGATCACGACGGCGTCGCTGACGCAGATCCGCGTGCCGAAGGCCTTGTTGGCGTTCTCCAGACGGGCGGCCGTGTTGATGGTGTCGCCGTAGGCCGTGTAGTCGAAGTAGCGGCCGCCACCGAAATTGCCCACGATCGCCGGGCCGGCATGAACGCCGATCCGCGTCACGCCGATCTCGATCCCCCGCTCGCGCCAGCGATTGCGGAAGCTCTCGGCCGCCTCGTCCAGGGCGAGGGCGCAGGCCACCGCCCGCGCCGCGTGGTCCGGCTGATCCCCCGGCGCGCCGAACAGGACGTGCAGGGCGTCGCCGACGATCTTGGCCACCGTCCCCTCGTGGGCGAAGACCACGTCGGTCATCTCGGCGAAGTAGCCGTTGAGGATCTCGGCGAGCTGCGCGGGGTCGAGGCTCTCCACCAGGCTGGTGAAGCCCGCGATGTCGGTGAACAGGGAGGCCACGTCGCGGCGGTGGCCGCCGAGTTCGAGGCCCGACGCGTCCCCCGCGAGCCGCTCGGCGAGGTTCGGCGAGAAGTACCGGGCCAGGGAGGCGTGGGCCCGCTCGGCGAGCGATTGCCGCCGCCGCCCCTCGCGCAGGTCCTCGACGTGGCGCAGCGTCCGCTCGATCGTCGTCTCGAGGTCGGCGAAGTCGATCGGCTTCGTCAGGAAGTCGAAGGCGCCCCGGTTCATTGCCGTGCGGATGTTCGCCATGTCGCCGTAGGCCGAGACGATGATGATCGAGGGGCGCTCGGCCAGCTCCTGCAGCTTGGCGAGCAGGGTCAGCCCGTCCATCCGCGGCATGTTGATGTCGGAAACGACCAGATCGACGTCGCGGCTCTCGGCCAGGCGGTCCAGCGCCTCCTGCCCGTCGTGGGCGAACAGGAACGTGACGAGGCCCTGCCGGATCTGGCGGCGGAACTTCTGGGTGATCAGCGCCTCGAGATCCGGCTCGTCGTCGACGACGAGGATCTTGGCGCTCGGGGCGCCGGGCGTCATTCGGTCCCCGCGAAGGCGGACAGACGGCGATCGATCTCGGCCTTCAGAACGGCGAAGTCGATCGGCTTGGTGATCAGGCCCACGGCGCCGGCGGCGCGGACCTTCTCGCGCGTCTCAGCGTCGCCGTAGGCCGTGATCATGATCACCGGCACGTCGGGCCGGGCCGCGCGCACCAGCGGCAGCAATTCGAGGCCGGTCATCCCGGGCATGTTGATGTCCGACAGCATCAGGATCAGGCTCGGCTCGTTCGAGCCGTTGATCCGCTCCAGGGCCTCCGCGGCCGAGTGCGCGAAGGCCATGGCGAAGCGTCCGGCGCGCAGCTCGCGGCGAAACTGCTGCCGGAACAGGTCTGTCACGTCGGGTTCGTCATCGACGACGAGGATCAGGACGTTCATGGCTGGCTCTCAGTCTCGGTCGCCGCCTCGGTCGCCGGCTCGGTCGCCGCCACGGTCTGTGGCCGAGGCGGCGCGTCCGGCGTAACACTCTGCCGCGGCAGGGTGATGATGAATTCCGTGAAGGCACCCGGTTCCGTGGCGACGTCAACCGTTCCGCCGTGCTGCTTGACGAGGATGTCGTGGCTCAGCGACAGGCCGAGCCCCGTTCCCTCGCCGGCCGGCTTGGTGGTGAAGAACGGGTCGAACATCTTGGCCTTGACGCTGTCCGGGATGCCGGTGCCGTTGTCGCGCACCCGGATCTCGACGCCGTCGCCCCGGTCCCGGGTGGCGACCGAGAGCGTGGGTGCATAGCCGGATTCGCCGTCGGCGGCCCGCTTCTCGGTGGCGTAGAATCCGTTCGACATCAGGTTCAGCAGGACCCGCGTGATCTCCTGAGGGTACAGGTCGGCGAGGCCGGCCGCCGGATCGTAATCGCGCACGAGGGTCACGTTGAAGCCGGGTTTCGCCGCACGGGCCCCGTGATAGGCAAGATTCAGGCTCTCCTCGACCAGCGCGTTGACCTCGACCGGGCGATGCTCGCCGGACCCGGTGCGCGAGTGGAGCAGCATGTTCTTGACGATCGAGTCCGCGCGCTTGCCGTGCTGGACGACCTTCTCGAGATTGCCCTTGAGCAGGCCGGCGAGCTCCTCGACCTCCGCGCGCGTGTCCGGGTCGAGGGTCGTCGGTTCGAGCACCTCCCGCAGCTCGTCCACCAGCTCGTTCGAGAGCGACGCGAAGTTGTTGACGAAGTTCAGCGGGTTCTTGATCTCGTGGGCGATGCCGGCGGTGAGCTGACCCAGCGAGGCGAGCTTCTCGGACTGGACGAGCCGGCTCTGCGCCCGCTGGAGATCGTCGAGCGACCGGTTGAGGTCGCGGGTCCGCTCCTCGACCTTGGCCTCGAGCGTCTCGTAGGAATCCTGGACCCGGCTCGCCATCGTGTTGAACCGGTGCGCGAGGGTCTCGATCTCGTCGCCGGTGCGGATCACGATCCGCTCGGACAGGTCGCCCGCGCCGAACCGCTCCGCCCCGTCCTCGAGCTCGCGGATGGGCACGACCATGCGCCGCGCCAGGAAGGTGCCCGCCACCGCCGCCAGCAGGACGCCGAGACCCATCAGCGACGTGGTCTGGATCACGGATTCGAGCGCCGGCCCCATGGCGTCGCGCAGCGATTCCTGCACGAAGACGATCCAGTCGACCCGCGGGATGGTGGCGTGGGCCGCCAGCACCCAGCCGCCGTCGAGGCCGGTCGTGATCTCGTAGTCCTGACCCGCCATGCGGGAGCCGGGCAGGGCCGCCGCGACCTCGGGCAGGCCGGAGAGGTCGGTGTCGCGCAGGACGAGACTGAGGTCCGGGTGCGCGATCAGGCGACCGGTCGCCGTCGTCACGAAGGCGTAGCCGTGCTCGCCGACGTTGATCGCGCTGACGACGTCCCAGATCAGCTTGAGATTGACTTCCGCGACGGTCACGCCCGGGTCGCGGCCGGCATGGGCCACCGAGACGGTCATGTACGGCTCGGAGCCGCGCCGGAAATAGACCGGGCCGAACCACGTCTTCTGGGCGAGCGCCTGGGTGAAGCGCGGCGAGGTCGAGAAATCCTTGCCGCTGGCGACGGCGTCCGGCTCCAGCCGGGAGACGCGCAGTTGCTCCTTGCCGGCCGGATCGAGGTACGCCACCTCCGTGATGGCCGGCGCCTGGCGCAGCAGGCGGATGAAGTCGTAGCGCTGCTGCTCGGGGGAGACGCGCCGCCACTCGGCGCGCGTCGTCCAGCCGATCTGGCCCTCGATCGAGGACAGGAAGGCGTCGACGCGCTCGGCGGCCGCGCGCGCCTTGGTGCGCTGCGTCTCGATCGCGGTCCGCTTGGCGTCCTGGTAGTTTAGCGTCAGGTCGACGGCGCCGTTGATGAGCAGCACGAGGCTGACCAGGCCCACGAAGGCCACCGCGAACTTCCCCGCGAGCGGCAGGCGGAACCAGCGCGGCGGCGCTGTCGCGGCCGGCGGGGAGGCTGTCGGGCGCGGCGCCGTCATTCGACGATCTCGTCCGCCTGGGCGAGGAGCGCCGACGAGATCGTCACGCCCATGCTGCGGGCCGTCTTGAGATTCACGATGAAGTCGAACTTCGTCGGCGCCTGGACCGGCAGGGTCGCGGGGTTCTCGCCGCGCAGGATGCGGCCGACATAAGCGGCCGCCCGGCGGACCGTCTCCACCGGATCCGGTCCGTACGACATCAGGCCGCCCCGATAGGCGAAACGCCGGATCGCGAAGACCGCGGGGACCCGGAGACTCGTGGTGAGCGCGACGATGTGGTCGCCGTTGGCCTCGCTGAACGTGCCGGGGGCGACGATCAGGCCCCCGTCGCCCCGCCGCGCGAGCGCGGCGATCACCGGCTCGATCTCGGCCGCCTTGTCGATCTTCACCACCACCGGCTCGATCCTGAGCGCGGCCGCGGTGGCGCGGAACGGCTCGGCGTAGAGGTTCTCGCCGCGGATCTCGGTGCTCGGATTGGACAGGAGCGTGACGTGCCTGAGGCTCGGAACAGCCTCCTTGAGGGCCGCCACCCATTTCCCGCCCAGCGGCGCCTCGTAGAGCGTGAAGCCGGTGATGTTGCCGCCCGGGCGCTGGAGACTCTCCACGTACCCGAAGCGGACCGGGTTCGAGGCGCCGACGAACACGATCGGGATCTGCTTCGTCAGAGCCGCCACGGCCGTGAGCTGCGCGCTGAGGTAGGCGAAGATCACCTGCGGCTGTGCGGCCACGAGTTCGGTCGCGAGGAGACGCGTGCGCTCGCGGTCGGCCCCGGTCCAGCGATCGTCGACCCGCTGATCGGGATGACCGTGGTCGCGCAGGCCGGCATGAAACGATTCCGCCAGCACCCGGCCCTCGGGATCGCCCTCCGCGAACGGCCAGAGGGCCGCGACATGGGCCTGACCCTGCGCCAGCACGGTGCGCGGCCACCCGGCGAGCGCCAGGGGCAACCCAGCGAGTACGGTTCGCCGCCTCATCGGACCATCGCGCCACATCCCCGCCCACGGCCCCGCCGCGCGCTCAGGCCCCGCCCTGCGATCGACTGCCGAAGCATAGTGTACGCTCGACTGCGACACCACGCGCGAGCCGCCGCGCAGTTATCAAAATGCCAGCCGCATGCCGCCGACGATGTTTCGCGGAGCACCCGCGAAGACCGATCCCGTGGTGGTCGCCAGCACGGCGGCGCCGTTCTGGAGTCCGGTCGTGCCGCTGATGCTGTTGGCGAGGTTCTGCGCGGAGGCGACGTAGGTCGTGTCGAACAGGTTGCGCACCTCGACGTACAGGCTCAGCCGCTTCGCGTAGCCGCCCGTCAGCTCCGTGGCGTAGTGCAGGTTGGCGTTGACCACCGCGTAGCCCGGCGCCTTCAGCAGGTTGGCGTTGTCGAGGTAGAAATCGCCCTGGACGACCGTCTCCACGAAGGCGCCGAGACCCGCGAGCGGGCCGCTCGGCACGTCGTAGCCGAGGCGGGCGAGGATCTGGTGGGCCGGAACCCCGGGGATCCGGTTCCCGGCCCGGTCGAAGGACCGGCTCAGGCTGCCGGCGCTGAGCTGCTCGGCGTAGCGGGTGTAGATCTGGTCGTCGAACGTGTAGGCCAGCGTTCCGCGCCAGCCGGGCGCGAAGGCCCAGTCGGCGCCGACCTCGATGCCGCGATGCTCCGAGGCCGGCGCGTTGAACGTGTAGGCGAGGAGGCCGGCCCCCGGCGATTGCGAGACCAGCTCGTTGCGGAAGAACTCGTAGAACCCGGTCACGCTCAGGCGGAGATCGGTCACCGGGCTCCACTCGGCGCCGAGATCGAAGCCGAGGTTCTCCTGCGTCCGGAGCTGCGTGTTGTTGCCGGGCAGCCCGGCCGGGATGATGAACAGGTTGCTGGCGGCCGGCGTGGTGTAGCCGGTGGCGACCCGGCCGCGCAGCGCCCAGGCCGCGTCCGGCCGGTAGACCAGGGCCAGTTCGGGGGCGACGTTGAGGAAGGACCGGTTCGCGTCCGCCACCGTCCGCGTCGTGCCGCTCGCCGCGTACGCGTAGGCGACGTTGCGCCCGGTGATCGCCGTGGTCTCGGCGCTCAGGCCGAGGATGCCGGTCCACTGGTCCAACAGCCCCAGCTCCAGCCGCGCCCGGCCGCCGAGATTGGACTGCACCGCCGTCTGATCGCCGATCAGCGCCCCCAGGCGCGGGCCGACGTAGGGGGCCCGGTTGAAGGTGGTGATGTGGTTGTCGATCGTGTTGTAGGCGAGCGCGACGTAGCCCGTCGCCGGCAGGCCGAACACGTCGCCCTGCCGGGTCAGGTCGGTCAGGAAGTTCCAGGACGGGTAGGAGCCCCGCGACGCGGTCGTGTAGAACGGCTGGTCGAAGTTGCGCTCGTCGAAGCCGAGCTGCGTGCGCCACGTGGTGAACGCGTCGAGGTCGTGCTCCCAGCGGACGGCCACGATGGTCCGGCGGTCGTTGCGCCCGAAGCTGCCCTCGTCGGCCGTCACCGGCACGGTCGCGCCGAACGCCCCGTTCCGGAACAGGTTGAAGGTGGTGCAGCCCGGAGCCGCGTTCGCGGCCGCGGCGCAGCCGCGCTGGTACGGGTTGATCCGGTACTGGGCCAGGGACGCACGGGCGGGCAGGTTGGCGTCGAGGGTGTTGTTGATCACCTTCAGGGTGAAGCGATTGTCCGGCGTCGGGGTGTAGCTCGCGAGCAGGTTGATGGTCTGCGTGTCGTAGCTCGCGTGGTCTTGGTAGCCGTTCGCGCGGACATCGCTGGCGAACAGACTGATCTCGAACGGGCCGCTGACGCCGCCGACGGTGAAATAGTTGCTGAGGTAGCCGAAGCTGCCGGCATCCACCCCGATCTCGTAGCCGTCGATCTCCCGCCCGGTGCGTGTCCGGAACGCGATGGTGCCCCCGGTGGCGTAGTTGCCGAAGAGCGGCGATTGCGGCCCGCGGAACACGTCGATCCGGCCGTAGGCGCGGGGGTCCGTGAGGTCGAAGCGCGCCGCCCCGTCCGGCTGGGTGAGGATGAAGCCGTCCTCCAGGACGACGGTGTTCTTGATCACGCCGGTGGAGCGGGCGTTGTTGCCGCGGATCGAGATGACCACGTCGCGGCCGCCGTTCCCCTGCCGCACGGTCACGCCGGGGCTGTTCACCAGGACCGAGCCGATGCTGGTCGCCGGCCGGTTCGCGATCGTGTCATCGCGGCCGATGCCGGTGACGATCTCGCCGACCGGGTGCTCGATCACCGCGGGCGCCGAGCCCGGCGGCGCCGCCACGCCGAAGGCCGGCGCGGCGGGCCGGCCCGCAACGGGCGCGGCCTCGCCCTCCACTGAGAGTTCCTCGAGGGTGACGGCGGTCTGGCCGAGGGCGGGGAGGGGGCTTCCGGCGAGCAGGAGCGCGAGGGCGCCGCCGCGCAGGACGGGGGAGTCGGAGGTCATCGGAGGTCTCGTCTGATCGATGGGGCGAGCGGCGGCGCCGCCCGGAGGACGGGCGATCAGGCACAGCGGGGCGGCCCGCGGGGCTGGCCGATGAAGGCGGGGACCGACGCGGTCCGGACGGGGGGCGGGATCGGCCACGCCACCGCCGTCCAGCGCAGGCGGCGCGCGAGGCCGGGCGCGTGCGGGAGCAGCGGCGGGACGGCACCGGCCCGACACAGCCCGCAGAGGGCGCAGGACCCCGGTGCCGGCGCGCCCGGGCCGACCGCCGTGTCACCGGCCTGATCCGGCGCGTGCCCGCACAGGATCTGGCCGGGCAGCGCGCCCCGATCCGCCTGCGCCATCCGGAGCGCGACGGCCGGCGCGAGCGCCTGGATCCAGAGCGCGAGCGCGATCAGCACCGCGCCCGGGAGGCCCGGGCGCCCGCGTCTCAGGCGCGGAGACGTGTGCACGGGCACGGCGCCCGCCCGCACCGGCTCAGCGCGCCCACCGTCTTCGCAGTCGGCCCGCGGCGAGGTCGAGACCGACCATGGCGGCGATGGCGAGCCCGGTCAGCGGGAAGAGCGCCCCGAGCCCGAGGATGATCGCGGTCACGGTCGCAGCCACCCGCCGATCCGCCGGCCAGGGCGGCACGCCGAGGCCGCCGGCCGGGCGCCGCTTCCACCACATCGTCCCGGCGGTGACGGCGAGCAGGAATGTGGCGAGGCAGAAGCCCAGCATCGCCATCTGGTTCGCGCGGCCCCAGTGCTCGCCCTTGTGGATGCCGATCCCGTACTGGATCGCCCGGCCGACCGGTCCGAGATCGGTGAAACGGACGTCCACCAGCGGCCGGCCGGAATACTGGTCGAGGGTGATGACCCGCTGCCGCGTGACGTCGCGCGGGTAGATCGCGGCGGCGTAGACGCCGTCCGCGCCGACGGGCAGCGCCAGCTCGAAGCCGGGGGGCATCCCCAGATGTCGAAGGATCGCCACGGCGTCGTCGATCCCGACGCTCGCGGCCGCGGCCGGCACGGAGCGCGGCACCGGCGCGTCCTGCAGGGTCCACCCGGCATCCTCCAGCCGGTCGCGCAGCGGCACCGTCGAGACCGGCCGATTCGCCCAGAGCGCGGCCGGTTGCCCGAGGCCGGCGGCGTTCGACCACGCGCGCAGTTCCTGCCCCCACCAGATCGACCAGGGCAGGCCCGTGAGTGCCAGGAAGAGCAGCCCGCCGCCGGCCACGAACCCGGTGACGGCGTGAAGGTCGCGCCACCACACGCGCCGGCGCGGGCCGCCGCGCACCGTGACGACGCCGCCCGCGCGGCCGCGGGGCCACCAGAGATACGCGCCGGTCAACACTAGGACGATCGCGAAACCGGCGACGATCTCGATGACGGCGTTCGCGAGGGGCCCGACCAGGGCGAGGCTGTGCAGTCCGCGGATCACCGCCATGAGCTCGCGGTCACGGTCGACGCGGTCGAGCACGTCGCCGGTATAGGGGTTTAGGTAGACGTGGATCCGGCGGTCGCCGGAAGCGAGCGTCACTCGCGCCGCGGCGTCCGGCGCGGCCGGGTCGATGTAGGTGACGGGCGCGCCGTCGGGCACGGCCTGCAGCGCGTTGAAGATCAGCCGGTCCGGGCCGATCGGCGCCGTCGCCTGCGGCGCGACCCGGGTCCGGTACGCGAACAGGCTGCCATTGATCTCGTCCTTGAACAGGTAGAGCGCGCCGGTGGCCGAGAGGCCGATCAGGAAGGGCAGGCAGAGCAGGCCGGCGTAGAAGTGCCACCGCCAGACGGCCCGATAGACGGCGTCGCGGGACAGTCGCCGCGTTGCCGCCGCCCCGTACGCGGGGGCGTCGCCGTGGAGAACAATCGACATGATGGGAGGTCCGGGCCTGAACGATCGGGAGCGGGATCGTCAGGCCTTGGGTGGACCTCGCGCGGTGCCCGTCGAGGCCGGCGGGCCGGTCGTCGGGATCTCGGATTCGGGGCGCCACGCGCGGCGCGTCTCGGCGGCGACGGGCCAGCCGGTCGCGGTCGGGTCGACGGTCGGCAGGACCAGCGCGCCGGCCTGCACGAGCGTGCAGCACGGATGAGCGTGCGCCACCGGGCCGGCGGGGTCGCCCGAGGCGTGACCGGCGCAGATCGCCGCGTCCGAATCGACCCAGGCCTGTGCCGGGGTGGCGAAGCCGAGGAAGGCTTGGAGCAGCAGCGCGTAGAGCGCGACCAAGCCGATGATCGCGCGCCCTCGAACCGTGAGAGGCTGGCACCGGCGCATGGACCGATCTAGGCGGCCGCGCCGCGGCGCGTCAACGGCCGACCGCTGTTCGGTCCGTGCCAGACCCACACCTCGCTGAGGATCATAGGAGGATGCGCCGGGCTCCGGGCAAGAAAAAACCCGCCGGATCGGAGATCGGGCGGGCCGGCGCGGTGGCTGGGGGACCTGGATTCGAACCAGGACTAGAGGAGTCAGAGTCCACCGTTCTACCGTTAAACTATCCCCCAATCAGCCGTGAGCCCTGCGCATCCGGTTTCGAAGATGGCGGGGCAGAGCCCGCAGCGCATCGAGCGGCTCCGGGCGTGGGCGGTGAGATAGGCGGAATGGTTCGGGAGGTCAACCGGTTGTTCTGCTGTTGACGCCACCTCGGCCGCGGCCGTAACCGTGAGGTCGCGGATGCTGCCAGGAAGGGTGGCCGAGTGGTTTAAGGCAGCGGTCTTGAAAACCGCCGTGGGGGCAACTCCACCGTGGGTTCGAATCCCACCCCTTCCGCCAGCAGGCCTGGATCGTGGACAAGCTTCCCGCCGTTTGGCGGTCCACCCCACCGTCTGCCCCACCAGCTGACGGGACTCGTTGGCTCAGGGACCCGCGACCGTCTCCGGACTGCGCGAGGCCGCCGAGATCACGGATCAGGCGATCACGGCATCGTCCGGGCGGGCAGCCTCGTCACGAAGAACATACCGCCGAATATCGTCGCCGCAGGCGTGCCCTGCCGGGTTATTCGCCCGATCACGGAAGGGGATCGCACCGGCTTCAGATCGGTTAAGGACCGGCAGCGGGCCGAATGGCGATGTCCGCTCCGATGCCTCTGCCCCCTGAAAGCGGACCGGGGCAGAACTACTCTGGCCAGCCATCACCTTTCGAATATCTTGCGAACTTCATGACTGGGCACGAAGCTTCGGAATGCGCCAGCTATCCGGCTGCAGTTTCCGGACCGGGATCGCGCTGGGACCGACCCTGCGCCAAGCTCCTGGCGATCCTGGATCGCTTCGCCGCGTAGGCAGGAGCGACCATCGGGTAGTCGTTCGGCAGGCCCCACTTCGCCCGGTACGTCTCCGGCGTCAAACCACAGGCGGTCAGATGCCGCTTGATCGTCTTGTACCGCTTACCATCCTCGAAGCTGATCAGTGCCTCGCGTGTGATCGACGCCCGGACCATCTTCGGTGTCGCTTTCCTGTCTCCATCCGCGGTCGACGGATCGGTGGGCTGAAGGCCGGTCAGGGCAGCGGCCGCCGTCGCGATCAGCGCCGGCATCTCCGAGGCTGCGACGCGATTGTGAGACACGTAGGCCGCCACGAGGTTCGCCGTCATTGCGCTGTAATCGAGGGAGACGTTGCATGCGTTGGCCGCATCATTATTCATTTCTCTGTCTACTCCCGCACATTTCGGTCGAAAATTGTCTATACGTCTTAGAAAGACGCGGCGCATATGAAATCTAATCCACATTAATGTAATGTATTCATAATGACTACTTTAGGTAAAGGCACTCGCGTTGATCTGGCTATCGGTGGTTGATATCCGGGCGATACAGCGCTTCGAGGCACTCGGAATCGCGTGCTTAGGACAATGCGCTTATCGTGATTCAACGCAGGGTGGCGTCGAGCGCATGACGCGCCTCACAGCAGGCCGCGTCTTGCAGGCGGCTCGACTCGTCACGAGGCCATCAGAATCGCTCACCGCGTTTCCGCCCTGACGAGTCTGGATCCCTTCCCGACGCCCGCGGCCGGTCGCATAACAGCGCTCCAGCGCCGGATTTTGTCTGCTCGGAACAGGGCCCTGTCAGCGTGACTATGCTCACGGCCAATCGCGACCCAACCCAGACGGCCGGAACGGAGCTGACGGTTCCTGAATGCGGCCTTCCACGGATCGTCGGACTCCATCGATTGAGTGCGGTCTCACATCCCGGAACGCGATTGCCGTGGGGCAAGTCTTCTGGATCTCTATAGAGACCGTCGGACCCTCGGGTGCGGGCTTCTTCCAGAGGATATCCCGGTAGCCGGGATGAAGCTGCAAGTTTTCGGCAATCGCCGATCGCCTGGCCGCGATCGCGTCACGCCTCGGACCGTTGACGGGTCAGATACGTCAACTGCCATGAGGCTTAAGAGGGCGTCGGCTGTCTTGGAGCTTACCCCGACGCTGAATGTTAAGGATCAGGCATGCGGTGCGCCATAAGGCGGCGGTGACCGCGATCAAATCTGCTACACCGATGATGATGCCAAGGCAGCCAGCCATCGAGCGTGACCTGTCTCGCGAATGCATCCTGGATACCGATATTCGCCATTAAGCATCGATTGATTGCGTTGTCGTATCTCCAGATAACGATATTCAGGTGCACACTCGTAATCTGCTCCATCATTCTATTATCGAATATTATATTGAAATCTCTGTTGCATGATCTGCATAATCAATGTATTTTAATATTATTTTAAGTAATGCAGATTACTTTGTGTCACTTAAAGAAGTATAAAGTGGTGCCTCTATGCTGCGAAACTCCAGTATCCTGATCAAGGCGTCTGTTCCGCTGCTGATCATGGCCGCAGTCGCCGCCGGCCTGGTTCATTACGCCATCGGAGAGCTCAATCTACTCGCAGGGCAAATGCGCGAGATCGTCGACACGCAGGCAGTCCGCCTCGAACGGATCTTGGCTGTTCAGGTCAACACCAACGATGCAGCGATCCAGGCGCGCAACCTCATTCTCGAAACCCGCGAGCAGGAGATGGCCGGCTATAAAGTGCGGTACGATGCGGCTGTAAAGACGTCACTCGATGCTGCGAACACCTTGATCGCGATGGCGGACACGCCCGATCGGAAGGTCACCAACGAAACTCTCCAGAGTATTCTCAAGGAGTTCTACTCTGCTCTGGATAAATCCAACGCGCTCGGCCTCAAGAATGACAATGAAGCTGCTGCTAAGGTCCTTCTGACTGACGCTTCTGCCGCGCGCACCAAGATGCGGGATTTTGTTCAAGGTCGCGTCACGCGGCTGAACGCCGAGCTGCGCCAAGCCCGCGATGACTCCGAGCAGGCCGTCACCACGGCTAAAACCGTGCTGATCGGCGCCTCCGTGGCTGGCCTCGTCAGCGCCGTCGCGCTCTCCGCGCTGATCGTGATCTTCGGCATCACCCGGCCGCTGGGCAGCCTTGTGGGCGTCCTGCAGCGGATGGCCAAGGGCGCGGTCGACGCCGAGATCCGCGAGGCCGCCCGCGGCGACGAGATCGGGGCCGTCGGCCAGGCCGTCGAGGGCATCAAGACCATGGTCGCCCGCAAGGCCGCCGAGGAGGCCGAGGTGAAACGCCGCGCCGATGAGGCCGCGGCTGCCGAGCGCAAGCGTACCATGATCGAGCTCGCCGACGGCTTCGAGCGCGCCGTCGGCGGGATCGTCGGCCTGGTCTCGTCCTCGGCCACCGAACTCCAGGCCACCGCCCAGCAGATGACCGCCACCGCCCAGGAGACCGCATCCCAGTCGACCACCGTGGCCGCCGCCGCCGAGGAGGCGTCGACCAACGTCAACACGGTGGCTGCCGCGGCCGAGGAGCTCGGCTCCTCCGTGCAGGAGATCGGCCGGCAGGTGACCGGCTCGGCCCACCTCGCCCAGGCCGCGGTCGGCGAGGCCGACCAGACCGCCCACCTCGTCCAGGCGCTCAGCCAGAACGCCGCGCGGATCGGCGACATGGTCGGGATGATCTCCGGCATCGCCGGCCAGACCAACCTGCTGGCGCTCAACGCCACCATCGAGGCGGCCCGCGCCGGCGCGGCCGGGCGGGGCTTCGCGGTCGTGGCCTCCGAGGTGAAGGCGCTGGCCGAGCAGACCGCCAAGGCGACCGAGGAGATCGCGCGCCAGATCGGCGAGGTCCAGGGGGTGACCGCGCAGGCGGTGACGGCGATCGGCGGGATCACGGGCCGCATCCAGGAGATCGACAGCGTGGCGACCTCGATCGCGGCCGCCGTCGAGGAGCAGGGCGCGGCGACCCAGGAGATCGTCCGCAACGTGGCGCAGGCCTCGGCGGGGACGCACGCGGTGACGGGCAACATCGCCGGCGTGGCGCAGGCGTCGGAGGAGACGGGCGCGGCCGCCGGTCAGGTCCTCTCGGCGGCCTCCGAGCTGTCGCGGCAATCCGAGCATCTCGGCGCCGAGGTCGCCCGCTTCCTCGCAACCGTGCGCGCCGCCTGAGGGTGGCCACGGCCGAGATCCGCGTCGTCCCGGCCCGGCCGAACGGCTCAGACCAGTCCGACCGGCTGCACGCAAATCTCGCTGCCGCGTACGCGCGGGGCGAGGATCTCGGCGCGCGCGCCGCACATCTAGGCCGGCGGCGAAAGGCTGCTCCAACTGAGCCGCGCGTTGGAGCACCCGATCAAGGATATGGATCTCTCGCTCCATGAGCTTGGGCTGCAGGATGCTGCCACGATCGAAGCCTTGCGAAGCTTCGTGAGCGCGGCAGAGGAGCTCGCCAACTCGACGCAGCGGTTTCCGCCCACTCTGTGACTGTGGCCGCCAATCGAAGCTGGACGCTGCACCGCCCCGTCGTCGCACGGAGGCCGCCTTGGGCGGGCTGTTGCTGATCTCTGATGATCCGGACCGGGCGCCTCGCACGTTCCCTCGGCCCCGCGCGGCGTTGCACCGTCCACGACCTGTATGACGACATCGCGCCGGCGGAGCTGCCGGACCTCATCGTCGGCGACGTCGCCGGGCTGACTTCGGAGCCGCTGCGCGCGACCGGCGCCCTGTTTCTGTTTCTCACCTGAGGCAACGCTGCCCGCGCCGAGGCCCAGGCCCGGCTCCTCGCTCCGACCGACATCCTCCCGGCCCTGTCCGTGCTCGAGCGGCTGCTGGATCGGATCGACCGGCTCCAGGACCGAACGGACTGGTGCCGACCCATACCGCTTTGTGGACAGCTGTCTGGCTGATCCCGAAAGCAGCCATCCGCCAGTCAGTCATCGACATCGGCTCAGAATGAATTGAGGTTCCTCAACATAGGGCACTGGAGCATCTCTGGCCCTGCACTCGGCAGGCTGCTTCCAGATCTACGATTCCCCTACGTTCCGGGCAGTAGCGCTGTAATCGTCTCGCTTCTGCGAGCTTTCGGCGCCCGGCAATCGATCGCCGGTAGCCGGGAGCCACCATCCATACCTTGGAATGCGTTCGCCCGGAGCCGAGCTCCGGGCGTGGTGTAGACGCTCAGGGTGAGGTTTACCGCAGGAGCTGGAGGACGCCCTGCTGGGCGGAGTTGGCCAGCGACAGGGCCGAGATGCCCATCGACTGGCGGGTCGACAGCGCCTGCGAGTTCGCCGCCTCCTGGTTCAGGTCGGCGTTGGTCAGGTTGGCCGAGCCCGTCTGCAGCACGTTGATCAGCTGCTTGGAGAAGTCCTGGCGGTTCTGAACCACCGACAGGTTCGAGCCCAGCGCGCTCGCCGCGGAATTCAAGGTCGCGTCGGCTTTGGTCAGGGTCGACAAGGTCTTGTTGACGTCCGCGTTCAGCAGGAAGTTGCCGAGGCCGTTCTGGCTGGTCGAGCTGTTCGAGTTGGTGATCGACGACAGGCCCAGGCCGCTGGAGGTCGCGTCGACCGAGGCGACGTTCAGGTTCGAGCTGCCGGTGTCGTTGAACTTGATGTTCATGTCATTGCCCTTGCCGGCAATGAGGTTGACGCCGTTGTAGCTGGCGTCGCTGGCGAGCTGCGTGATCTGGTTGAGCAGGTTGTTGTACTGGTTGGCCAGCGAGGCGCGCTGCGTCACGCCCGAGATCGACAGGTCGCTGGACATCACGGTGCTGGCGGCGGTGCCGTAGGTCGAGGCGGTGGTGGCCGAGGCGGTGAAGCCGAGCGCCGTCTGGCTGCCGGAGTTCTGGAATTCCACGTCCGCCTGGGCGTTCAGGACGATCTTGGTGCCGGTGCTGTCGGCCGAGAAGATCGCGCCGGCGCCGAAGGCGCCGCTCGACGCGGTCGAGGCCGAGCTGACCGCGGCGTTGAGGGCGGCGACGGTGGCGTTGATGCTCGAGGAGGCGGCGACCGTGGCCGAGACCGAGCTGCCGTTGATGGTCAGGAGCACGGTCGAGGAGGCGGTGCTGGCGCTGTAGGCGTTGGCGGCGGTGCCGGTGGTGGAGAGCTGGGTCGAGAGCGCCTGGCTGGCGATCGACTTGGCCTGGTCCACGAGCTTCTGGATCGAGGTGATGCCCTGGTTGGCGGCCTGGATCGACTGGATGCCGTTGGAGATGCCGTCGAGGAGGGAGTTCAGGCTCGAGGAGCGTCCGTCGAGGGCCTGGGAGGTGAAGAAGTTGGTCGGGTTGTCGAGGGCGGAGTTGACGGTCTTGCCGGTCGCGAGCCGGTTCTGGGTGGTCGACATCAGCTGGGCGGTGTCCTGCAGCGAGAGCAGGTTCTGACGCGTCGCGGCCGACAGGGTGATCGAAGACATGGATCGCTATCTTTCTGACTCAACGCGCCGCTTTTTCGGCGGGCTCATGGACAACGGCGCTCGAAATTGATCAAGCTCGACTCGGAAACAATGCAGAAATTAAATTACCGAAGTGAACAGAAATATAACGACGCGCGTTGCCGGCGACTATACTTTTCATGGAACTGAGACACGTCGAGTCGCCCAAGGGTTGATTCTGAAGTGACGTGCCGCGTCAGGAGAGGGCCGAGGGTTTCCACCGCCATGCGCAGCATCGAGCCCTTCTCGCGCTTGGCCCCATTGTAGCCCGCTCGTTCGCCGCTCTCGGGCGAGGAGCGCGAGGTCCGGCCGTCGAGCATGGTTGCGGTCGGCTCCGGCGCCCGACCCGCGGCGAGGTGCAGCACCGCGCGCGGATCCTCGGCCCGTTGCTCGAAGCAGCCACCTGATAGTCCGCGCTGCGCCTGCCGATACACGGCAAACCAGGGCGGCAGGTCGTGCGGCCTCAGCCGCCACAGGCAGCCGGTCCTGACGATGTGGCGCAGCGCGCTGAACACCTCCCGCAACGCATGCTCGCGCTGACCGGCATCCTCGCGCAGCAGCGTCAGTTCGTGCGCGACCGGCGCCCGTTCCTCATCGGAAACGTCGGGCAGATACGGCTCGCGGGCAGGGCTCATCCCCACCCACCCGAGCATCAGCCCCAATCAGGACCCTAACAGCCTGAGAGCGCGTCTGAAGAGCAGAATGCACAATAGCCCCGCGCGGCGGTGTCGGCGGGGCCGGAGATAATGGTCTGGAAGAACCAGACGGGTGTCGCATACCGCGGACCATATTGCTAAGGCTGATGTCTTGGGTCCAGCAGTTGCCGGCGCCGGCGGCTGAGCTATTCTCATTCTTATGCACACAGTCTTCGCTGTACTCAGTCTCGTCGCTGTCGGACCGGCCGCTGCTGCGGATGTCTACCTGTTCGATCTGCTGCGCCGACCCGACTACGAGCGCGCCTACAACGCGATGCTGAGAAGTGGTCCTTCAGTGCCGAAGTGGGTGACGGCCTATAGCCGCACGTCGAACGGACCGTCCCAACCTTCCAGAGAAGTAAAAGCGGATGGCGAAACCTACCTGCTCGCTGACGTGTGCAAGGTCCACGACTGCCTCGACCATAAACTTCAGGTGATATTCGCGCCGGGCGGGCGGCGCGCGTGGGGCCGGCTGTATGAGAACGGCCGCACCAGCTGGATAGGCAGCCCATCGCCGGCGCTCAGGAAGGCGGCCGATCGGATCGGATTCTGAGGCGGTCGCATATTCCACGTCGCGACGTCCCGATCGGCTCACCGGGCGGAGGGCCGGCTGTTCAGCCTCAGGCGCGCTCGGCCGTCTTCTGCATCAGCTCCAGGAGCCTGCGTCGATCCTCAGGATCACGGACTAAATTGAAAGCGGCCAGCAACTCCGCGCACTCAGCGTCGCTGGCGACCGGGGCCACCGGAATTGCCGCGGCGGACGCTCCCGCATCGACGGCGTTCGGTGGCCTGTAGAACGCAGAGGGCGGCACCTGCACCGCTTCCGCGATACGACTCAGGAGCCGTTCCGTTCTCTGTTGCCGAAGCGTCGAGACCCAGCATTCCTCCTCATGATGAAGGGCGCTGGGGGGCGGCGTCTTGCTGCTCATAGGCCTCCGTCTCGGCGTCCCGCACGCGCCGTGTACACTGTTATACCGTTTCAAATTCTATTTGAATGCGTGTGAAGCGCAACGGTTGTGCTAGCGCAAAGCTTGCCCTTTGTGGTTGTGTCGTGCGACAGGTCACATGGGTGTGAGCGAACAGCGAGAGCAGGTACGGCGTGCCGAAGCCCCGATCCCTTGGCGGTCAGACGTGTCCGAAGGCATTTCAGTCGGCGCTCGATGAACTCGACGTCATCGGCCAGTGGGAGTGGGACGCGGCGACGGACTGCGCGCGCTCGGACGCCTTCGTGGCGCTGCTCTTCGATGTCGACCCGCAGCAGGCGGAGGCGGGCGTTCCACTGACCCAATACGTCGAAGCCATACACCCCGAGGATCGGGTGCGGGTTCTCGATCTGATCCGGCGCAGCGCCGGCGAAGGTAGCACCTTCCTGACCGAGTACAGGGTCATCTCGGTCGACCGTCAGACCCGCTGGGTTCTGGCGCGAGGCCGCTTCACCGCTGATCATCAGGGGCGACCGGTCGGTGGTGGCGGCATCCTCGTGGACATCACCTCACTGCGGATGAGCGAGGGCACTTTCGCGGAGGGCACGCGCCGCCCCGATGAAACCGCGCTCGACCGGGCCGCCGATCGCGCCATCGCCGCACAGCAGGCGATTGTGGAGTTGCGAGATCCGGCTCTGAAAGCGCTGGCCGACGCGCTCTTGATATCGCTGGGCCGGAAGCTTGCGCAGCAAGAGGTGCAGGACCGGCGCCGGAAGATGAACTGATCGAGGGCGCTCTTGCCCCCTCACGACGCGGAAGCGCGCCCGACGTCACCAGCGTGTGAGCCGCGACGCGAGGCCGCTCATCGGCAGGATGGCCGGCGGCTACCACGCCATCTCCACTGACGGGTGAGCTGACGATCGATAGACTCGCGGCCGATGTGCCGGATCTCGCCTGCAAGCCTCTGCCGGCTCCGCACGCTCGCTCAGACCGACGCCGCTTCTATCAGGTGAGCGGTTACCTGTGTGGCCTGTAGGTGGTCGGCTTGGTCGTCGCCACCGGGTCGACTGATCTCGAGAACGTCGAGTACAGCGTCACCGATACCAGTCGAGCCGAGTTCGAGGGGCAGCCCGGTCTATCCTCGTCCAGCTTGTACGGCCTCATGGATTTTCGCGCGACCGGTCCCCGGATCCGAAGCGCGTCCAGAAAAGTGGGCGTGCGAGGAACGCGACGACCGTGTCGGGCTGCCGGAGCCGGTCCTGATTGTCCGCTCAGGATGGCAATCGGATGTCGCGCTTTCGTCTCGAAGCGGACGTGCTGCCTCCGGTTCGATCCTGCTGATTGGACCGATACGCGCTGGTTCCCGGCGCGGACAGAAGGGGAAGCGGTCCGATAGGTGTTGCTTCGACCAGACACTGGCGCATCATCTCATGCGGGAGGTGCCCCTATGGAATGCCTAGACCCTCAACCCGGAAGGCGACCGGTCATAAGGCGAGTAGGGCATCGTGACGCGTTATTCATTGTCGCGGATGCAGTCAGCGCAATAAGATCAAGCATCGTGAGGAAACTGCTCGCATATAGGCGATGTGATACTCTCGTAAAATGGGGGACTTCAAGATAGCGTCATGGCTTCGGATCTTCCTTTGTCCGCGTTCCGCATCTTCGAGGCAGCGGCGCGACGTCGCTCTTTCAAGGAGGCTGCCGGCGAGCTGAACCTCTCGGCCAGCGCTGTCAGCCACGCCATGAGCAAGCTCGAGGAGTCGCTCGGCGTGCCTCTCTTCGAGCGCGTCGGGCAGGGTATCGCGCCAACGACAGCGGGAGAGGCGCTCCTCGACCACGTCAGCCGGGCTTTCGCCGAGCTGCATCGCGGGCTCGACATGATCTCGACCCGCGGCTCGCAATTGCTGCGCCTGCATTGCGCCCCGAGCTTTGCCGCACAGTGGCTGACGCCCAGGCTGGCGGGTTTTCTGCGCGACCATCCTGGGATGGAGGTGCGACTGGCCGCAGGCATGGACTACGCGCGCTTCACCAACGACGAGTTCGATGCCGATATCGTCTACGGCCCCCCGCGCGGCGAGGGCTTGCTGCGCATGCCTCTCGGCGTTGAAACGGTGACGCCGCTCTGCGACCCGTTGCGAGCAGAGCAGATCAAGAAGCCGTCCGATCTGTTCCGGCATCCCTTGATCCAGAGTGACACGAAACTGGTGCGCTGGCCGCACTGGTTCGACAAGAATGGCCTCACGGCGCCGGCATCCGCAGCCCTGCGCTTCGACCGCAGCTTCCTGGCATTGACCGGAGCGGCCGACGGCCTCGGCGTCGCCCTGGAGTCGACACGTCTCGCGGAACGGGAAATGACGATCGGACGCCTCGTGGCGCCGCTTGCAGGTCGTTCAGTGGATATCCACTACACCGGTCACCATCTCGTCTTTCCGCCATCATCGCGACGGCGCGAACCTCTGAGGATCTTCGCGCGCTGGCTCGCTAAAGAACTGTCTGTATCGCCGAGCTCGGAGCTGGAATAGCGTTTAATGAATTTCATTCATGTTTGAATGCAATCTTCGCGTTTGTTCATTGCCTCTCGGGCAGCCATAAGGGCGTCAACGATAGGACGCGAGGAAACGGCTCGGACGCTGACGCCCGTCAGAGCGCGGCCCGAGAGAGTGAGCTGGCTTCATGCCACGCTTTCTCCGCCTCCCATCGCAGAAGAAGCCGGGTTCGGCCGGTTTGCAGGGAGGGTCTACATGCTTCTCGAGAACAAGGTCTGCGTGATCACCGGGGCGGCCTCCGCCCGCGGCATCGGCAAGGCCACCGCGCGGCTCTTCGCGAAGCAGGGCGCCCGCGTCGTCATCCTCGACCTCGACGCCGGCCAGGCCGAGGCGGCCGCCCGCGACCTCGGTGACGGCCATCTCGGCCTCGCCTGCAACGTCACCGACCGGGGTGCATGCCAAGCTGCCGCCGATGAGACGATCGCCCGCCTCGGCTCGATCGACGTGCTGATCAACAACGCCGGCATCACCCAGCCGCTCAAGCTGATGGATGTGGGACCGGAGAACTACGACGCGGTCACCGACGTCAACCTGCGCGGCACGCTCTACATGAGCCAGGCCGTGGTCCCGCAGATGCGGAAGCAGAAATCCGGCTCGATCGTCTGCATGTCGTCGGTCTCGGCCCAGCGCGGCGGCGGCATCTTCGGCGGCCCGCACTATTCCGCGGCGAAGGCCGGCGTCCTCGGCCTGCAGAAGGCCATGGCCCGCGAGCTGGGCGCTGACAGCATCCGGGTCAATTCCGTCACCCCCGGTCTGATCCAGACCGACATCACCGGCGACAAGCTCACCCCCGAGCTGAAGGTCGAGATCGCCAAGGGCATCCCGCTCGGCCGCCTCGGCGTCGCCGACGACATCGCCAATGCCTGCCTGTTCCTGGCCTCCGACCTGTCCGCGTACATCACCGGCGCGGTGATCGACGTGAATGGCGGCATGCTGATCCACTGAGAGGGAGGACCTCATGTCAACTGAACGGCCCCACGAGGGTTCGAACATCTCGCTGGCCGACCGGGCCTACAATATCCGCCGCCACGCCCTGCTGATGGGCGAGGTCCAGGGACAGGGCTACATCGCCCAGGCGCTCGGCATCTCCGATGTGCTGGCGGTGAGCTACTTCCACGCGATGACCTACCGTCCGGAGGATCCGGAATGGGAGGGCCGCGACCGCTTCTGCCTCTCCATCGGCCACTACGCCATCGCCCTCTACGCGGCGCTGATCGAGGCCGGGATCATCCCGGAGGACGAGCTGACGAGCTACGGCGGCGACGACAGCCGCCTGCCGATGTCCGGCATGGCCGCCTACACGCCCGGCATGGAGATCACCGGCGGGTCGCTCGGCCACGGGCTCGGGATCGCGGTCGGCATGGCGCTGGGGCTGAAGCGGAAGAACGCGAAGAGCTTCGTCTACAACCTGTTCTCCGACGGCGAGCTCGACGAGGGCTCGACCTGGGAGGCCGCCATGTCGGCCGGGTCGTTCAAGCTCGACAACCTGATCGGCATCGTCGACGTGAACGGCATGCAGGCGGACGGCCCCTCGCACGGGGTTCTCAACTTCGAGCCGCTGGCGCCGAAGTTCGAGGCGTTCAACTGGTTCGTTCAGCGGGTCGACGGCAACGACCTCGACGCGCTCGTGAAGGCCTTCGATGCCGCCCGGCACCATCCGGGTCCCGAACCCCGGGTGATCATCTGCGACACGAAGATGGCCAAGGGCGTGCCGTTCCTCGAGGAGCGCGAGCGCAACCACTTCCTGCGGGTCGAGCCGGCCGAGTGGACGCAGGCGCTGGAGATCCTGGACGAGGGGAGGGTGCAGTGAGACGCTCGAAATATGAGAGGCCCGCGCCGCGCGTCGGCGGCGGCGCCAAGACCTCGGCGATGATCGCCTCGCTGGCCGCCCCGGGGCAGCGCACGAAGCCCGCCCCTTTCGGCCACGCCCTCGTGGAGCTCGCCAAGACCCGGCCCGACATCGTCGGCCTCTCGGCGGATCTGGCCAAGTACACGGATCTGCACATCTTCGCGCAGGCCCACCCTGACCGGTTCTACCAGATGGGGATGGCCGAGCAGCTCCTGATGAGCGCGGCCGCCGGCCTCGCCCGCGAGGGGTTCGTCTCGGTCGCCACCACCTACGCGGTGTTCGCGGCGCGGCGCGCCTACGACTTCATCTGCCTCGCGATCGCGGAGGAGAACCTCAACGTCAAGATCGCCTGCGCGCTGCCCGGCCTGACCACCGGCTACGGGCCCAGCCATCAGGCGACCGAGGATGTCGCGATCTTCCGCGGCATGCCGAACATGACGATCCTCGACCCGTGCGACGCGCACGAGATCGAGCAGATGGTCCCTGCGATGGTCGCCCACCAGGGCCCGGTCTACCTGCGGCTGCTGCGCGGCAACGTCCCGCTGGTGCTCGACGAGTACGGCTACCGGTTCGAGTGGGGCAAGGCCAAGACGATCCGCGATGGCCGCGACGTGCTGGTGATCTCGTCGGGCCTGATGACGATGCGCGCCCTGGAGGTGGCCGAGGCCCTGCGCGAGGATCGGGTCGACGTGGCGGTGCTGCACGTGCCGACGATCAAGCCGCTCGACGCGGCGACGATCCTGGCCGAGGCCCGTCGCGGTGGGCGCCTCGTGGTCGTCGCCGAGAACCACTCGGTGGTCGGCGGCCTCGGCGAGGCGGTGGCGGGATTGTTGATGCGCGACGGTACCCTGCCGGAGCGCGGCTTCCGTCAAGTCGGCCTGCCGGACGAGTTCCTCGACGCCGGAGCGCTGCCGACCCTTCACGACCGCTACGGCATCTCGACCGAGGCGATGGCCCGAAGCATCCGCGGTTGGCTGTAGGCGCAGCCGTCGCTCGCGACAACAAGCGACTGATCGCACCCATAACTGAGCTGAATTGAGATGATCGCGGGTCTCCGCGTCCGCGATCATGCTGTGCCGTAGAAAGATTTCTCTATTCATTCGGTCGCATCGCGCGCTCCGGGCGATGATGCGCGCCTGAAAACAATTAAAGACTTCAATAATCGATCAAAACAATAAAAACGCTCAGCAAAAGGGCGACCTGCACGAATGGGCAGAGGCCGGCGATCTCAAAGACCGTAGCAGGCGGGATCGCGCCACCGAGCATCATCAGGGAGTGACATCGTGAGCACGCTCAACATAAGCCGTCGGACACTTCTTGCCGGCGCCGCGGCCGTCCCGATCTTCGGCATCATCACGCGCCGGGGCGAGGCCGCCGAATTCGGCTACAAGCTCGCCACCGGGCAGGACCCGACCCATCCGGTCAACGTCCGGGCGCAGGAAGCGTGCGACCGGATCCGCGAGGCGACGAGCGGGCGCGTCGACATCAAGTTGTTCCCGGCCAATCAACTCGGCTCGGACACCGACCTGCTGTCGCAGGTGCGGAACGGCTCGGTCGAGTTCTTCAACCTCTCACACTCGATCCTGTCGACCTTCGTGCCGGCGTCCAGCCTGCCCAACACCGGCTTCGCCTTCAAGGATTACGATGCCGTCTGGAAGGCCATGGACGGGGCGCTCGGCGACTATGTCCGCGCCGAGATCACCAAGACGCCGATCACGACCATCTGCAAGAGCTGGGACAACGGCTTCCGTCAGATCACCTCCTCGACCCGTGAGATCAGGACGCCCGAGGATCTGAAGGGCTTCAAGATTCGCGTGCCCCAAGCACCGATGTTGACCTCGCTCTTCAAGGCCCTCGACGCCGGGGCCGCGCCCATCAATTTCAACGAGCTGTACTCGGCGCTCCAAACCAAGGTCGTGGAGGGCGAAGAGAACCCGCTGCCGATCATCGCCACGACGCGCCTCTACGAGGTGCAGAAGTCCTGCAGCCTGACCGGCCACGTCTGGGACGGCTACTGGATCCTCGGAAACAAGCGCGCTTGGCAGAAGCTGCCCGAGGACCTGCGCGCGATCGTGACCAGGGAGTTCGACCGCTCGGGTCAGGATCAGCGTGCGGACGTGGCCAGGCTCAGCGACTCTCTGCGCACGACCCTGTCAGAGAAAGGGATCAGGTTCATCGATGTCGACCGCGAGCCTTTCCGTGCCGCTCTCGCCAAGACGAATTTCTACAAGGACTGGAAGGCGAAGTTCGGTGAAATCGGCTGGAGCCACCTCGAAGCCGTATCCGGCAAGCTCGGTTGAGGGTGGGGTGTCATGCACGTCGATATCGCCGCCGCCGCCTCTGTCGAGGCAACGCCCAGTCACGGCCTGCACGGGCCCCCGCTGAGCGGTCACCCATGGCTCGGGACCGCCGATCGGTTCCTCGGTCATCTCGTCGAGATCCCGGCCGCCCTGCTGGTGCTGGCCGAGATCGGGGTGCTGCTCGCCGGCGTCGTGAGCCGCTACGTCTTCCATGAGCCGCTCGTCTGGTCGGACGAACTCGCCGGCATCCTGTTCCTGTGGCTCGCCATGCTGGGCGCCGTGGTCGCCTTCCGCCGCGCCGAGCACATGCGCATGACGGCGATCGTCGCGATGACCGGACCCCGCACCCGCGCCTTTCTGGAAACAGTCGCGCTGGTGGCCGGCCTGATCTTCGTGAGCCTCGTCCTGCACCCGGCCTACGAGTTCGCGGCCGAGGAAATCTACGTCCAGACGCCGGCCCTCGATCTCAACAATGCGTGGCGCGCCGCTGCCTTGCCGATCGGCCTCGGCCTGATGCTGCTGGTCGCCGTCATCCGCCTCTTCGAAACGGCCGATTGGCGGATGACGGCCGGCGCACTGGGGCTCGGCGTTGCGGTCGCGGGTGGGCTCGCCGCCCTCCAGCCTTGGCTGGCGGGGCTGGGCAACCTCAACCTGCTGCTGTTCTTCGTCCTCGGCGTCGGCGCGCTGGTCTTCTCCGGCGTGCCGATCGCCTTCGCGTTCGGCCTGTCGACCTTCGCCTACATCACGCTGACCACCAACGCCCCGTCGATGGTGGTGGTCGGCCGCATGGACGAGGGCATGAGCCACCTCATCCTGCTCGCCGTGCCGCTGTTCGTATTCCTCGGCCTGCTGATCGAGATGACCGGCATGGCCAAGGCCATGGTCGGCTTCCTGGCCTCGCTGCTCGGCCACGTCCGCGGCGGCCTGCATTACGTGCTGGTCGGGGCCATGTACCTCGTCTCGGGCATCTCCGGCTCCAAGGCCGCCGACATGGCCGCCGTGGCCCCCGTGCTGTTCCCCGAGATGAAGGCCCGCGGTGCCAAGGAGGGCGACCTCGTGGCCCTGCTCGCCACCACCGGCGCGCAGACCGAGACGATCCCGCCCTCGATCGTGCTGATCACCATCGGCTCGGTCACCGGCGTGTCGATCACCGCGCTGTTCACCGGCGGCCTGATGCCGGGCCTCGTCCTCGCCGCGACGCTCTGCGCGCTGGTCTGGTGGCGCTACCGCCGCGAAGACCTGAGCCACGTCGCCCGGCCGTCCGGCCGGGTCATCGGTCGCGCCTTCCTGGTGGCGATCCCGGCGCTGGCGCTGCCGTTCGTGATCCGCTTCGCCGTGGTCGAGGGCATCGCCACCGCCACCGAGGTCTCGACCATCGGCATCGTCTACGCGGCGCTGGCCGGCCTGCTGATCTACCGCCAGTTCGAGTGGCGGCGGCTCTACCCGATGCTGGTGACCACCGCCGCGCTGTCCGGCGCGATCCTGCTGATCATCGGCGCGGCCACCGGGATGGCCTGGGCGCTCACGCAGTCGGGCTTCTCGGAGACGCTCGCCGTCGTGATGAAGGGCCTCCCGGGCGGCGCGCTCGGGTTCCTGTTCGTCTCGGCCTTCGCCTTCATCATCCTGGGCTCGGTGCTGGAGGGCATACCGGCGATCGTGCTGTTCGGGCCGCTGCTGTTCCCGATCGCGCGGGCAGTCGGGGTCCACGAGGTGCACTATTCGATGGTGGTCATCCTCGCGATGGGCATCGGCCTGTTCGCCCCACCCTTCGGCGTCGGCTATTACGCGGCCTGCGCCATCAGCCGGATCAACCCCGACGCCGGGATGCGCCCGATCGTCGGCTACATCCTGGCCCTGCTGGTCGGGCTGCTCGCCATCATCCTCGTCCCCTGGTTCTCGATCGGCTTCCTCTGAGGCGCTGCAACGCGATCCAGGAAGCGGCTGCATCCAACGGAATGCAGTCGCTTCCTCGTCGGGGGACTGTCCGATCAGTGCATCCTGGGAGGTGCCGCCGACCCGCGAGGCCGCACGGCCCGACCGAAGAGGGCGGCGAGCGCGGCCTGTCGCTCATCGGTCGCCCAGGACAAGGCCACGTGCTGGATCGGATCGCCGCTTGCCCCCGCGATCGCGTGCGACTGCGCCGGCTCCTTCCAATGCACGCGCGTTCTGGCCCGGAAGATCGGAGCTGCAATGGCTTGCGGGCCGGCATCGATCGCCTGCCTGAACAGCCTCTACGGCGACAGCAGGGGCGGACCCGAGCCTCATCGAGCGGCGACGTCCGAGCATCCGGTCGACCATCACCCAGCGTTCCGATCCGCTGGCCGCGATGACGCGGTAGAGGCCCCCGCCGTCACCGGCCCTCCAGCCCGTCACGGCCGTTCCGCGCAGCGCCTCGATTGACCGTCAGCCAGTACGGCCGCAGCCGCGCGGCGCCGTGACTGATTTGCGCCACGTGGCCGATACGGTTAGTCAGCCTTAACCGTGTCGTCTTTCCCTGCTCGATGGCGCGACGCGACCGGCGGGCGTTCAGGCCACGGCCTGTCGCGGCCGATGCTCACTTCGTCCGCGCGACACGCAGGACATTATTAACTATTCGCGGATTGCTTGTTGGCAATCTTGATTTGACAGCGCGCCACGTCCGGCGAACCAGAATGGTGATGAGACGGCGTCGATGCTTGATCTGACGGGCTATCGCCTGACCTACGACGACGAGTTCAACGCGCGCAGCATCTCGCAGAACGGCGTCGGGACGACCTACCGCGATATTCGCGCCGAGTGGCGGTACGACGCCAACTCCGACATCGGCTTCGGTCGGTCGTCGTTCCTCGATTCCGGGTCCGGTTACGATCCCTTCAGCGTCCAGAACGGTGTTCTGACGATCACGGCGGCGCCGCCCGGGACGAGCGCGTCCGGCTATCCGGGGAGCTGGCAGTCCGGCCTCATCAGCACGCAGGGCAACTTCTCGCAGACTTACGGCTACTTCGAGATCCGCGCGGATTTCTCCAACAATCCCGATGCCTGGGACGCCTTCTGGCTGCTGCCGAATCAGCAGAGCCCGCAGTCGAGCAGCGCCAACGGGCACCAGGAGCTCGACGTCGTCGAGCATTACGGAAACAACGACCGCGGCGTCTACAGCACGATCCACACGACCGACCCGCAGCCGCCCGGAACGACCTGGCAGCAGACCCGCCAAGTCTACAGCGAGATGCCCAATCCCAACGGGTATCACACCTACGGCATGAACTGGCAGGCCGATCGCATCAGCTTCTACGTGGACGGTCAGCTCGTCGGTTCGCAGGCGACGCCGTCCGACCTGCACAGCCCCATGTATCTGCTGGCCAACCTGGCCGTGCAGAGCACGGCGACGACGGGCACCCGCTTCAGCTCGAGCATCGACTATATCCGCGTCTACTCGAACAACCCCAACGCGGTCGCGGTGCCGCAGGACCGCGTGTCGTCGCCGGATGGCCGAGACCCGGGTCTGTACGGGGCAACGGCCGGTCTCCGGTCGGGCGCCGGCGCGGCCGGAGCGCAGCCGGGCGCGGCCGGGTCGAACTCCGGTTCGACGGCGCCTGCATCGGGCGCCAACGGGTCGAATGGATCTTCTCAATCGTCCTCGGGGACGGCTCAAGGGACCGCGGCGCCGGGAAACGCCCCGTGCTACTGCACCGGCACGTCCATCAGGACCGACCGCGGCGACGTCGCTGTCGAGCGGCTCGCGGTGGGCGACAGGGTCGTCACGGCCGCGGGCCTGCATCGGCCGATCCGGTGGATCGGTCGCCGCACCTATCCCGGATCGTCGGCCCCGCCGACCGAGCGGCCCGTGCGCATCCGGGCCGGCGCGCTCGACGACGGTGTCCCCGCCCGCGACCTGCTCGTCTCGCCGGACCACGCCGTCTGGCTGGACGGGCTGTTCGTCGCCGCCGGCCACCTCGTCAACGGAACCAGCATCACCCGCGGTGAGCGCGTGATCGATCTCACCTACTGGCATATCGAGCTCGACAGCCACGACCTGTTGCTGGCGGAGGGCGCGCCGGCCGAGAGCTTCCTGCCCGCTCCCGGCCTCCGGCGGCTCTTCGACGGCCGCGATCCGGACGACAGCGCGATCGGTCCGCAGGCCTACGCGCCGCGCACCGCGCTCGGTCCCCAGCTCGCCGCCCTGCGCAGGCGGCTGATCCGTCGGGCCGGCGCGACGTCGCGTCCGGGCGCCGTGCGGGCGTGGCTGGATCGCTGCGCGCTGCGCG
The DNA here is from genome assembly GCF_900107945.1 of Methylobacterium sp. 190mf. NCBI lineage: Bacteria > Pseudomonadati > Pseudomonadota > Alphaproteobacteria > Hyphomicrobiales > Methylobacteriaceae > Methylobacterium > Methylobacterium sp. 190mf. Next base: position 291,519 of record NZ_FNVI01000002.1, on the reverse strand, counting down.
CGGACGGCGCGCTGCGCGTGGCCGGCTGGGCCCACGACGCCGCGCAGCCCGACGCCCCCGTATGCTTGGACATCGTGGTCGACGGGACGATCGTGGCGGTGACGGTGGCGGCGGAGTACCGCGCCGACATCGCGGCGGCGGGCGTGGGCGACGGCCGGCACGGATTCGACCTCGGCGTCGAGGCGCCCCTCGCTCCCGGTGTGCCGCACGTGGTCGAGGTGCGTCGCTCGATCGACGAGGCGGTCATCTGCGCCATGGCCGCGGACGCGGCGGGCGTGTGGCGGCCCCTGCTGGCCGCCTGACGCGCCACCGCGGCCGCGCGGCGGACGTCAGGCGCGCCGCATCAGGCTGGACGCGCGGAGGTCCGACGCGCGCAGGTCCGACGCGCGGCCGCGCGCGGCCGGACCGCGAGCCCCGGACATGCGCGGCGGCTCGGCCTGCCGGATCTGGTCGAGCAGCAGCGGGCGCGCGAAGTAGTAGCCCTGGGCGCAGCGGATCTGCGTGGCGCCGAGCAGGTAGGCGACCTCCTCGAAGGTCTCGACGCCTTCGGCCACCACCGTCATGCCCAGCGCCGCACCGAGCGACTCGATCGCCTTCAGGACGATCTGGCTGCGCGGCCGCTTGTCGATGTCGGTGATGAACGAGCGATCGATCTTCAACTCGTCCGCGGTGATGTCCGCTAGGGCCGCGAGGGACGAGTAGCCGACGCCGAAATCGTCGATCGAGACGCGCGCGCCGATCGCCCGGATCTTCGGCAGGACCTCGCGCTGGAAGCGGCCCGTCGTGAAGAAGGCCTCCTCGGTCAGTTCGAGCACGAAGCGCTCGGCGAGTCCCGTCTCGCCGAGCGCCGCGCAGAAGGCGGTCATGAACGGCACGTCGCAGGCCTGTTTGGCGGCGATGTTAAGGCTCACGGTGACGTCGGGTCCGAAAACCTCGTCGATGTCGGGCATCGCCCGCACCGTCTCGGCCAGGAGCTGCAGGGTGATCTCGTTGATCAGCCCGAGCTCGATGGCGAGGGCGATGAAGTCGCCGGGCGCCTGGATCATGCCGACCTCGTCGCGCCAGCGCAGGAGCACCTCGACGCCCGTGACCGCGTGGGAGCGCATGTCGACCTTGGGCTGGAAGGCGCAGCAGAAGCAGCGGTCGCGGATCGCCAGCCGGAGGCGCTGCTCCACGGCCATGCGGGCCGTGGCGGCCTGGCTCATCGCGTCGTCGAAGACGCTGACGCCGCCTTTCAGCTCGCCCTTCACCCGGTACATCGCGTTGTCGGCCTGCCGGGCGAGGGTTTCGTAGCTGTCGCCGTGCTCCGGGAAGAGGCTGACGCCGATGGAGGCGGAAGCGAAGATCTCGTGCCCGTCGATGAAGAACGGCTGCTTCAGGCGCTCCGAGATGGCGCGCACGGCGGCCAGCGCCGCGTCCCCGTCGGTGACGGGAGCGAGGAGCAGCACGAACTCGTCGCCGCCGATCCGCGCCAGGAGGTCGCTCGGGCGCAGCGCGCCGCCGATCCGGTCGGACACCTTGCGCAGCAGGGCATCGCCCGCGGCGTGGCTGTAGTAGTCGTTGATGTGCTTGAAGTTGTCGAGATCGATGAAGGCCAGGGCGAACCGGTCCCCCGGCGCGGACCCCGCCAGGACATCCGCGATGCTCTGCTCGAACATCGTCCGGTTTGGCAGGCCGGTCAGGGCGTCGATGAAGGCCTTGGTGATCAGCTCCCGCTGGATCCGGTGATGTTGCGTGACGTCGATCAGGGTCGTCAGCGTGAAACCGTCCCGGTCCTCGGCGACCGGCCGCGTCCGCACCTCGAGCATCCGGTCGTCGACTGCCTCGACGGTCCCGGCGTCCCGGGCGCCGGCCGCCGCGGCGGGAAGCGCCTGGACGGCCCTGTCCCCGAGGGCGCGCGCGGCGGCGTTGGCGAGGACGCAGTGACCCTGGCCGTCATGGACCACGACCCCGACGGGTAGCGCCTGGATGGCGGCCTCGAGCAGGGTTCGACGCTCCGGGAAAGCGGGCTCGCTCATGCCCCGCCCTGCTGCCACAGGGGCTTGGCAGCCTGGGCGCCGGCCGGGGCGCCGGTCTGAGCTTGGTCGCCGCCCTCCAGGGGGCGGCGGAGGAGACGGCGATGCACCTGCTCGAGGGCGGCGCCGTGCGGGCCGTCCGAGCCCGCCTCGCGCGCGAGGCGCGCCGCCGCGGCCGGATCGCCGTCGTACCCGGCGACCTTGTTCATGGTGGCGCCGCGCCAGCGCTCGACGACGGCGCCGACGAAGGCCGCGCCGGCGACAGTCGCGTCGTCCTCGGCGGCCCTGCCGCTCGCGTCGTTGCGCGGGTGACGGGCCGACGGCAGCGGCCGGAAGGTCATCCGCGCCGGGATCGGCACGCCCTCGCCGAAGGCGATGACCTCGCCGGTCCCCAGCGACGGCACGAAGGTGAGGAGGTTGGCGGCGTCCGAAACGGCCGCGGCCAGGAAGGCCTGGTCGCGCGCGTTGGTCATGCGCATGGCGAACAGGGTGCTGCATTGCGACATGATCGTCGCGTCGAGCTCGGCCGGGCGCTGGGTGACCAGCCCGAGATGGACGCCGTGCTTGCGGCCCTCGCGGGCGATCCGCGCCAGGGCGCGCCGCGTCGGCGTGAAGCCCACCGACCGGTCGGCCGAGGCGAAGCGGTGGGCCTCCTCGCAGACGAACAGCAGCGGGACGGCGCCCTCGCTCCAGATGCCGAACTCGAAGGCGAGGCGGCACAGCACGCACACGACGGCGTCGACGACCTCCATCGGCAGACCGGCGAGCTGCATGATCGTCATCGGCCGCCCGTCGGGATCGAGCCGGAACAGGTGCGCCAAAATCTCGCCCATCATGTCGCCGCCGACATTGGCGTTGTCGAACATGAAACCGTGCCGGGGATCGTTCCGGATCGCCTCGATCCGGGTGATCAGCCGGTGATAGTGCATCCGGGAGACGCGGTTCTCGAGCCGACCCATCCGCTCGTCGATGAGCGCGAGCAGATCCTGCAGCATGTAGGGGACCGGCGTGTCGACCGTGTAGCCGGCGCCCTTGCCGAAGGGCCGCTTCACGATCTGGCGGTCGCTCGCCTCCTTGTACTGCCCGTACTTGCTCTTCGCGAGGGGGATCACCTCGGCCAGGATCTCGATCTCCTCGTCCACGGCCGGCCGGCCGCCGTAGATGACGTCGGCGATCTCCTCGAGGTTGAACAGCCAGAACGGCAGCTTGAGGGTCCGCGGGCTGATGACGCTCGCGCGGTCGCCGAAGCTGGCGGCGTACTCGTTGTGCACGTCCAGTAGGAAGACGCGCACGGCCGGCCGCGCCCGCATCACCTCATCGAGGATGACGGTGACGCCGCTTGACTTCCCGACACCGGTCGCGCCGAGCACCGCGAAGTGCTTGGAGAGCAGGTCGTCGATCTTGATGCAGGCCGGGGTCTCGGGATCCTGGTAGAGCGCGCCCACGGCCGCCGTGCCGGTCGCCGAGACCTGATGGACGATCCGGAGGTCGGTGGCGGACAGGAGTTCCACATCGTCGCCGATCGCCGGGTAGCAGCTAACGCCGCGGCTGAAGCGGTGCGCGCCCTGCGCCGCGTGGATCTCGCCGAGCAGGTCGAGGCTCGCGTAGGCGCCCGGCCGGTGCCCGCGCTCGCTGCCCGAGGACAGCGTGGTGACGATGCCGACGAGGATCGCCTCTCCGGCACGGATCCGAACCAGATTGCCGACGGTGACGCGCACCCTGGGCCGGCCGCCCTGCACGATGAGTTCGAGATGGACCTTGGATCCCTCGATCGACGTCACCGCGCCCATGGGCGACGCGGCATCGTCGTGCCGGACCGTTCCGTCGCCGCTCAGCATCGTTCGCACCCTGGTCAGAAACAGAATCGGCGCGATACTGGTCGGGCGTGATTAAAGTTCTGACAAAGAAATATGGCCAGCGAAACAATGCTTAACCGATGCCTTACGGCTCGTGAGCATCGTCAAGGTTGTATTTGATGGCCGCCGCGACGGTCGCGCGGGAGGACGCGGACCGGTCGGCGCATGATCCAGCGGGATCGTCTGCCATCGACATGCCGGCGCGGCGCGGAAACACCCGCGCAGATTCCACATGGAAGGTCGTGTCCGCCCCTGCCGGTCGCGGCCGCAGCCTACGCGACCTGACCGTCGCCGAAATGCTCGCGCATCCAGCACTCTCCGGAGATCCGCGCTCCGTTCTGTGTCACGAACGCGTAGGGCGAGTGCTCCACAACTGCGCCGCCGCGGCTGCGGATGATCCAGCGAAAACATCGCGGATCGTCCAGGCACGGGACGATCTCGACGGTATGAGAGCGCGTGATTTCGGTCGTCATGACCGGTAAACGCTCGAGCGCGGGACTCCGCTCCACGGATCGTGTGTGGAAGGTTACCGAGCGGTGTGGGCGCGCACGCCAGTTGGACCTGTCCGTCAGGTTCCATGGCCGGAACCTTCCCCACCGCGGCCCGGTTCGGGCCGAGCCCTCCGGCCGGGCGCGACCCGGCTCCGCGCGACAAGGATGCTGCATGCCGATCAAGGCCCTCAACGACCGCAAGAAGCTGTCGAACGACTTCAACGAGGCCAACGACGCCTTCATCGACGAGGTGCTGAGCGCGCTCCAGGGCGGCCGGATTCCGGTCGATCTTGCCCGCGCCTACCTCGCGCATCCGGTCGCGATGATGCACACGGACGGGGCGCAGGCCGTCGCCAACTACTTCGAGCGCATGCTGGCCCAGCGCCCGAACATCGACTGGACGCCGGGCGCCTGAGCGCGGCGAGGCACCCCGACGAGAAGGAGCGCGGATGACCGCCGACGAGATCGAGGATCTGAACCGGGCGCGCGCCGCCCTGGCCCGCCAGCGGAACGCCATCGCGCGGCGCCTGGGCGGCCTCGACCTGGCGCCGATCTCCATGGCCGAGGACCTGACCCGGACCCTGCTCGCCATCGAGGCCGTGGACCGTGCCCTGGTCGATGCGGGCCAGCCGCATATCGACATCGGCCACCGGCCGGACGCCTAGGGATTGCGAAGCGCTCGGTCGCGCCCGAGTCTTCGCGCCCGAGTCTTGCGCCGCACTCCCAGGCGTGCGTACAGGCTCGGGTGCTCTGAGGAGACCCGACGATGTCCGACCGCATGCCCGGCTTCAACACGCTGGCGATCCACGCGGGCGCCGCCCCCGACGCGGCCACCGGCGCGCGGGCGACGCCGATCTACCAGACCACCAGCTTCGTGTTCGACGACGTCGACCACGCCGCGTCGCTGTTCGGGCTCCAGGCCTTCGGCAACATCTACACGCGGATCACCAATCCGACGAACGCTGTCCTCGAGGAGCGCATCGCGGCGCTCGAAGGTGGGACCGCAGCCCTGGCGGTGGCCTCCGGCCACGCGGCCGAGTTCCTGACCATGCACGCCCTGATGCAGCCGGGCGACGAGTTCGTGGCCTCCAACAAGCTCTACGGCGGCTCGATCAACCAGTTCAACCACTCGTACAAGAACTTCGGCTGGTCGGTGGCCTGGGCCGACAACGACGACCCCGCCTCCTTCGAGGCGGCGATCACGCCGCGCACCAAGGCGATCTTCTGCGAGTCGATCGCCAATCCCGGCGGCGTCATCACCGACTTGGCAGCGCTGTCGCAGATCGCCAAGAAGCACAACATCCCGCTCGTCGTCGACAACACCATGGCGACGCCGTACCTGATCCGGCCGTTCGAGCACGGCGCCGACATCGTGGTGCACTCGGCGACCAAGTTCCTCGGCGGCCACGGCAATTCGATCGGCGGCCTGATCGTCGACGGCGGCTCGTTCCAGTGGGCCGGCGACGCGCGCTACCCGATGATGAGCCAGCCGCGGCCGGAATATTCCGGCATGGTTCTGGCCGAGACCTTCGGCAATTTCGGCTTCGCCATCGCCTGCCGGGTGCTGGGCCTGCGCGATCTCGGGCCGGCGCTGTCGCCGTTCAACGCGTTCCTGATCCTGAACGGGATCGAGACGCTGCCGCTGCGCATGCAGCGCCACTCCGACAACGCGCTGACGGTGGCCAAGCACCTGTCGACGCATCCGGCGGTGTCGTGGGTCAGCTATCCCGGCCTGGAGACCGACCGGTACCATCAGCTCGCCCGGCGCTACACGCCGAACGGCGCGGGGGCCGTCTTCACCTTCGGGCTCAAGGGCGGCTACGACGCGGGCGTCAAGCTGGTGTCGAGCCTGCAGCTGTTCTCGCACCTCGCCAATATCGGCGACACGCGCTCCCTGATCATTCACCCGGCCTCGACGACCCACCGCCAGCTCACCGACGCGCAGAAGACTGCCGCGGGCGCGGGACCCGACGTGGTGCGGTTGTCGATCGGCCTGGAGGATCCGGCCGACCTGATCGAGGATCTGGACGCGGCACTCGGTGCGTGAGCCCGGCGTCATCGCGAGCGCGGTGAAGCGATCCTGGATTGCTTCGCTCCGCTCGCAAGGACGGCGGTGCTTCCAGCGATCTGACCAGAAGCCGCCGGCTGGCGCGAGGCGCACAGCCGGCGGGCTGCTCAGAACGCCTCCGCCTCCAGCGCCATGGTGCTCTCGGCCCCGGCCTTGATCCGGTTGAGGCGCAGGGCGGTCTCCGGCAGCATCCGCTCCATGAAGAACCGGCCGCTCGTCAGCTTCGACTCCCAGCGGGGGGAGGGGGCCTCGGCGTGCTTGGCCTGGGCGGCCTTTGCGATCTTCGCCCACATGTAGCCGAGGGCCACGAGGCCGAAGAGGTGCATGAAGTCGGTCGCGCCGGCGCCGGCATTGTCGGGCTTGCTGAACGCGTTCTGCATCAGCCACATCACGGCACCCTGGAGGTCGTTCAGCCCGGCCTGGAGTGGCTTGGTGAACGGCGCCATGGCGGGATCCTCGCCGTGGTCCTTAAGGAAGGTCTGGACCTCGCCCAGGAACGTCATCATCGCCCGGCCGCCGTCCTTCGGCAGCTTGCGGCCGATCAGGTCCATGGCCTGGATGCCGTTGGCGCCCTCGTAGATCATGGCGATGCGGGCATCGCGCACGAACTGCGACATGCCCCATTCCTCGATGTAGCCGTGGCCGCCGAGGAGCTGCTGGGCCTCGACCGCGTTGGCGAAGCCGCGGTCGGTGAATACGCCCTTCACCACCGGGGTCATCAGGCCGAGATGGTCGTCGGCGGCCTGCCGCTCCTTGGCATCCTCGGAGCGGTGCAGGATGTCGGCCTGGAGCGCGGTCCAGAGCATGAGGGCCCGGGCCGCCTCGTTGAAGGCGCGGATCTGCATCAGCGTGCGGCGCACGTCCGGATGGACGATGATCGGGTCGGCGGCCTTCTCGGGCGCCTTGGCGCCGGTCAGGGCGCGGCCCTGGAGCCGGTCCTTCGCGTAGGCGGCGGCGTTCTGGTAGGCGACCTCGGACTGGCCGAGGCCCTGGACGCCGACGGCGAGCCGCGCCTCGTTCATCATCACGAACATGGCGTTGAGGCCGCGATTCTCCTGGCCCACGAGCCAGCCCGTAGCCCCGTCGTAGTTCATCACGCAGGTGGCGTTGCCGTGGATGCCCATCTTGTGCTCGAGGGAGCCGCAGGACACGCCGTTGCGCGCCCCGAGGGACCCGTCGGCGTTCACCAGGAATTTCGGCACCACGAACAGCGAGATGCCCTTTGTGCCGGCGGGCGCGCCCTCGATCCGCGCGATGACGAGGTGCACGATGTTCTCGGCGAGGTCGTGCTCGCCGGCCGAGATGAAGATCTTGGTGCCGGTGATGCTGTACGAGCCGTCGCCGTTCGGCACGGCCTTGGTCTTGAGAAGCCCGAGATCCGTGCCGCAATGCGGCTCGGTCAGGTTCATGGTCCCGGTCCAGGCGCCCTCGACCATCTTGGGCAGGTACAGCGCCTTCTGCTCCTCCGAGCCGTGGACCAGCAATGCGGCCATCGCGCCCTGCGTCAGGCCGGGATACATGCCGAAGGCGAGGTTCGCGCCCGAGGCGAATTCCTGGATCGCCGTGTTCAGGGTGTGCGGCAGGCTCTGGCCGCCATAGGCCTCCGGCACCGACAGGCCCATCCAGCCGCCGCTGGCGTAGGTGTCGTAGGCGGCCTTGAAGCCGGTCGGCGTGCGCACCGTCCCGTCGGCCTCGCGGCGGCAGCCCTCGACGTCGCCCGTGCGGTTGAGCGGGGCGAGCACCTCCTCGGCGAGCTTCGCCCCCTCGCGCAGGACGGCCTCGACCACGTCGGGCGAGGCGTCGGCGAAGCCCGCTAGGTTGTCCCGGGCATGGAAGCCGAGGACGTCGGTGAGCAAGAACAGCGTATCCTCGACCGGAGCGCGATACTGCGGCATCTCTGGCTTCCCCCGTCTGGTGCGGGCCTCTCGGAACGGCCCGCCGCGTTGGCCGCATGTAAACGCCGCGCCGCTCCCGGAGCAACGGCTTCGCCCGCCCGGAGCGCGACAGGCGCGGCCGTTCCTCAGCAGCCGCGTGGTCGCGGCCATTACCGGGCCCATCAAACCTTAACTTCGTGTTTACCAAGAAAGTTAATGGTCACGCTCGAACGATCCGACGCGTGCGTCCGTGGATACCGAATTCCGGTCCCGCTCTGCGCCGAGGAAACGGACGCCGAACGCTGCCGACGACAGGCCACCGATGACCCGCAACGCGATGCCGCAGCTCGACAGTTTCGATCCCGAGGTGCTCGACGCGGCCCGCGACGTGGCGGCGCGGGCCGGGGTCCCGCTCGAGACCTGGATCGCGTCGGTGGTGCCGCAGCAGCAATCGGCCGGTCAGGGAAATCGCCGGCACCGGCGGCGCCACCGCGCCGAGCAGCTCGCCCTCGGCGGCAACCGGCCGGAGGCCTCGGCCGAGCGCGCCCTCCCGCCGGCCTCGCCCGACCAGCGGGCCCACGGGACAGCGCCGCGCGCCGAGGGCTATGGCGACGGTATCGCCGCTCTGATGGACCGCCTCGACGGTCTCGACCGCGCCCTCGACCACGAGCGGCGCGCCGCCCAGGACGCCGAGGCGCGCCGCCTCGCGGAGATCGAGGCCCGCATCGAGCGCGCCCTGAAGTCGGCCCCCGTCCAGCAGGTCACCGAGCGGCTCGGCGACATCGAGCGCCGCATGTCGCAGCTCGGCGAGCAGGTCGCCGCGACCCGGCCGCCCGGCCGTCGCCCGCGTCCCGCCGCCGCCGACATCCGCAGCGCCGTCCAGGACATCCGCCAGCGCCAGCGCGAGCTGGCACAGGGCGCCGAGCCGGCGCTCGCCGCGTCCGCGGCCGATGGCGGCGTCGTCGCCAGCATGCGCCTGGACCTCGCCCGCCGTCTGGAGGCGCGGATCGAGGAGGGCGTCGCCCCGTCGACCGCCCTGATCGAGCTTCAGGAGGAGACCACGCGCCTGCGGGAGGCGATCAACCAGCTCGCGACGAGCCGGGACATCGGCGCCCTCGAGCAGGCCGTCGTCACCCTAGCGAGCGGCATCGAGCGCGCCCAGGCGGGGACCGATCTCACCGCCATCGCGGTGCCGATCGAGCAGGTCCGGGCCCAGGTCGAGCGCCTCGCCGAGGAGGTGGCCGAGAACGTCCACAGCCGCGTCGCGGAGGACGTCCGGCGCCTCGCCGAGCGCCTCGACACCGCCGCCGCGACCGGCGCCGCCGGTCCGGACGACCGGACCCTCGCAGGCCTGTTCGCCGAACTCGAGGAGATCCGCCGTCAGATCGCCGCGCTCGCCGGCCCGGAGCGCATCCAGGGTCTCGCGCAGAGCCTGCAGGCGGTGAGCGCGCAGATCGCCCAGCTGCAGCGGACGGCCGCAGGCCCGGACCTCCGGCCGATCCTGGAGGAGATCCGCAGCGACGTGAAGATCGCCGCGCCGGCGGCGCTGGCGGAGCAGATCCAGGCACTCGCCGAGAAGGTCGACGTGCTCTGCGCGCGGGACGACTGGTCCGAGCGCACCGGCGACGTGAACGTGGCCCGCTCGGGCGACATGGCCTCCATCCACGCCATGCTCCGCAGCCTCGCCGACAAGGTCGATCAGGTCGGCACCAGGTCCGAGCACGAGGGCCTCGACGCCCTGGAGCGGCAGGTGGTCTCGCTGGCCGGCCGCCTCGACGCGCCGCACAGCGCCGATCCGGCGCTGGCCGGGCTGGAGCGCACGATGAGCGACCTGCTGCGGCAGGTCACGGCGCTCCGGGAATCGGCGCCGAGCGAGGCCGCGATGGAGCGCGCCGCCCGCAACGCCGTCGCGCAGAGCCTGCAGACATCCGGCCTCGGTGCCGCCGAGTCGGGCGAGATCGGCCTCCTGCGCGCCAGCCTCGCGGACATGCAGGCCCGGCAGGTGGCCTCCGATCAGCGCCTCGGCGCGACCCTCGACGGGGTTCAGTCGGCCCTGGAGCGGCTCCTCGTCCGGCTCGGGCCCGCCGAGACCGTCCCGGCGCGGGGGCCGTCCCTCGACGAGCGCCTGATGTCGTCTACGAGCCCGGATGTGGCCCTCGCGCCCGTCGAGGCGCGCGCAAGGTCGCGGCGCGACAATGCCGAGGCATCCCGCCTCGCCGACGACCTTCTGGAGCCCGGCAGCGGCCGGCCGCCGCGCGAGCCGCGCGCGGCCCGCGAGCCCTCCGCCCGCCGGGCCGCGCAGGAGCGCCTCGGCGACGTCGTCGCCGCGCGATCCGCGGCCGACTCCAAGTCCGAGACCGACATCAAGACCAGCTTCATCGCGGCCGCGCGCCGGGCGGCCCAGGCTGCCCAGGCGGAGCTGGCCACCGAGGCGCCCGCCGAGCGCCGGGAAGCCCGGAGTGACCGGGTCGCCGCTCTCCAGGGGGCAGCGACCGGCCGCCTCGGACGGTTGCGCGCCGAGATCGATCGCCGGCGCCGGCCGCTGCTGCTCGGCCTCGCGGCCATCGTGCTGGCTCTCGGCGCGCTCCAGGCGATCACCATGCGCGGCGCGGACGAGCCGCGGCCGGCGGCTCCGACGAGCCAGGTCGCGCCGTCCCGCGGCGATGCCGCGGAGGTCCAGAAGGACAATGCGGACGTCTCCAAGGACGCTTCGAAGGACGCTTCGAAGGACGCCGCCAAAGAGAGCGCGGAGTCGAAGCCGGCGCCGGCTGATCCGACGACGACCCAGTCTCTGCCCAACTCCGTTCCCCCGGACGCCCGGCCCAATGCCAAGGCGGCGGTGCCGCAGGTCTCGGGGATGAACAGCCTGCAGGCCGAGTTCGGCAACCTGCCGCCGGCGCTGGCGAAGGTGAAGCTCGCCGCCCTCGACGGTGACGGCGCGTCGATCTGGGACCTCGCCACGCGGGAGGCCGATGGCCGCGGCATGCCGCGCGATCTGTCGATCGCCGCCAAGCTCTTCGAGAAGCTGGCCGCGGCCGGCTACGCGCCCGCCCAGTACAAGGTCGCGGGCCATTACGAGAAGGGTTCGGGCGTCGTCCGCGACCTCGACAAGGCGAAGCTCTGGTACGGCCGCGCCGCCGAGCAGGGCCACGCCCGTTCCATGCACAATCTGGCGGTGCTCTACGCCGAGAACCCGGCCGCCAACGGCAAGCCGGATTTCGCCTCCGCGGCCTCGTGGTTCCGGCAGGGCGCCGAGTTCGGCGTCCGCGACAGCCAGTACAATCTCGGCGTCCTCTACGCGCGCGGCCTCGGCCTGACGCAGGACCTGATCCAGTCCTACGCGTGGTTCTCCGCCGCCGCGAGCCAAGGCGACGACGATGCCGGCAAGAAGCGCGACGACGTGGCCAACAAGCTCAGCCCCGCCGATCTCGCCAGCGCCAAGAGCCTCGCGGCGAACTTCAAGCCGCGAAAGATCGACGCGGCGGTCAACGAGCCGCCCGCGCCGAAGATGCCGGCGAGCGCGCCGATGTCCCTCCTCGGCGCGCCGATGCCCGGCGCTGTCCCGTTCACGGCGCCGCCGCGCCGGAGCTGACGCCGCTGCGGGCCCGCGGCCCGGCCGCGGGTCCGACCTTGACCGCCACGCCGCGATGCGGGAACGCTGCGGCAGGGCGGCGTCGGACCGGGGTCGGATCGCGCGGGTCGCCAACCCTTGCCGATGCCCGGAGGATGGATGGCGCACCGGAACTCTGTCCCGATCGGCGCAATCGTTCTCGGCGTGGCCGGACTCATCCCGTTCCTGGGCTTCGCTGCCCTTGCGGTGTCGGGCACGGACGGCGGCCTGAGCAGCATCGGCCTGTCGCCGCGCACCATCCTGTCGGCCTACGGCGCCGTGATCGCCTCGTTCCTCGGCGGGATCCGCTGGGGCGCCGCCGCGGCGCGCAATGGCGGCAACGGCGATTATCTCGTGGCCATCGTGCCATCCCTGGTCGCCTGGGCCGCGATGGCCGCCCCCGCACCGTGGGACCTGCGCATCCTCGGCGGCCTCGTGCTCGCCTGGGGCCTCATCGATCAGGATCTGCCCCGCCGCGGGCTCACGCCCCTCTGGCTCGGCCGCCTGCGCTTGGTCCTCTCGGGCGTCGCCGGGGCCGCGCTCCTCGTGGCGGCCTGACCGCGGAGCGGCGGGCGTGCGGCACGCGCCGTCAGGTCTCGCGGCTCATCTCGCGCAGCAGGTTCAGGACGGCGGTGCGCCGCGCCGGCGACTTGATCGCCTGGAACAGCGCGGCGACCTCCGCGCAGTCGCGCGCGTCCTGGTCCGCCGCGGTCTCGTCGGGCCGCTCCGTCTGGAGGAAATAGGTCGGACAAACATTCAGCGTGGCTGCGATCCGTTCCAGTAGCCAGCGCGTCGTCGGCGGGGTCGCGTCGTCAGTCATACCGTTGAAACTCGCACTCCGCCCGCTGGACCGATTCAAACGGCAGAGCTTTCCGCGGCTACCCTAGCCTTTCAGCGGCGGCGATGCCATCCTCAGGTTGCGTTCGACTCATCATTTGTCGCAGTGCGTGCATCAATTTCGAGCTAGGGCATGCCGCATTCGAAGCACCTCGACAGGACCTTCAGCGTGTTGCGCGATCTGGAACGGGCCGCATCGCCCGACGAGATCGCGCGGCTCCTGGTCGACGCCTTCACCCGCTACGGGGTCTCGTACATCATGGCCGGGATCGTCCCGGAACCCGGCCTGCCGAAGCGGCGGCACGCCGGGTTCGTGCTCGCGAGCACCATGCCGGAGGGCTGGGCCCGCCGGTACGTGACGCAGGGCTACGCGCTCCACGACCCCACGGTCCGGCGGCTGTGCACCACGGCGACGCCGTTCGACTGGAGCGCCGTGCTGCCGGATACCCCGACGGCCGGGCGCGTCATGAACGAGGCCGGCGATTTCGGCATACGCGCGGGCATCACGATCCCGTTCGTGACCCTCGACGGCGAGCCGGGCGGGATCAGCGTCTCGGGGGAGCGGATCGAGATCGATCCGGCCGAGCGCGTCGCCCTCAACCTCGTCGCGACCTACGCGGTCGGTCAGCTGCTGCTGATGAACAGCCGGCCGGCTGGGCGCGCGCCGGTGCGCCTCTCGCCGCGGGAGCGCGAGACCCTGCAATGGGCGGCGGAGGGCAAGACCGACGTCGAGATCGGCATCGTCATGGGCATCACTGCCGCCGGCGTCGACTACCATCTGCGCTCGGCCCGGGCGAAGCTCGACACCGTCAACCGCGCCCACACCGTGGCGCAGGCGCTCCGAGCGGGTCTGATAACCTAGAGAACGCGCCACGCAGTCCGCACATTCCGCGGCCCGGCATCGGTGAACGCGGTTCGCACCGCGGCAAGTCCTTGGCGCCGCTGCCGGCTGCGCTCGCGGACCCTACGGTTTCTCGTAGTACACAGCCCCCGGTGAAACGACGAAAACTCACGCCAGACCAACGTGAGGTTTGCTCGTGATCCACATCGTCACCCCCGCCAACGCGGATCGCTACGCCGACGCGATGGAGCAGGCCTGGCGCCTGCGCCACGACATCTTCGTCGCCGAGAAGGGTTGGAGCGAGCTGGCCAGGCCGGACGGCCGCGAGATCGACCAGTTCGACACGCCGCACGCGATCCACTTCCTCGCCATGGAGGACGACACCGTCGTCGGCTACAGCCGGCTCCTGCCGACCACGCGCCCGCATCTCCTGTCGGACGTCCTGCCGCAGCTCTGCGAGGGCGAGCGGCCAGTCGGCCCCCAGATCTGGGAGTGGACCCGCCAGGGCGTCGCTCGCTCGCACCGGGCCAAGGGCCGCGTCGTCAATCCGGTCTCGATCGCGCTGCTCACCGGGATCGTGGAGTGGGGCCTCGCCCACGGGGTCAACAGCCTGCTGCTGCAGATGCCGACCCTCTACATGATCCACGTCATCCAGCTGCATTTCCGCCCGCAGCCGCTCGGCCTGCCCGTCCAGATCGCCGGCGAGGAGATCATGGCCGCGACCGCCCGGTTCGACGCCCGCACCCTGGCCAAGCTCCGCGCCGTCCGCGGCGACAGTCGCTCGGTCCTCGTCTCCGAACCCGCTTACCTGGTGGCCTGAACATGATCTTCGACAGCAAGGATACCGCGCTGGACGCGCTCGCCGCGCAGTGCCTGCGGGTTCGCGAACTCATCGACTCGGTCGGCGATCCGCTGATGCGGGCCGCCATCGACCTCCTGCTTCTCGAGGTCGCCCGGGCCCTCGCCCAGACGGGTCCGCAGGACCAGGCGAGCGGCGCCTGAGGCGCCGGCGGCACGCGGATGTGAAAGCGGCGGCCGTCCCGGAGGGCGCCCGCCGCTTTTCGCGTCGAGGCTGGAGCCTCAGGCGCCCATCGCGGTCTTCAGGTTCTGGTCAACCTTGTCGAGGAAGCCGGTGGTCGAGAGCCACTTCTGGTCCGGTCCGACGAGGAGGGCGAGGTCCTTGGTCATGTGGCCGGCCTCGACCGTGTCGACGCAGACCTTCTCCAAGGTCGCGGAGAACTTCGCCAGATCGTCGTTGCCGTCGAGCTTGGCGCGGTGCGACAGGCCCCGGGTCCAGGCGAAGATCGACGCGATCGAGTTGGTCGAGGTCTCGCGGCCCTTCTGGTGCTCGCGGTAGTGGCGGGTGACGGTGCCGTGCGCGGCCTCGGCCTCGACGGTCCGGCCGTCCGGCGTCATCAGCACGGAGGTCATCAGGCCGAGGGATCCGAAGCCCTGCGCGGCCGTGTCGGACTGCACGTCGCCGTCGTAGTTCTTGCAGGCCCAGACGTATCCGCCCGACCACTTCAAGCAGGAGGCCACCATGTCGTCGATCAGGCGGTGCTCGTAGGTGATGCCGAGCGGCTTGAACTTCGACTCGAACTCCTCCTCGTAGACCTTCTGGAACAGGTCCTTGAACCGGCCGTCATAGGCCTTGAGGATCGTGTTCTTGGTCGACAGGTAGACCGGGTACTTGCGCGCGAGGCCGTAGTTCATCGAGGCGCGGGCGAAGTCGATGATCGACTGGTCGAGGTTGTACATCGACATCGCGACGCCGGCCTCGGGGAACTTGAACACCTCCTTCTCGATGACCGTGCCGTCATCGCCCTCGAACTTGATGGTCAGGCGGCCCTTGCCGGGCACCTTGAAGTCCGTGGCGCGGTACTGGTCGCCGTAGGCGTGGCGGCCGATCACGAAGGGCTGGGTCCAGCCGGGCACCAGGCGGGGCACGTTCTTGCAGATGATCGGCTCGCGGAAGATCACGCCGCCCAGGATGTTGCGGATCGTGCCGTTGGGCGAGCGCCACATCTCCTTGAGGCCGAACTCCTGCACCCGCTGCTCGTCGGGGGTGATGGTGGCGCACTTCACGCCGACGCCGTGGCGCTTGATCGCCTCGGCGGCGTCGACCGTGACCTTGTCGTTGGTGGCGTCGCGGTGCTCGACGCCGAGGTCGTAATACTCGAGATCGACGTCGAGATAGGGGTGGATGAGCTTGTTCTTGATCTCGGCCCAGATGATCCGGGTCATCTCGTCGCCGTCGAGCTCGACGACGGGGTTCGCTACCTTGATCTTCGCCATGGACCGATGCCTTCCCGCGTTGTCCCCGCGCACGGCATGCAAGGGCCGTGCGGTCGTTGTCCCGGGTGGCCTGACGGGCGCCCCGGGCCGGAATCGCCCCGCGACATAGCGCGGCCCTTCCGGCGACGGAAGGCGGGCGCTGTCATCCGGGCGGCATCGTCACTCGGCCCTCGACGGGCGCGGGCCCGCCGTGCCAGACGGCCGCCATGACGAGCCGAGACGCACAGGGCGACGCCCCCGAGGTTTCCCCGAGGAAGGTCACCGAACTGCCGCCCGGGATCGCCCCCGCGGTGATCCTGGTGGAGCCGCAACTCGCCGAGAATATCGGCATGACCGCCCGTGCCATGGCGAATTTCGGCCTGTCGGAGCTGCGCCTCGTCAACCCGAAGAACGGCTGGCCCAAGAAGGGCGTCCGCGAGGCGGCCTCGGGCGCGACGCACGTCCTGGACGCGGCCACGATCTACGGCAGCGTCGCCGAGGCCATCGCCGACTGCCGGTACGTGCTGGCGACCACGGCGCGGGAGCGCGGGCAGATGAAGCGGGTCTTCGCGCCCGAGGAGGCCATGGGCGAGCTCGCGGCCCGCGAGGGCCAGCGCACCGCGGTGATGTTCGGCCGCGAGCGGGTCGGCCTCACCAACGACGAGGTGTCGCTCGCCGACGCGATCGTCACTTTCCCGGTCTCCCCGGACTTTCCCTCGCTCAACCTCGCCCAGGCGGTGCTGCTGGTCGGCTACGCGTGGCGGCAGGCGAGCGGCCGGGCGCGCCTGCCCTTCACGGGCGAACTCCTGTCGCCGCCGGCGACCCGCGAGGCGCTCATCGCGCTGTTCGGAAGCCTGGAGGCGGCGCTCGACGGGGCCGGCTTCTACCCGCCGGAGAAGAAGGAGATCATCGCCCGCAACATGCGCGACATGCTTCACCGCATGTGCCTGACCGAGCAGGATGTGCGGACGTTTCGCGGGGCGCTGCGGGCCCTGGCGCGGAAGGGCGGCTGATCAGCCGGAGGCCGGCTTCATCTCCGGCGGCTTGCCGCCGCCGAAGCAGCGGCCGACCGCCTCCCAGAACGCCGTCTGCTCCTCGGGGGTGCACTGCGCCATGCGCGCCTCGACCTTGGCGCGTCCGGCCACCGCGTCGGGCGTCGCGGCGACCTCGGTCTCGCTCGGGTTTCTCGCCTCGGCCATGGGCAATCCTCCGTTGCAGAACGAAAGCGCAGCTGGGCCGTGCGGTTCCGTTCCGCGGCGCAATCGGGCATGGAGTCGGCGATTGGCCGAGCGGCCGCGCGGTGGCGGGACGAGGGCGGGGTATCGGGTGCGGCTCAGCGTGGACAATCTGGCCTGCCGCCGCTCCGGCCGCCGCATCTTCGCCAACCTGTCCTTCGCCCTCGGACCCGGCGACGCCCTGGCGATCACCGGGCGGAACGGCGCGGGCAAGTCGAGCCTCCTCGCCATCCTGTCGGGCCGGCTGCGGGCCGATGCCGGGCGGGTCGACGTCTCCGACGTCGGCGAGGCGAGCCTGCCCGAGTGCCTCCACGCGGTCGGCCACCGCGACGGGCTGAAGAGTTCGCTCACGGCGGGAGAGAACCTCCTGTTCGCCCAGCGGCTCCTGGGCGCGCCGCGCCTGAACCCGCGCGCCGCGCTGGAGCGGCTCGGCCTCGGCCACGCGCACGACCTCCCGGTGGCCTATCTCTCGGCGGGCCAGCGGCGGCGCGTGGCCCTGGCGCGGCTCCTCGTCTGCGCCCGCCCGCTCTGGCTCCTGGACGAGCCGACCGCCGCCCTTGACACGGCCTCGCAGGCGGTGCTCGCCGCGCTGATGGAGGGCCATCGGGCCGGCGGTGGCCTCGTGATCGCCGCCACCCACCAGTCCCTCGGCCTCGCCGGGGCGGCGGAGCTGCGCATCGAGACCGCGGCCGCGGCACCGGTCGCGGACGCGCTGGAGGAGTGGGCGTGATTCGCGCGGTCCTCGCCCTCATCGCCCGCGACCTGCGCCTCGCCGGCCGGGTCGGCGGTTCCGGCGCCCTGTCGCTGGTCTTCTTCCTGATGATCGTCGCGCTGGTGCCCTTCGCCCTCGGGCCCGATCTCAACCTGCTGTCGCGGATCGGCCCGGCGATCCTGTGGCTCGCCGCCGTTCTGGCGACGCTGATCGGCCTCGACCGCCTGTTCCAGGCCGACGAGGAAGACGGCTCCCTCGACCTGATGACCGCCGCGCCGGTGCCCCTCGAGCTTGTGGTGCTCGGCAAGGTCGCGGCGCACTGGCTGACCACGGGCCTGCCGCTCGCCCTGGCCGCGCCGCTCTTCGGGCTGCTGGTGGCCCTCGACGGCACCGCCATGGGCGCGACGTCCCTGACGCTGCTCGCCGGCACCCCGGCCCTGAGCTTCATCGGCGCGGTGGGCGCGGCGCTCACCGCCTCGATTCGCCGGGGCGGCCTGATCCTGGCCGTTCTGGTCCTGCCGCTGATGATCCCGACGCTGATCTTCGGCGTCTCGGCCGCGCAGGCGGCGAGCGGCGGCACGGTGCCGTTCCTCGTGCCGCTGGCGGTGCTGGCGGCGCTGACGCTGATCGCCGCCGTGGTCGGGACGCTGGCGGCGGCGGCGGCCCTGCGCTGGCCCGAATAGCCGGAACGCTCCTGCGAGAGCCGGCCGGCGCCCGTCATCGTCGCGGCGATGCGGCCTCCCGTGATCCGACGTCTTCAAAGAAGCCTGCCGGATGCGTCCCGGCGCCCGGACTGAGGCCGAGGCCCGCGATCCGGTTTCGCCCCCGAGCGCGTTGACGCGCGGCGCCCCCCTGACTATAGAAGCCGCTTCGCCGAGGGGCCGCGCTTTCGCGCGCGTTGCGTCTCGGCCATCGCCAGACAACCTGACGCGACGACCGATTTCCGGCACAGCCGGCCCGTCGGCATCGCCCGACGAGAAACACGAGGACGTACATGGCCAACACCGCTTCGGCCAAGAAGATGACCCGCAAGATCGCCAAGCGCACGGCGATCAACCGCTCGCGCCGCTCGCGCATGCGGACCTTCGTCCGCAAGGTCGAGGAGGCCATCGCCATCGGTAACCAGCAGGACGCGCTGGCCGCCCTCCGCGCCGCCGAGCCCGAGATGATGCGCGCTGCACAGCACGGCATCGTTCACAAGAACAATGCCTCGCGGAAGGTCTCGCGCCTCGCCGCCCGCGTTAAGGCGCTCGCCGCCTAAGACGCCACGCACAACCGAGACGGTCTTGAGCCCGGCCTTCGCGCCGGGCTTTTTCGTGCGCGCTGTCCGGATCGGGCTGCGCGCTGCCGGCGGCGCATGAGTCGAAAGCGTTAACCCTATCCAAGAATCGGCACGATTGCGGTTCCCGGAAACGGCGTGTAGCTTAACAGAAACTGACACCGGGCAAGCAAAACACGACGATTTCGGGACTCCAGCGAATCGATCTGATTCGCCAAGACTCTAGCCGCCGTGTTCAGCTCCCGCGGGAACACTTGCGAATGGGAATCGGCGCCGTCCCCACAAGTCCCACTGTTAAAGGAACCGTAGGTAATTGTTGATAGGCTCTCCCAATCGGCAAAAGTTCCTCGCGGTGGGGTTGACTCCGTCCAGAGGACTCTGTCCCGCCCGTTCTTGCGGGACGCTGAGGGCGTAATTCGTGCGTACGCGCCGCCTGCGGGATTCCGTGGGCAGCGTCGGGAGAGCCAGTGATGCGTGTCGACGGAACGGTGGCGAGCGACGACGACGGGGGCCGCAACGGCGGCGGCAACACGGATTATGGGTCTGCCTGGGCCCGGGTGAAGCGCCGGCTGCGGGCCGAACTCGGCGAGGACGTGTTCGCCAGCTGGTTCGCCCGGCTGGAGCTTGAGGCCGTGGCCGGCGGAACCGCCCGCCTGACGGTCCCGACCCGCTTCCTCAAGAGCTGGATCGAGTCGCACTACCTCGACCGCGTGCTCAACACCTTCAAGGCCGAGGTCGAGGAGATCGCGCGGATCGAGGTCGGCGTGCGCGGGACCGGGGCCCCGGTCCGTCCGGTCGCCGTCGGAGCCGCGAAGGCAGGCCCGGTCAGCGGCCCGCTCGCCCGCCTCCACGCGACCAGCGCGCCGATGCCGGTCGCCGCGGTCGCGCCGACGCCCGAGGCGCGCGGCGCCGAGGCCGGCGGTGACCTGAGCGGCACGCCGCTCGACGCGCGGCTGACCTTCGCGAGCTTCGTGATCGGGCGCTCGAATGCGCTGGCGCACGCCGCCGCCGAGCGGGTCGCCAATCACCAGGGGGAGGGCGCGCTCTACAACCCGCTCTACCTCCACGCGGGCGTCGGGCTGGGCAAGACCCACCTGCTGCACGGGATCGGCCACGCCGCCCGCGAGGCCGGCCGCCGGGTGATCTACCTGACCGCCGACCGCTTCATGTACGGCTTCGTCAACGCCCTGAAGACCCAGTCGGCGCTTGCCTACAAGGAGCGGCTGCGGGGCATCGACCTGCTGATCCTGGACGACGTCCAGTTCATCCAGGGCAAGTCGATTCAGGCCGAGTTCGGCCACACGATCAACGCGCTCATCGATGCCGGCCGTCAGGTCGTGGTCGCCTCCGACCGGCCCCCGACCGAACTCGAGGCCCTGGACGAGCGGGTGCGCTCGCGGCTCGGCGGCGGCCTCGTGGTCGAGATCACGGCCCTCGACGAGGCTTTGCGCGTCTCGATCCTGTCGGCACGCCTCGCCGCCGTGCGGGCTGCGCATCCGGGCTTCGACGTCTCACCGCAGGTGGCGGCCTACGTGGCCCGCGCGATCACCGCCAACGGCCGCGACCTCGAGGGCGCGGTCAACCGCCTGCTGGCCCACGCCACGCTCACCGGCACCGCCGTGACGATGGAGACGGCCGAGAGCGCGATCCGCGACCTCGTGAAGAACCGCGAGCCGAAGCGGATCAAGATCGAGGACATCCAGAAGCTGGTCGCCTCGCGCTACAACGTCTCGCGGTCCGACATCCTGTCGGAACGGCGCACCGCCGCGGTGGTGAAGCCGCGTCAGATCGCCATGTACCTGTCGAAGGTCCTGACGCTGCGCTCGCTGCCGGAGATCGGCCGCCGCTTCGGAGGCCGCGACCACACCACGGTGCTGCACGCCGTGCGCAAGATCGAGAAGCAGATCGGCGAAGATTCGGTGCTCGGCGACGAGGTCGAGCTGCTGAAGCGGATGCTTCAGGACTAGTCGAACGCGCGAGATTTCCCGCATCGCGTCCGGGCTGAGTTTGCTCTTTCAGGAGCAGGTTCGATCCGGGCGGGCGCGGGGACGGCCGGGCACCCGGCTGATCTGGCCGAGCCCGGACGAGCACGACCAAACCACCCCCGCTGTCACGCGCCCTTCGCCGGCTCCCCGCTATCGGGGCTGGCCGAGGGCGCGCGCGCCGTGGCAGACTGGCGCGAACCGAGACGGCCCTGTAAGGCCGCGTCGCCGACCGGCGAAGATCGACGCCCCGGGGGAGTGCTGATGACGGACGCCTTCATCTACGACCACGTTCGCACGCCGCGCGGGCGCGGCAAGGCGGACGGCTCCCTCCACGAAGTCACCGCCCTGCGGCTTGCCGAGACGGCGCTCCGCGCCCTCAAGGACCGCAACGGACTCGATACCGGCCTCGTCGACGACGTGGTGCTGGGCTGCGTCGATCCGGTGGGCGAGGCGGGGGGCGACATCGCCCGCGCCGCCGCCCTCGTGGCGGATTACGGCGCGCACGTGCCGGGCGTGCAGATCAACCGCTTCTGCGCCTCCGGCCTCGACGCGGTGAACTTCGCCGCCGCGCAGGTCATGAGCGGCCAGCACGAGATGGCGGTGGGCGGCGGCGTCGAATCGATGAGCCGCATCGGCATCGGCGCCTCGGGCGGCGCCTGGCCGGTCGACCCGGCGATCGCCATCAAGTCCTACTTCATGCCGCAGGGCGTCTCGGCCGACCTGATCGCCACCAAGTACGGCTTCACACGGGACGATTGCGACGCCTACGCGGTCCGCTCCCAGGAGCGCGCCGCGAAATCCTGGGGTGAGGGGCTGTTCGACCGCTCGGTGGTTCCGGTCCGCGACGTGAACGGCATCACGCTGCTCGACCGCGACGAGCACATGCGTCCAGGCACCGACATGCAGTCGCTCGCCGCGCTGAAGGCCTCGTTCGTGCAGATGGGCCAGATGGGCGGCTTCGACGCCGTCGCGACGGACGCGCATCCGGACGTGGAGAGCGTCGAGCACGTCCACCACGCCGGCAACTCCTCCGGCATCGTCGACGGCGCCGCCGCCGTGCTGATCGGTTCCCGCGCTGCCGGCGAGGCTGCGGGCCTGCGCCCGCGCGGCCGGATCCGCGCCTTCGCCAATATCGGGTCCGACCCGGCCCTGATGCTCACCGGGCCGGTGGACGTCACCCGCAAGGTCCTGGCGAAGTCGGGCCTGAGCCTCTCGGACATCGACCTGTTCGAGGTCAACGAGGCCTTCGCGGCCGTGGTCCTGCGCTTCTGCCAGGCCTTTGACCTAGACCCGGAGGCGGTCAACGTGAATGGCGGGGCCATCGCCCTCGGCCACCCGCTCGGCGCCACCGGCGCGATGATCCTCGGAACCGCGCTCGACGAGCTGGAGCGGACCGGGAAAGAGCGCGCGCTGGTCACGCTGTGCATCGGCGCCGGCATGGGCACCGCGACCATCATCGAGCGGGTGTGAACCCCCGCGCGCCCGGGAGCGGCGCCGCGCCGCTCCCCAAAGTCCGGGAACGCTGCTAGAGGCGCGGGCGACGCTCGGCCCTTTCGTGGTCCGGACGATAAAACAACGGGAGACAAGCCCTTGAACCGCCTGATTGCGACGCTCTGTCTGGGCGTCACCCTGAGCCTGCCGGTGGCCGCTCGCGCCGATGACGCGGCGGACCGCGTCGCCGCGGCCACCAACCTCGTCAACAAGACCCTGATCAAGAACCTCCAGACCGGGTTCAACGTCGCCCTCGAGAAGACCGTGGCGCCGATGCCGGAGGCCCGCGCCGAGGCCGTGCGCAAGGAGCTGCTGGACGAGTTCGAGAAGCAGCGGACCCTCATGGTCCAGGGGCTCTCGAAGGACTACGCCGAGAAGTTCAGCCTCGCCGAGCTCAAGCACCTCGACGAGATCTACTCGGACCCGACCTACCTCAAGTTCCAGACGATGAACGCCGATCCGAACTCGTCGGTGACGGCGATCTCGCAGAACTCCGTCACCAAGCTGCTCAACATGCTGGCGGTGGCCGCGGCGACCGACAACGGACCGAAGCCCGGCGCCCCGCCGGCGCCGACGGTTCCGCCGGCCGCGGCTCCGGCCCCGGCGCCGAAGTAGGCGATGAGCGCCGCGCGCGTCGGTCGGGTGTCAGGCCGCGCGCGCGGCCACCATGGGGGTGAAGCCCGCGACCGGGGGCAGCCCCTCCAGGAGGGGCTTGGCGAAGTGGTAGCCCTGGACGAGCGTGATCCCGATGCTGCGCAGGGCGTCGAGCTCCGCCGCGGTCTCCACGCCCTCGGCGAGCACCGCCACGTCGAGGGCTCGGGCGATGGCGACCACGCCCGAGACGATGGCGTAGCGCCCGGCATCGCTGTCGAGACCGCGCAGCACGTCCATGTCGATCTTGATCAGGTCGGGGCGGAAATTGGCGAGCAGGCTCAGGCCCGCGAAGCCGGCGCCGAAATCGTCGAGCGCCGTCAGGAACCCCTGCTTCCGGTAGGCGGCGACGATGCCCTTGACGTGATCGATGTCCCGGAAGCGCTCCTGCTCGGTGAACTCGAACATGATCCGCCGGTGTGCGAAGTCGATGCGCCGCGCCGCCTCGAGCGACGCGCGGATGCAGGCGTTCGGCTCGTAGACCGCGTTGGGCATGAAGTTGATGGACAGCCGGGTGGCGCTGTCGCGGGGAAACAGCGTGCCGGCGAGCTCGATCGCCTTGACGCGGGCGGCCTGGTCGAACTGGTAGCGGGTCTCGTCGGTCACCCGGTCGAGGATCGTGTAGGCCGGCTCACCCTTCGGGCCGCGCACCAGCGCCTCGTAGGCCCAGACGCTGCCGTCCGCGAGGTCGAGGATCGGCTGGAACGCCATCGTGAAGTCGAAGTCGAGCTTGGTGCCGGCGCGACAGGCGCGGCAGCCGGAATCCTTCGTCATGTGCGGCTTTCGGTGAGTGACCCCGGCCGGCAGACAATGGCCGGACGCGCTCAACACAACCTTAACGCAAATGCGCCGGCGGATCGTCGGCGGAACCCAGGGAGGACGGCACCGTGACGCTGACCGATTTCCGCTTCGAGACCGATCCCGACGGCGTCGCTCTGGCGACCTGGGACATGCCCGGCCGCTCGATGAACGTGATCACCGAAGGTGTGATGGACCAGCTCCAGCAGATCATCGAGCAGGTCGCGTCCGACCCGGCGATCAAGGGCTGCGTCATCGCCACCGGGAAGGACAATTTCTCCGGCGGCGCCGATCTCACCATGCTCCAGGGCCTGGGCCGGGCCTACGAGCAGCTGAAGGCCGAGCAGGGCGAGGAAGTGGCGATGCGCCACTTCTTCGAGGCCTCCCGACGCCTGTCGCTGCTGTTCCGGCGGCTGGAGACCTGCGGCAAGCCTTTCGCGGCGGCGATCCAGGGCCTGTGCCTGGGCGGCGCCTTCGAGCTGGCGCTGTCGTGCCACCACCGGGTCGCCTCGGACGACGGGAAGACCCGGGTCGGCCTGCCGGAGATCAAGGTCGGGCTGTTCCCGGGCGGCGGCGGCACGCAGCGGGTCGCCCGCCTGATGCAGACCGGCGACGCC
Source organism: Methylobacterium sp. 190mf (assembly GCF_900107945.1). Lineage (NCBI taxonomy): Bacteria > Pseudomonadati > Pseudomonadota > Alphaproteobacteria > Hyphomicrobiales > Methylobacteriaceae > Methylobacterium > Methylobacterium sp. 190mf. Next base: position 266,885 of record NZ_FNVI01000002.1, on the reverse strand, counting down.
CTGCAGATGCTGTTCAAGGGCGAGCAGATCCGCGCGCCCATGGCCAAGGGCATGGGGCTGATCCACGCGGTGGCGCCGCAGGCCGAGATCGTGGAGCGCGCCAAGGCCTGGATCCGCGAGGGCGGCTCGGCTGTGGCGCCCTGGGATGTGCCGAAGTTCAAAGCGCCGTCCGGCAAGGTCTACTCGCCCGCCGGCATGATGATCTGGCCGCCGGCCAACGCCATCTACCGGCGCGAGACCCACGACAACTACCCGGCTGCCAAGGCGATCCTGGCCTCCGTCTACGAGGGCCTTCAGCTGCCGATGGACCTCGCCCTGCGGGTCGAGAGCCGGTACTTCGCGCATATCCTGCGCTCGACCGAGGCGGCGGCGATGATCCGCACGCTGTTCATCTCCATGGGCGAGCTGAACAAGGGCGCGCGCCGTCCGAAGGACGTGCCGGCCACGAACCTGCGCAAGGTCGGCGTGATCGGCGCCGGCTTCATGGGCGCGGGCGTGGCCTACGTCACCGCCCAGGCCGGGATCGAGGTGGTGCTGGTCGACCAGTCGGTCGAGGCGGCCGAGAAGGGCAAGGCCTACGCCCACACGCTCATCACCGGCCAGATCAACAAGGGCCGCGCCAAGACCGCCGACCGGGAGGCGCTGCTCGGCCGGATCCAGGCCACGGCGGATTACGGCGCCCTCGCGGAGTGCGACCTCGTGATCGAGGCCGTCTTCGAGGATCCGCGGGTGAAGGCCGAGGTGATCCAGAAGGTCGAGGCGGTGATCCGCCCCGACGCGATCTTCGCGTCCAACACCTCGACCCTGCCGATCACCGGGCTGGCCAAGGCCTCGCAGCGGCCCGCGCAGTTCGTCGGGATCCATTTCTTCTCGCCCGTGGAGAAGATGATGCTCGTCGAGATCATCAAGGGCGAGGCGACCGGGGACGCGGCGCTCGCCGCCGCCCTCGACTACGTGCGGCTGATCAAGAAGACCCCGATCGTCGTCAACGACGCCCGCGGCTTCTTCGCCAACCGCTGCGTCGGCGCCTACATCCTCGAAGGCCACAAGATGCTCTTCGAGGGCGTGCCGCCGGCGATGATCGAGAGCGCCGGCCGCCAGGCGGGCATGCCGGTCGGGCCGCTGTCGCTCAACGACGAGGTCGCCCTCGACCTCGTGCTCAAGATCGCCAAGGCCACCGAGGCGCAGGTCGGGCAGGGCGCCGTCGACCCGGCGCAGAAGGCGATCCTCGCCGAGATGGTCGAGAACCAGGGCCGGCTCGGCCGCAAGAACCGCAAGGGCTTCTACGACTATCCCGAGGGCGCGCCGAAGCGTCTCTGGCCCGGCCTGAAGGACCTGCAGCCGAACCGCCTCGACCCCGACGCCGTCGATTTCACCGAGCTGAAGCAGCGGCTCCTGGTGGTCCAGGCGCTGGAGGCCGCTCGCACGGTCGGCGAGGGCGTGGTCACCGATCCGCGCGAGGCCGATGTCGGCTCGATCCTCGGCTTCGGCTTCGCGCCGTTCACCGGGGGGGCCCTGTCGTACATCGACTTCATGGGCGCGGCGGCCTTCGTCGACCTCGCGCGGACGCTCGAGGCCAAGCACGGGCCCCGTTTCCACGTGCCCGACAACCTGGCCGCCATGGCCGAGCGCGGGGGCACCTTCTACGCCGGCGCCGAGAAGCGCGCCGCCTGAGCGACGTCGGCCGGACGCCCGCTCGCGGCGTCCGGCAGCTGGGCGAGCTCCTCCAGCAGGACCGTGCGCGCGCAGGCACCGAAGGCCCGCATCAGCCGCCCCCGGGCGTGGTCCGGGGGGAAGAGCAGCGCGAAATGCACCGGGAGGGCGGGGGCGAAGGGCCGGATCGCGATCGGCGAGACCTTCGCCTCCTCGTGGGCGGCCAGGGGGTTCATCACGCTGACCCCGAGCCCGGCCGAGACGAGGGTGCAGATCGAGGCGCCGAGGCCGGCCTCGGCGGTGATGGTCAGGCCGATGCCGGCGGCCTCGAAGACGGCCTCGGTCCGGTCGCGCAGGGCGCTCCCGAGCGACGCGGCGACGAAGGGCACGCCCTGAAAATCCACGGGCGCGAGAGATTCCCGCGCGGCGAGGGCGTGGTCCTGCGGCAGGACGGCGACGCAGGCGCGCGTCTCGACATGCTCGGCGCGCGCCTCCGGGGCGTCGCCGTACAGCATCGTCAGCGCGGCGTCGCAGGAGCCGGTGGCGAGCCAGTGGTTCACGGTCTCGTCGTCGCCGGAATGGATCGCCACGATCACGTCCGGATGCGCGGCCCGGAAGCGGACGACCGCGCGCGCGAGGAGCCCGCCCGCCAGTCGCGGCATCGCCGCCACCCGCAGGCGCTCCGCCCCGAAGGCGCGGATGCGCGCGGCCGCCGATTCCAGGCTCGTGAGGCCCACGAAGGCGCGCTCGACCTCCGCGTGGAACCGCGTCCCGTCGAGGGAGGGCACGACCCGGCTCCCGCTCCGGTCGAACAGGGGCAGGCCGGTGATCGCCTCCAGCTGCGCGATCAGCCGGCTGACCTGAGGCTGCGAGGTGTGGAGCCGGCGGCTCGCCTCGGTCATCGACCCGGTGGCCACCACGGCCCGGAAGGCCTCGATGTGCCGGAAGGTCATGCGCCGCTCGGCCATATCAGATCCGTATGCTCGGCAGGTGAATCGGCATTGGACGCCCGCGCGCGGCCGCTCCTAGGATCGGTCGGCAAAGCTTCGGGCCGACTCCCCGTCGGGGCGGCCGGGCGCTGCGCCGGTTCAGACATAGCGAGGGGGTTCGGATCGTGTCGAGGACGCTGCCGCTTCTGTTGGCCACTCTGTGCTGGGCCGGCCTCGCCGCGCCGTCGGTCGCCGAGGGACGCCTCGACAAGATCCGCGCGACCGGACAGATCAGCCTCGGCTTCCCGGACGCGTCGCCGCCCTTCGGCTTCCTCGACCAGAACGCCAAGCCGGTCGGCTATTCGCTGGAGATATGCGAACACGTCGCGCAGAAGCTCAAGGCCGCGCTCGGCCTGCCCAAGCTCGAGGTGCGCCACGTGCCGGTGATGTCGGCGACCCGGATCCCGCTGATCAACAACGGCACGATCGACCTGGAATGCGGCACCGCCAGCAACCTGCCCGAGCGGCACAAGCTGGTCTCGTTCGCGCCGACAACCTTCGTGGCGCAGGTGGTGCTGGTGGCCAAGAAGGACACGCCGGTGGATGTCGACGACATCGCGTCGTTCCGCGGCAAGGCCATCTCGGCCCAGGCCGGCGGCGAGACCCAGCGCGTCGCCACCCGGATCAACGTCCGCGACAAGCTCGACATCCAGGTGATGCCAGCCAAGGACACCGCCGAGGTGTTCCTGCTCGTGGAGACCGGCCGCGCGGCAGGCGCCATCAACGACGATGCCCTGGCCCACGCCACGGTGGCGGGCGCCAAGCGGCCGGCGGATTACAAGATCGGCACCAAGGGCCTGGAATTCGCGCCCTACGGGATCCTGGAGCCGAAGGACGACGCGGCCTTCAAGGCTGCGGTCGACAAGGCGGTGGTCGAGCTGATCCAGGACGGGACCGTGGCGCGGCTCTACGGCAAGTATTTCGAGCAGCCGATCCCGCCGAAGGGTATCAACTTGGAGTTGCCGATGAGCGACGTGCTCAAGCGGGCGCTCGCCAACCCGACCGATTCCGGCGACGAGGCGGCCTACCGGTAGGGCGGCGAGACCGACATGCGAGACGATCACGGCGAAGCCACGGACGCGCCGTCCGCGGTCGACCTGCGGAGCGACACCGTCACCCGTCCGACCGAGGCGATGTACGCCCGGATGCGGTCGGCGCCGCTGGGCGACGACGGGCTCGACGCCGACCCGACCGCCCGCGCGCTGGAGGAGACCGCCGCCGCGATGCTCGGCAAGGCGGCGGCCCTGTTCGTGCCGAGCTGCACGATGGGCAACCTGCTGGCGATCCTGGCCCAGGTTCAGCGCAGCGAGCAGGTCCTGCTCGAGGCCCAGGCCCACATGCTTCACACCGAGCGCGGGGCCGCCACCCTGACCGGGGCGTTCTTGGACGGGATCGCCGGGACCGACGGTGCCATGGACCTCGACCGGCTCGAGGACGCCCTCCGGCCCGGCGCGAGCCCGCTGCGCACGGCCATGATCGCGCTGGAGACCTCGCACAACGCCGCCGGCGGCACCGTGCTGCCGCCGGACCACATGGCCGCGGTGGCGCAGATCGCCCGCGCGCGCGGCATTAAGGTCCATCTCGACGGGGCCCGCCTGTTCAATGCCGCCACCCATCTCGGGGTCGCGCCGGCGGACCTCGCGGCCCATGTCGACACCGTGTCTCTATGCCTCTCGAAGGGCCTCAGCGCCCCGGTCGGCGCCGTGCTCGCCGGCGACGGACCGGTGATCGCGGCGGCACGGCGCCTGCGGAAGATGATCGGCGGGACGCAGCGGCAGGTCGGGATCGTGGCGGCCGCCGGCCTCGAGGCGATCACCGTCATGGGCGCGCGCCTCGTCGAGGACCACGACCGGGCCCGGCAGCTGAGCGCCGGGCTGAACGCCCTGCCGCGCCTCGCGGCGAACCTGCCGCAGACCAACATCGTGCAGGTCGACCTCTCTCGGACCGGGCGGGACAGCGCGCGCTGGGTCGCGGATCTCGACGCGGCCGGCATCCGCACGCGCACGCTCGGCCCGCGGCGGCTGCGGCTCGTCACGCACCGGCACATCGCGGCGGCCGACATCGACCGCGCCGTCGCGGCCTTCCGCGCCTGCCTCGACGCGGCCTGAGCCCGGTCAGGCCGCGCCCGCGACCCGGGTCTTCGCGCCGAGCATGCGGGCGAGGAACACGACGTCGCCGGCATTGTCCGAGAGCAGGTCGGTGATGTCGCCGACCTCCAGCGCCTTCACGTGGCGGCAGCGCATGCCGTAGCGGCCGGCCGTGCAGGTGCAGCGCAGCTCCGGGCCCCCCGGCCGTTCCTCCAGGCTGACGTGGTAGCGGTTGCCGGTCGAGCCGCGCATGGCGAACCGCAGGGCCGCCGGCGCGTCGGGGAAGCTTGCCACGGCCCGGGCGCTGATCGCACCCGGCACGCGGCGCGGCACGGCGGGACCGCCGACCGCCCGCGCGACCGGGAGGCCGAGCGCGGCCGCGAGGGCGTGCACGTCCGCGACCGCCCGCTCGCGCATCGCGGCGAGCGCGATCTCCGCGCAGGCGAAGGCGTCCTCGCCGGCGTCGTGGTGCTCGAAGCGGATGCCGAGGCGCCGCGCGACCTTGCCGAGCCCGCAGCCCTCCGGCGCCGGGAAGACCCGGCGTGCCACCTGGACCGTGCAGAGATAGGCGAGATCGGGGACCGGCAGGCCGGCCCGTGTCAGCCCGGCGCGCAGGACTCCGATATCGAAGCTCGCGTTGTGCGCCAGGATCAGCCCCCGCCCGAGATCGCCGAGATAGGGCGCCATGACGGCGGCGAAGTCGGGCTTGTCGGCGACGTCGGCCGGCAGGATTCCGTGGACGCGGATGTTGCCCGGTGCGAAGCGCATCTCGGGCGGCCGGATCAGGTGGCTCGCGCGGCGCACGACGCGGCCGTCGGCGATCCAGGCCAGACCCACCGCGCAGGCGCTGTCACGCCGCTCGTTGGCCGTCTCGAAGTCGAGGGCCAGGACCGTCATCGCGGTTCAACCATGCCGGGTGGAAGTTCTCGGGGTGTTCCCCGAGAGGTCTAGGCCGCCCGGACTCGGGCATCAACCCTGCGCCACCATCGCCAGCCAGTCGTCCTCCGAGACGACCCGGACGCCGTGCTTCTGCGCGTCCTTCAGTTTCGAGCCCGCACCGGGGCCGGCCACCACCAGGTCGGTCTTGGCCGAGACCGAGCCCGAGACCTTCGCGCCCAGGCGCTCGGCCACCGCCTTGGCCTCGTTGCGGGTCATCTTCTCCAGGGTGCCGGTGAAGACCACGGTCTTTCCCGCGAACGCTGAGGCCGCGGCGGCCCGCTCCATCGGCTGCACCGCCACCGCGTCGAGCAGGGCCGCGACGGCGTCGGCATTGTGCGGCTCGGCGAAGAACAGGAGCAGCGCGTCGGTCGCCACCGGGCCGATCTCGCCGTCGTCGGCGAAGACCCGGTAGGCGTCGCCGGGACGCTGCGCCGCAGCCCGCGCGATCGCCGCGCGCACCGCGTCGACGTCGCCGTAATGGGCGAGGAGGTTCTCGCGCTGCACGGCGCTCAGGCGCGCCCGCTCCTTGGCCGGAGCCGCGTCGTCCTCCGGGAAGCCGAGATCGAGGAGCCGGTCCCGGGTCGTGCCCCCGACGCGCGGCACTGCGGTGAGCTCGACCCAGTCGGGACCGGGCTGCGCCGCCGCGGCCTCGCGGATCGCCGCGATCAGCGTCGGCATGTCGGCGAAGCGCTTCGCCAGCGCCTTGGCGGTCGCCTCGCCGATCTGCGGGATGCCGAGGGCGAAGAGCAGGCGGTTCATCGGCACGGCGCGCCGCGCCTCGACAGCAGCGAGCAGGTTCCGGATCGCCTTGTCGTCCTCGTCGCCCTTCTTCTTGGCGGCCTTCTTCGGCGGCTCGCTCGTCCCCGAGTCCGCGCGCCGCTCGGCCAACAGCGCTTCGCGCCGCGCCACGATTGCGGCCTTGAGTTCCTCGAAGTCGAGGCGGAACAGGTCGGCGGGCTGGCGCACGAGCCCGGCCTCGAACAGGACCTCGATATAGGTCTCGCCGAAGCCCTCGATGTCGAAGCCGTTGCGCGACACGAAGTGCTTCATCCGCTCAACGCCCTGCGCCGGGCAGATCAGCCCGCCGGTGCAGCGGCGCACCGCGTCGGGCCGGCCGGTGCGGGGGTTGATGGCGCGGACGGCGCGGCTGCCGCAGGCCGGGCAGGTCTCCGGGAAGGCGTAGGGCCGCGAGTCGGCCGGGCGCTTCGTCAGGTCGACATCCATGACCTTCGGGATGACGTCGCCCGCCCGGACCACCGTGACCGTGTCGCCGACGCGGATGTCGCGGCCGTCGCGGATCGGCTCGCCGTCGGCGCCGACGCCCTTCACGTAGCCCTCGTTGTGCAGGGTGGCGTTCGACACGACGACGCCGCCGACGGTCACGGGACGGAGCTTGGCGAGCGGGTTCAGCGAGCCGGTGCGGCCGACATTGATGACGATGTCCTCGACCACCGTCGTGGCTTCCTGGGCGGCGAATTTGTGGGCGAGCGCCCAGCGGGGCGAGCGCGAGACGAAGCCCAGCCGCTTCTGGAGCCCGAGGTCGTCGACCTTGTAGACGACGCCGTCGATGTCGTAGCCGAGCCCGGCGCGGTCGGCCTCGATGCCGCGGTAATGGGCGAGCATCGCTTCCGTGTCGGTGAAGGTCTGGGTCCGCGGGTTCACCGGCAGGCCCCAGGCCGCGAAGTGCTCCAGCACGCCGGTCTGCGTGTCGGCGATCGGCGCCGACAGCTCGCCCCAGGCATAGGCGAAGAATCGCAGCGGCCGGGACGCGGTGATCGCGGGATCGAGCTGGCGCAGGCTGCCGGCGGCGGCGTTGCGCGGGTTGGCGAAGAGCGGCTTGCCGGCCGCCTCCTGCCGGGCGTTGATGGCGGCGAAGTCGGCGTGGGACAGGTAGACCTCCCCGCGCACCTCGCAGATCTCCGGCCAGCCGGACCCCGCGAGCACCGCCGGGATGTCCTGCACCGTGCGGGCGTTGGCCGTGACGTTCTCGCCCACCTCGCCGTCGCCGCGGGTGGCGGCGGTGTCGAGCCGGCCGTTCACGTAGCGCAGGGACAGGGACAGGCCGTCGATCTTCGGCTCTGCCGTGAAGGCGAGGGGGGCGTCGTCCGGCCAGCCGAGGAAGCGGCGCACGCGCGCGACGAACTCGGCCACCTCCGCGTCGTCGAAGGCGTTGCCCAGCGAGAGCATCGGCACGGCGTGCCGCACCTTGGCGAACTTCTCCGAGGGCTTGGCGCCAACCGACGTGCTGGCGGCGCCCGTGCCGGCGAGATCGGGGAAGCGGGCCTCGATGTCCTCCAGGCGGCGGCGCAGCCGGTCGTACTCGGCGTCCGATATCTCGGGCGCGTCCTCCTGGTAGTAGAGGCGGTCGGCCTCCAGGAGCGCGTCCGACAGCCGCGCGTACTCGGCGCGCGCTTCCTCGGCGCTGAGGTCGAGATCGAGCGGTTCGGATTTCGTGGCGGCCATGCCGGGGTTCTAACGCATCGGCGGCCGGCGGGGAGCCGGCCACGGCGCGCGATCCCCGATTCCCTCACCGGCGGGCACCGAGCAGATCGCCGCGCCCCGCCATCCGGAAGGCCGCGAAGAACGTCGCGGCGACGAGGGCGGCGATTGCTTGCAGAGGCAGGACCGGGGCCAGCCAGCCCGCGACCGCCGTCCCGGCGACCGAGCCGAGGTTCATGGCCGCCATGTAGACCTCGAACTGCGTGGCCGCGCCCGGGCGGCCCCGGCTCGCCGCGAGCAGGGCCGGCATCAGGGCGACGATCAGCAGGCCGGGCAGCACGCTGGTGAGCGCCAGGATCGCCGGCGCCGCGGCCCCGACGAGGCCGGCGCCGATCAGGATCCCGGCCAGCACGAAGGTGAGGGCACTGCCCAGCAGCAGGGCGCGAAGCGGCGACGCCGCGCCCGCGCGGTCCGACCAGAGTCCCACCGCGACCGCACCGGCCGTGCCGCTCACCAGGGTCAGGAAAGCCTGGAGACGCGACAGGCTCGCGGCCTCCCAGCCCTGACGCTGGAGGAGGTCGATCGAGAAGGGCAGCTCGAACAGGCCGAGCGCCGCGTCGAGGCCGAAGCACAGAGCGAGCAGCCGCAGGGCGCGCGGGCGGCGCAGGGCGATCACGGTGCGGCGCAGGAAGCGGCGGAACGGCAGGCGCCGCGGCGCCGGTCCCCGGCGCTCGAGCGACCAGAGCGGATCGGCGGGCGCCTCGCGGACCAGCAGCATCGGCAGGCTCGCGACGATCGCGGCGACGAGCAGCCAGAGGGCGCTCGCGGCGAAACCCCAATTCGCGAGCGTCCATCCGAGGACGGCGGCGCTGAGGCTCGTTCCGGCCACGAAGCCCGCGCGGGTGCAGGCGCTGACCCGGCCGAGTTCCCGGGTGGGGACGTGGTCCATGATCATCCGGTCGCAGGCGGTATCGAGGAGCGAGGCGAACAGGCTGTGGACGAGGAAGACCGGACCGAGCGCGCCGACGGCGTCGCCCCCGGCGACGAGGAGCAGCGCCAGCGTCGCGTGGCATCCGACCAGCGCGGCGACCGCGAAGGGCCGGCGCCGTCCCATCCGCGTGTCCCCGGCCCGGTCCACCCAGGGCCCCCACAGCAGCGGCTGCAGCGTCCAGGGCAGGCCGGCCAGGGCGAAGTGCAGCCCGACCTCGGTTGCCGGGACGCCCCTAGCCGCGAGGTGGTTGGCGAGCGCCGTCAGCGAGAAACCCGCGACGAGGCCCTGGTAGAGGTAGGTGGCGAAGAAGACGCCGTAGCGGACGGACCGCTGGCCGAGGCTCGGTCTACCCAGGAGGCCGACGCGGAGATCCGCGCTGGACCGCGTCACCGCGCGCGGCGCTTCTTGCAGGAGACGGGCCGCGATCCGATGCTGCTCATTCCTGCCCCATCGGATCGTCGCCCGTGCCGTTTCGCTCTCCCGACGCTAGCGCCCCAGCTCCCGCCTCGCGAGGTGTCGCGTGAGCGCGGTGCAGGTCTGGATCGTCGACCTCGCCCTGACTTCGAGCCAGGTCGACCGGTGCGATGCCGTCCTCGACGCCGCGGAGCGCGCGCGAGCTGACCGTTTCCTGCGCCCGGCGGATCGGGCGCGGTTCCGCGCCAGCCACGCCGCGCTGCGGCTGGTCCTCGGCGACGCGCTCGGTCTCGCGCCGGCCGACGTCGAGTTCGCCGCCGGAGCCGGCGGCAAGCCGGAGCTCGCGGGCCCGGCACGGGGCGCCGCCGAATTAAACCTCTCCCATTCCGGGGCGCGCGCGCTGATCGGGCTCACCCGCGGCGCGGCGATCGGCGTCGATGTCGAGGCCGTGCGGCCGATCGCGGACGCGCTGCGGATCGCGGCGGCCCATTTCGCCGCCGACGAGGTGACGGCCCTGGCCGGAGCCCCGCGAAGCGCGGTCGAGCGGCGCTTCTTCGGACTGTGGACCCGCAAGGAGGCGGTGGTGAAGGCTTTGGGCAGCGGCCTGTCGCTGCCCCTCGACCGGTTCAGCGTCAGCGTTCCGCCCGAAGCGCCGCGCCTTCTCCGGGCCGACGGCGACGCGTCCTGGAACCTGGACGGTCCTTGGAGCTTCGCCGAGGTCGATTGCGGGCGCGATCACGTCGCCACGGTGGCGTCCCGATCCGCGGAGGCGGAGATCACCTGCCACCGTCTCCCGGACGACTGGCCCGATCATCTGGGCTGAAAAGGCGCAACAGCGCGCTTGCGGTGCGGGAAAGGCGCGGCTATACACCCGCTCGCCGGCCGTGGCGGACACGCGGGACGGCCTTCGGAGTGTAGCGCAGTCTGGTAGCGCACCACGTTCGGGACGTGGGGGTCGCAGGTTCAAATCCTGCCACTCCGACCAAAATTCCCGCGATCTCAAGTTCAGCGAGAACGGACGGTCACCCTTCGCAAGGGACCTCGTTGACGCATGACGCGTGACTTCGCTGGTCAGCGTCCGCGTATTCCCAGACTCTCGCGAATGCGGCCACCTCGACCGGACCGAAGCCGTCGCGCCATCCCGGCTCCGCATCAGGCCGGTCCCTGTCTCGCACCCCGCTGATCACTGCGCGTGGAGGATCCTGAGGCCGCCCCGTCTGGCCCGTCCGAGCCGTGATCCTGGGACGGAGTCTCCCCGGACCCCGCCGTGCCGGGGCTCTCGCCCTGCGGGATCAGGGGCGCCATGGGCACGCTCTCCACGAGCAGCGCGATCATCTCGGACCGTGAGCTCAGGAGAATGGCCGGCGGCTCGCCGGTGATCTGCCGCCATCGCCTGACGAAATCGCCCGCCGGCAACTCGGCGAGAGCGTCCTGTTCGGTCGCGGGGTGGTCCGTTCTGAGGGCTGCGGACTGATCCATGCGCCTCAACGGCTCGAACCACGATTCGGCCTCAGCCTCCGCCCGTGATGGTGAAGCGAGCGTTAGTCCGATCGCGGAAGACGATGCCCGCATCGGCGGACCGGCGGGCGAGGCCCGGGGCGCTCGATGCGTAGAGGAGCATCGCGCCTGTCCCTGACGAAAGCGTGCGCGCCGGTCAGTTCATCGGCGGGACAGAGGGAGGTGCGTCGAGGAATGGACCCGGCGCGCGGCCGTGCGGGATGTCGTCGTTCTCATGGGCCCTCATCGCACGACGCGGGGTCCGGGCGCGGTCAGGCGGCGAGCCGGAAACCGATTCCGCGGGCCGTGCGGGGCGCGACCGTCGACTTGTCCCGGGGCAGCAGCAGGTCGATCTGCGAGCAGTGCAGCGCCAGGACGTTCTGCTCCTCCGCCATGGCGCGCGCCGCGCCGCTGAACCGACCATTCGTCATCACGCACGCCGTGGTCGACCCGGCGCGCTCCGCCGCCGCCGCGACGTCGGAGATCGGGAGACACGCGACGTCGCGGTCCGCCCAATGCAGGCAAACGACGACGCGCGTTCGGGCCCGGAGGAGCACGAAGTGGTCCTGATCCTGGTAATCCAGGCGCCAGCCGGCCGCCTTCAGGCACCGCAGCATCAGCGCCTCGTAATGCGCCTGCGAGGCGCTCACGCGGTCGAGGAAGGTCCAGGACGCGACCTCGGCCGGCAGGATCGACGCGAATTCCGCGCTGACCAGGCGCCTGAAGCCGCGGAACCGGACGACGGCGCGGAGCGGGCGCGAGAGATGGGCGCGGTGCAGCCTGACGAGTTCCCGGTCCCAGAGCGCCTCGAACGCTGCCGCTCCGCGCGCGTGGTGCTCCATCCACCGGTTCTCGATGATCAGGCGCTCGATCTGCGGTCGGATCGCGCGGCGACACCGCTCGGTGAGCCGCTCCTGCAGATGCAACCAAGAGAGCAGAAGCAGGATGGCTATCACCCACAGGGCGAGGCTCGTCGCGAACATGGCGGCGGGACTTTGCGAAATAAGGCCTATGTCGCCATTTATCCGCCGCAGGAATTAAGCGGACATTGCCGGTCACATGCGTACTGAGCCGACCAGTGCAAGTCTTTGGAGATGGTGAATTCTAAATTTATGTCCGCCCCGCAGCCGCTCAGGTCCGCATGGCCACGAACATGCTCCGGCCCTGCTGGTGGTAGTAGCCGCTCTCCATCGAGCCGCGGATGTCGTGTCCCAGCATGTCGTACTGCTCGTAGACCATGTCGAAGCCGCACTCCTTGAGAAGCTGGATCAGGGCCGGCTTGGTGGGCCAGAAGGAGCGCTTGTTGCTCCACGAGGTCCATTTGTGCGCCTCGAGCTGGCTCGTGTCGTCGAGATCGTGCTCGTGCATCCAGCGACCCGGCAGACCTTCGTTCTCGGCGGGCGGAGAGAGCTGGAACAGGGCCTCGTTGGTCTCGGTCGCGAAATGCGTGTGCAGGATGACCACGTCGCGGACGCATTCGGCCATGAGGCGGATGAAGGCGGCCGGCCTGTCGAGGTGGTAGAGCAGTCCGCAGCAGAAGGCGGCATCGAAGGGGCCGTGGGCCGCCAGATTCCACACGTCGTCGTTGACGAAGGCGAGGTCGGGGACGCCCGTCCCCTCCTTGACCCGCAGGCAGTTCTCGAAGTTGGAGCGGCGCACCTCGACACCGGTGGCGCGCATCCCGGCGCGGGCGAATTCGAGCGTGTAGCCGCCCTCGAGGCAGCCCAGATCGACGATCGACCGGCCGGCCAGCCTGTGCCCGTAGAACAGCCGGAGCGAGCGCAGGGCCGCCTGGGTCCAGGGGCTGTCGCCGATCAGCCAGCCCGCCTCGGGCAAGGTCTCGGACCCGTCCGCGAGGCGGATGTTGTGTGCCGTGAACGTCATGCCGCCTCCCCACGCCGCCCACTCGTGCCGGGCAACGCCTTCGTCCGTCTATACGGGCGGCGGCCGATCGGTTCACGCGCTTTGTCGATCCGCCCGTATCGAACGGTCGACCGGCGGGATGGGTCAGGTCGGCGCGACCGCCGCCTCCACGGTGCGGCCGGGCACGCGATGCCCGCGACGGGGCCCGTCGAACGGCGTATGTAGCCGCCCGATGGATCCGTCCTCTCACCATCGAGCCGGCCGGCGACCCGCTGGATGGGTCGGCTTCGCGCGCAGCTTCCTCGTCTGCGCCACCCTCATGGGCTTGGCGCTGATCGGCTTCGTGGCCGCGGTCGATCCCTACGGACTGCGGGCCGCGCCCGGGCATCCGCCGGGACCGATCATGGATGCCAATCAGCGGCTCTCCTATCCGCAGATCGCCCGCGGGGGGCCGTTCGACGCGGCGGTCTTCGGCACCTCGACGGCGCGACTGCTCGACCCGCAGGCTCTCGACGCGGCCTTCGGTGTCCGGTTCGCCAATCTGGCGGTGAATGCCGCGACGCCCGACGAGCAGGGTCGGCTCGCCGCGCTGTTCCTGGCCCGCCGGCCGATCCGCGCGGTCCTGTTCGGCCTCGATGCCCCATGGTGCGCCGCCGATCCGCCGGCCCGGACCGCCCATGCCTTTCCCGACTGGCTCTACGCGGACCGCGTGCCCGGCGATGTCCTGCGTCAGGTCAGCCTGCGCTCGGTCACGACGGCCGTCCGGGCCGGACTCGCCGATCTCGGGCTGACGCGGGCGCGGATTCGCGGAGACGGCTACGCGGTCTTCACGCCGCCCGAGGCGCGCTACGACCTCGCACGCGCCCAGGCCCATATCCGCGCAGGCCGCGTGGACTCGGCGGCGGCGGACGCCCCCGAGCTGCCGATGCCGGCCCTCGACCGCCTGGACGATCTCCTCGGTCGCGTGCCCGCCGAGGCCCTGAAGATCGTGGCCTTCATGCCGGTGCATGCGGGGGCGCAGGGTTCACCGGGATCGGCGGCGGGCCGTCGCGAGGAAGCCTGCAAGGCGCGCGCCGCGGCGATCGGGAAGCGCCGGGGCGCGGTCGTGGTGGATTTTCGCCGGATCTCGCCGCTGACGACCCGGGACGCGAATTATTGGGACGCGCTGCATTACCGCCTGCCCGTGGCGGGGCGCGTCGTCTCCGATCTCGCGCGCGCCGTCGCCACCGGCCGCGACGATCCGGATGGAATCTACCGGGTGCTCGCGCACCCGTGACGCCCGGTCAGGCGGCGGCGCGCTCGGCGCTCGCCCAGCCGGCGCGGGTCTCTGCGCAGTACTCCGCGTAGCGGCCGTCCCGGATCGCCGCGCGCGCGCCGGCCATCAGGTCCTGGTAGTAGGCGAGGTTGTTCCAGGTCAGCAGCATCATCCCGAGGATCTCGTTCGAGCGCACGAGGTGATGCAGGTAGGCACGGGAATAGTCCCGCGCGGCCGGACAGGTCGAGGTCTCGTCGAGCGGCGCGGTGTCCTCGGCGTGGCGGGCGTTGCGCAGGTTGACCCGTCCGTGGCGCGTGTAGGCGAGGCCGTGCCGGCCGGCGCGGGTCGGCATCACGCAGTCGAACATGTCGATGCCGCGGGCGACCGCGCCGAGGATGTCGTCCGGCGTGCCGACGCCCATCAGGTAGCGGGGCTTGCCGGCGGGCAGGTGCGGCTCGACCGTCTCGATCATGGCGAACATGACCGCCTGCGGCTCGCCGACGGCGAGGCCGCCCACCGCGTAGCCCTTGAGATCGAGATCCGTCAGCGCGCGGGCGCTCTCGACGCGCAGGGCCGGCACGTCGCCGCCCTGGACGATGCCGAACAGGGCCCGTCCCGCCTGCTCGCCGAACGCGACGCGGCAGCGCTCGGCCCAGCGCAGCGACAGGTGCATGGCCTTCTCGATGGCCCCGTGGTCCGCCGGCAGGCGGACGCACTCGTCGAGCTGCATCTGGATGTCGGAGCCGAGCAGACCCTGGATCTCGATGGAGCGCTCCGGGCTCATGTGATGCGCGGTGCCGTCGATGTGCGAGCGGAAGGTCACGCCCTGCTCGTCGATCTTCCGCAATGCGGAGAGCGACATCACCTGGAAGCCGCCGGAATCGGTCAGGATCGGCCGGTCCCAGTTCATGAAGCGGTGAAGGCCGCCGAGCCGGGCCATACGCTCGGGGCCGGGCCGCAGCATCAGGTGGTAGGTGTTGCCCAGGACCACGTCGGCGCCGAGATCGCGGACTTGGCCAGGATACATGGCCTTGACGGTCGCGGCCGTGCCCACCGGCATGAAGGCCGGGGTCCGGATCTCGCCGCGCGGCGTCCCGATCACGCCGGTGCGGGCGGTGCCGTCCCGGGCCAGCAGGTCGAAGCGGAAGTGTGCGCTGTCGGTCATGGGGTGTCCGCGCCCGGGCCCGGGAAGAGCAGGCTGGCGTCGCCGTAGGAGTAGAACCGGTACCCGGCGGCGATCGCGTGCGCGTAGGCCGCGCGCATCGTCGCGAGACCTGAGAACGCCGAGACCAGCATGAACAGCGTCGAGCGCGGCAGGTGGAAATTGGTCACGAGGGCGTCGACCGCGCGGAACCGGTAGCCCGGCGTGATGAAGATCTCGGTGGGTCCCGAGAAGGGCGCGAGCGTGCCGTCCGGTCGGGCCGCGCTCTCCAGCAGCCGCAGCGCCGTGGTCCCGACCGCGACGATCCGGCCGCCCGCGGCCCGCGCGGCGTTCAGGGCCTCGGCCGTGGCGGCGTCGAGGATGCCGATCTCCGCGTGCATGCGGTGGGCCTCGGTATCTTCGGCCTTGACCGGCAGGAAGGTCCCGGCGCCGACATGCAGCGTGACGTGGTGGCGCCGCAGACCGGCGGCGTCGAGATCGGCCAGCAGCGCGTCGGAGAAGTGCAGGCCGGCCGTGGGAGCCGCGACCGCCCCCGGATTGCGGGCGTAGACCGTCTGGTAATCGGTGGCGTCGCGGTCATCCGTGGCGCGCTTGCCCGCGATGTAGGGGGGCAGCGGCAGGGCACCCTCCGCGGCGATGGCCGCGTCGAGGTCTGGCCCGGCCCGGTCGAAGGCGAGGACGATCTCCCCGGCCTCGGCCTTCTCGAGAACGGTCGCCGCCAGATCGCCGAAGCGCAGCGCGTCGCCCGCCGCGAGCCGCTTGGCCGGACGCGCGAAGGCGCGCCAGCGGTCGGGGGCTTCCCGCAGGTGGAGCATCACCTCGGTGCGCTGGCCGGGGGCGCCGGGCCGTGTGCGCACGCCGTTCAGCCGGGCCGGGATCACCCGCGTGTCGTTGAAGACCAGGGCGTCGCCGGCCCGGAGGGCCTGGGGCAGGTCGCGCACGGTCCGGTCGGCCAGCGGCGCGCCAGGTCGGACCACGAGCATCCGCCCGGCGTCGCGCGGCTCGGCCGGGCGCAGGGCGATGCTGGTCTCCGGCAGATCGAAATCGAAGAGGTCCACGCGCATCGCCGGCTGCCTGCACCGAACGGCACGCGGTTTCAACCGCGGAACCGCCGGGGAGCGCGTCCGTTTCCAGCGTCACCGAGACGCGAGGCTCCCGATCCATGCCCTGGTACGCCGTTCGCCCCCGTGACGCCGCCGATCCCCGCTGGCCGCTCCCCGGCACGTCCGAGATCGTGCTGAAGGCCGAGGATCCCGACACCGCCCGCGCGAAGTTCGAATCGGCCTACCCGAGCCAGCCCTTCGGCAGCCCCGGAATCCCGGTGCCGAATACCGGCGCCGGCAGCTTCCGCGGCGATCCGGACGCCCTGGTCGTGGCCGAGACGGGCGAGCCGCCGGCGCCGCGGGGGAGCGACGCGTGACGCCCCGCGGTCGCCCCCGGCGGGTCACCCTCGACGGGCAGCTCCTCGGGTACTGGGAGCGCGAGGCCGCCCGGCTGGAGACCCTCGCCGCCGGAGCGCGCTTCGCCTGGCAGCGCCGTCGCTTCCTGCGCAAGGCGGAGGCAGCGCGTGCCAAGGCGGAGCCGAGCCGGCGGCGCGAGGCCGCCCGCGACAACGGCGGCGCGTCGGAGACTTAGCCGCGGCTAACACGTTTTCGGCGGCGTCGAACCTTTGCCGTGGCCTTGGCCGCGGCCGGTGCCGTATGGGCGCGGCGTCACCCCAACGGCGCGAACCATGGACCGCACCCAGAAAGCCGCCCTCTTCAGCGCGGGCATCGGCCTCGCCGTCACGGCGATGAAGTTCTACGCGGCGTGGCTCACCGGCAGCCTCGCCCTGTACTCCGACGCGCTGGAGAGCATCATCAACGTGGTCGCCGCAATCGGCGCCTTCGTGGCCCTGCGGGTCGCCGCGCGCCCGGCGGACGAGGACCATCCCTACGGTCACCACAAGGCCGAGTTCTTCTCGGCGGTGATCGAGGGCGCGCTGATCGTGGTGGCGGCGCTGCTGATCCTGCGCGAATCCTATTTCGGGCTGCTCGCCCCGAAGGCCCTCGACGCGCCCGCGGTCGGCCTCGCGATCAACTTCGCGGCCGGGATCGTCAACGCGGTCTGGGCGGCGGCACTGATGCGCTGGGGAAGGCGGTGGCGGTCGCCGGCCCTGATCGCCGACGCGCGCCACGTCTTCGCCGACGTGGTCACGTCCTGCGGCGTCCTGGCCGGCGTCGGCGCCGTGGTGGTGACGGGCTACCCGGTCCTCGACCCCGTGGTGGCCGGGCTGGTCGCCATGAACATCCTGTGGTCCGGCTTCCGCATGGTCCGGGAATCGGTGGACGGCCTCATGGACAGGGCCGCCCCGGCCGAGATGGTGAGCCAGATCCGGTCGCTCATCTCCCAGCACGGCGAGGGCGCGCTGGAGGCGCACGACGTGCGCACGCGCTCCGCTGGTCAGGCAACCTTCATCGACTTCCACCTCGTCGTCCCCGGCGCGATGACCGTCGAGGATTCGCACGCGATCTGCGACCGGCTGGAATCCGCCCTGGAGACGACGATCCCCGGGGCGGTGGTGACCATCCACGTCGAGCCCGGCGAGGAGGCCAAGGCGCGGGGATTGCCGGTGCTGTAGGCCGCCGATCAGCTCCAGGCGTGGAGCGGCGGGTTCACGCCGTTGAGGGCGTGGTTGCCGACGATCGCGTATTTCCAGCGGACGGGATCGTGCAGCGTGTGCGTGCGCGCGTTCCGCCAGTGACGGTCGAGATTCTCGGCGGCCAGAGTCGAGCGGGTCCCCGACAGCTCGAACAGCTTGTTCGACGCCGCCAGGGCGACCTCGGTGGTCAGCACCTTCGCCTCGGCGACCGCGATCTGGGCCGCCGCGACCGTCTCGGCGTCCGGCCGCGCGACCGCCGCGTCGAGGGCGAGACCGGCCCGGTCGAGCAGCGCCTCGGCGGCGTGCTGCCGGATGGTCAGGTCGCCGACCGCCTGGATCGTGTAGGGATCGTCGGCCGCCCGCTCCAGCCCGCTGTCGATCCAGGGCCGGGCCTTCTCGCGGACGTAGCCGATGGTGTCGTCCAGGGCCTCGCGGCCGATCCCGGCATCGACCGCGGCCTGGATGATCTGGAACACGGCGCCGTCGGCGGTCGGCGCCGCGTAGCCCTTCCAGGCCGGCACCAGATGGGTCTTGGGCACGCGCACGTCGTCGATCAGCACGGTCCCGCTCGCCGTGCCGCGCTGGCCGAAGCTCGACCAGTCGTCGATCACCGTGAGTCCGGGCGCGTCCCGCTCGGCGATGGCGTACCAGGCGCGTCCCTCGGCATCGAGGGCGACGATCGGGACCAGGTGCGCGAGGAGGGCGCCGGTGGCGTAGAACTTCCGGCCCCGCACCACGACGTGGTCGCCGTGATCGGTGAAGCGCGTGTCGAAATCGGCCGCCCGCTTGGTGCCGCGCTCCGAGAAGGCGTTGCCGAACCGCGTTCCGCGCAAGACCTCGCCGAACAGCAGGTGCTTCTGCGCCTCGTCCGACACGGTCCGGATGGCCGCCAGGATGCCGAGGTGGTTCTGGGCGATCTGCGCGATGGCGGGATCGGCGGCCGCCACGATGGCGATGACCTGCGCCAGCGTCCGGTACGAAACCTCGGGGCCACCGTAGGCGCGCGGCACGTTGATCGACCAGAGGCCGCTCTGCGAGAAGGCGTCGAGCTCCTTGAGCGGCCGCACGGCGTGGCGGTCCCGCTCCGACGCGCCGGCCCGGAACTCGGCCGCGAGCCCGTGGGCCACGGCCAGCGCCTCGGCGTCGTCACGGATCACGTGGGCGGGTGAGGGCGGCCGCGCGGGGCCGGGAGCGCCCGGGCGGTGCTCCGGCTCGAGCGTGCGCGCATCGACGGCGATGTTCATGGCTCACTCCGATCAGTCGGGATACGGTTCGGCGGGCGGCGCTCAGGCGGCCTCGGCGCGCCGGTCGCGGGCGGCCTCGAGGGCGCGGACCCGCGGGATCACGTGCGCGCCGAAATACGCGACGTCCTCCTGGAAATGCAGGAAGGCCAGCAGGGCGAGGTCCGCTCCCGCATCCTTCAGCGCCAGGATCCGCTCGGCGATCTGGTCGGGCGTGCCGATCAGGTCGGTCTTGAAGCCGTCGTTGTACTGAACGAGATCCTCGAAGCTCGACTTGGCCCAGTTGCCTTCCCCTTCCGGCGAGGCCTTGCCGGCATTCTTGACCTCGTGACCGAAGGCCTTCACGGCGTCCGGGTCGGCGTTGTCGATGATCTCCTGAAGGACGGCGCGGGCCTCCTCCTCGGTGTCGCGGGCGATGACGAAGGCGTTGACGCCGATCCGGGGATGATTGCCGGTCTCGGCCGACTTGGCGCGGATATCGTCCACCTGGGCGCGGATCGTCTCCGGCGTGCCGCCATTCGTGAAGTACCAGTCCGACACGCGGGTCGCCATGTCGCGCGCGGCGCGCGACGAGCCGCCCTGAAAGATCTCGGGCAGCGGCTGGGCCGGCTTCGGCTTCAGCGTGTAGTCGCTGTAGCGGTAGAAGTCGCCGCGGAAGGTGAAGCTGTCCTGCGTCCAGATCCCGCGCAGGCTCCGTATGAACTCCTCCGACCGGCGGTAGCGCTCGTCGTGGTCGAGCCAGGGCTCGCCGATCGCCCGGAACTCGCCCGAGAACCAGCCGGAGACGATGTTCACCGCGATGCGGCCTTCGGTGAGTTGCGAGATCGTGGCGATCTGCTTGGCGGCCAGGGTCGGATGCCAGGGACCGGGCAGGAGCGCGGCGATCACCTTGAGCTTGGTGGTCGCGGCCAGCAGGGCGTGGCTGAAGGCGACCGATTCGTGCTGGTACTCGGCGCCGTAGCCCGCGGTGAACCGGATCTGCGTCAGCCCATAATCGAACCCTGCCTCCTCGGCGATCTGCGCCAGCTTCCGATTGTACTCGGCATCCCAGCTCGTTCGCTGGGGGATCTTGCTGATGACAAGCCCCCCGGAGACGTTGGGCACCCAGTAGGCGAAGCGGATCGGCTCGCGCGCCGCCGCGTCGGCGATATGGCTGGTCATCCGGCGTTACCTCAGTTGCACGGCGGTCGGGCGCCGTGTCGTCTTCGGATGATCGCCGCGAACTGAATACACTATGCAGAACGCGACCGATCGCTCAAGAACACCGAAAGTATTCCGGGGCGACGGCCGTCGGTCAAAGGAACGGGTTGCCGTTTTTAAGCCGATCTCGGCGAGACTCTTCTTCGCCGAGATCCTGCGCGCGCGGCTTTGTCCTAGGCGGCGCGGGCCGCGGGCGAATCGTGCAGGCGGCGCCACGCGAAGACCGAGAACACGCCGATCAGGCAGGCGGCGAGGCCGAACCACGTGAATGCGTATTGCAGGTGGTTGTTCGGCAAATCGACCCGGAGCTGGCCGCCGCGCGGCCACGTCGTCTGCCCGGGAACGGCGTCGGCCTCGATCAGGTAGGGCTCGACCGTTCCGAGGCCGCGCGCCGCCGCGATGCCGGCGATGTCCCGGTTGAACCACTCCCCGCGGGCGGGATCCGGTTCCGGCACGAACATCCCCCGGGCCTCGCTCGCGCGGAGGATGCCGGTGACCGTCGTCGACCCGTCGATCAGGCCGTCCCGGCGATCGCCCTGCGCCTTCAGCTCCGTGGGAACGAAACCCCGGTTGATGATCACCATGCTCCCGTCGTCCCGGCGGAACGGCGTGAGCACGTAGTAGCCCTGCAGGGCGCGGCCCGGCGTCTCGCCGGGCGCCAGCCCGTGCACGAGGGTTTCCCGGTCGTTGAGGAACTGACCGCTGACCCGGACGTGCCGGAACTCGTCGCGCGCCGGATCCCAGACATCCGCGGCCGGAGGCGCCACCGGCTCCGCGCGGCTCTGGCGCACGATCCGGGCGATGAGATCCTCCTTCCAGGCCCTGCGCTCGAGCTGCCACGTCCCGAGACCGAGCAGGATGGCCAGGGCGATCAGCGAGGCGAGTCCCGGCGCGACGAGGTCGCGCCAGCCAGCGCGGTGCGGTCCGCTCGCGGTCACGGCTCGAAGCGCCCTTGCTCCGCCCGGTTGCTGAACTGCAGGGCGATCAGCAGGCCCTTGAGGGGCCGCACCAGGATCAGGCTGAGCCCGACCGAGAGGGTCAAGGCCACCAGGGCGTGGACCCAGATCGGCGGCTCGTAGGTGATCTCCAGCCAGAGGGCGAGACCGACCACGATCAGGCCGACGATCGACATGACGAAGAAGGCCGGCCCGTCCGCGGAGTCGAAATGCGCGTAGTCGAGCCCGCACGCCTCGCAGGAGGGGCGCAGGCTCAGGAACCCTTTGAACAGGTGACCCTCACCGCAGCGCGGGCACCGGCCGCGCAGGCCGGTCGGGATCGGCGGCGGCGGCGAGTAGGTTCGGTTGTTCACGGGCACACTCCAGACCTGTTCCGTGCGGGACCCCATCGACCCGCGCGCGGGTCGCTCTCGTCGATACGGGGTTCGCGCGGCGTCGGAAACGCAGAAGGGCGGCCTGAGCCGCCCTTCGCAGATCCGCCATGCGGCGACGGGATGGTTCCGCTCAGTGAGCGCCGCCGCCGTGGAAGACCCCCGAACCCCACACGTAGATGGCGGCGAACAGGAACAGCCACACGACATCGACGAAGTGCCAGTACCAAGCGGCGAACTCGAAGCCGAGGTGCTGACGCGGGGTGAACTGGCCCGCGTAGACGCGGAACAGGCACACCGCCAGGAAGATCGTGCCGATGATGACGTGGGCGCCGTGGAAGCCCGTCGCCATGAAAAAGGTCGACGAGTAGATGCTGCCCGAGAAACCGAACTCGGCGTGGCTGTACTCGTAGGCCTGGCAGGCGGTGAACAGAACGCCGAGGATGATCGTCAGCCACAGGCCGTACTTCAGGCCCTTGCGGTCGCCCTCGATCAGCGCGTGGTGCGCCCAAGTGACGGTGGTGCCCGAGGTCAGCAGGATCAGCGTGTTCAGGAGCGGCAGGTGCCAGGGATCGAACGCCTCGATGCCCTTCGGCGGCCAGACACCGCCGGTGAACTCCACGCGCGAGACCTGGATCGGGTCGGCGGTGTAGAGGGCGGCCTCGAAGTAGGCCCAGAACCACGCGACGAAGAACATCACCTCGGAGGCGATGAACATCATCATGCCGTAGCGGTGGTGAAGCTGGACGACGCGGGTATGGTCGCCGGAATTGGCCTCGTGCGCGACGTCCTTCCACCACGAGAACATGGTGTAGAGGACGCCGATCGTGCCGGCCCCGAAGATGTAGGGACCAGGAGCCAGGGTGCCGATCGTGAGGCTCTTCATCCAGAACACGGCGCCGAACGCCATGAGAAAGCCCGAGAAGGCCCCGATCAACGGCCACGGGCTCGGATTCAGGATGTGGTAGTCGTGATTCTTGGCGTGCGCCTCGGCCATCGTCCCGTCGCTCCTCACCCTCGCGCCCTGCACCGTTCCCGGCCTAACGCTGTTCGTTGCTTGCCCTAGGCCGGGCGCGGCACGCACCACACCCAAGCTTGCTCGCAGCTTTAGTCGCTGCGGCCCCGTGTTGTCACGGGTCCGCGATCAGAAATCGCCCTTCGTTCCCGAGGAAGACGATTTCGCCACCGCCGCCTTCACGGGCTGACCGTTCTTGGAGGCGAAGTACGTGTAGGACAGCGTCATCTCCGAGAGATGCGCGGTGTTCGAGTCGTCCCGAACGGCCGGATCGACGTAGAACACCACCGGCACGTCCAGCGTCTCGCCCGGCTGGAGCGTCTGCTCATTGAAGCAGAAGCAGGCGATCTTGACGAAGTAACCACCCATCAACCCGGGCTGGACGTTGAAGGTCGCCACACCCGCCGAGGGCGTGCTGCCGGTGTTCTGCACGCGGAAGAAGACCGTCTTGGTCTCACCGAGCTTCGCCTCGACGCTGCTCACTTCCGGGATGAATTTCCAGGGCAGCCCCGGCGCGACGTTGGTGTCGAAATGGACGACCATGCTGTCGTCGGTCCGCGCCGCGGAGGCCGAGAGGGCCGGTCCTTGCCGGGGCGTGCCGTCGTAGCCGGTCGCCTTGCAGAAGGCGTCGTAGAGCGGCACCGACGCGAAGGCGAGGCCGATCATGCCCACGGCGAGACCCGCGCAGGCGAGGGCGGTGCGCGTGGCGGCTCGGTTCGATCCTGATGGAGGAACTGTCATCGGGAGCGCCTCAGAGCGGCCGGGTCAGGATCTGAGGGCCGAGCTTGACGATCGTCAGCACGAAGAACAGCAGGACCCAGGCTCCCAGCGCTAGCGCGATCGCGATCGAGCGCTTGCGGCGGCGCGCCTCCTGCTCGGGCGTGAGCGGCCGGTACTGGATCTCGGGATCCGCCATGGCGCTCAACCCAGGACCGGGCGGAACAGGCCGAAGCTCTGCTCGGCCAGGAGCGCCGAGAACAGCGCGAACAGGTAGAGGATCGAGAAGCCGAACATGCCCATGGCGGCGCGCCGCTCGGCATCGCCCTCGCGGTTCCGCAGCACGCGGATGCTGAACGCTACCATGCCGAGGCCGCCCACGAGGCCGACCACCGCGTACACGAGGCCGCCGAAGCCCAGGGCCACCGGCACGAGGCCGAGGGGTGCGAGGAGCAGCGAGTACCAGACGATCTGGCGGCGGGTGGAGGCGGGACCGGCGACGTTCGGCATCATCGGGATGCCGGCGCGGGCGTACTCGTCGGCCTTGATCAGGGCCAGCGCCCAGAAGTGCGGCGGGGTCCAGATGAAGATGATGGCGAACAGGATCAGCGACTCGACGCCGACCGACCCGGTCACCACCGCCTGCCCGATGACAGGCGGCAGGGCTCCGGCGGCGCCGCCGATGACGATGTTCTGCGCGGTCGCCCGCTTCAGCCACATCGAGTAAACCACGGCGTAGAACACGATGGTGAAGGCGAGGAGCGCGGCGGCCAGGAGATTGGCGGCGAGCCCGAGCACCACCACGGAGGCGACCGAGAGGAACAGTCCGAAGCCCAGTGCCTCCTGGGAGGTGATCCGGCCCGACGGGATCGGCCGGGTGGCGGTCCGACTCATGACCGCGTCGATGTCGGCGTCCCACCACATGTTGAGGCAGCCGGACGCACCGGCGCCGACCGCGATGGCGAGGAGCGAGATCGCGCCGATGGCCGGCTGCACGTGGCCCTGCGAGACCACCATTCCGACCAGTGCGGTGAAAATCACGAGGACCATCACCCGCGGCTTCAGCAGGGCGAAGTAGTCCGGAACGTCGCCGCCGGCGGTCGTGAGTGCCGGGGCAGGAACGTCCGGTCCGATCGTGTTCGTCAGGCTCGTCATCGCGTCTGCCGCTGCTGTGTCGGCGCCCGGCCGCGCGCGTCACGGCCGAGTCGTGTCTCGAAATCGACGTGTTCCAAGGATCGGCGTGAGCGGGGCCCGGGACTTCTCCCTCGGCCCGTGCGGGTCGCCCTCATCGCTCGCCCTTGCCGGGAGGTCGGCCGACCGGCCTCCGGGGAAGGGCGAGGGCCGCGGACGCGGCCCTCGCGGGATCTCTATCAGTGCGCGCCGGGCTCGTCGACGATGCGGGGCAGCGTCTCGAACTGGTGGAACGGGGGCGGGGAGGAGAGCGTCCACTCGAGGGTGGTGGCGCCTTCGCCCCACGGGTTGTCCGCGGCCCGCTCCTTCGAGCGGAAGGCGAGGATCACGCCGATCACGAACACGAACATGCCGAGCGCGAAGATGTGGCCGCCGTAGGTCGACACCTTGTGCCACTGGGCGAATGCGTCCGGGTAGTCGGCGTAGCGGCGCGGCATGCCGGCGAGGCCCAGGAAGTGCATCGGGAAGAACAGGACGTTCGCGCCGATGAAGGCCAGCCAGAAGTGCAGCTTGCCGGCCCACTCGGGGATGATGTGACCGGTCATCTTCGGGAACCAGTAGTAGACACCGGCGAAGATGATGAACACGGCCCCGAGGGACAGCACGTAGTGGAAGTGCGCGACCACGTAGTAGGTGTCGTGCAGGTACTTATCGACCGCCGAGTTGGCCAGCACGACGCCGGTGACGCCGCCGACCGTGAACAGGAAGATGAAGCCCACCGCCCAGTGCATGGCGGCGGTGAAGCGGATGGAGCCGCCCCACATGGTGGCGATCCACGAGAAGATCTTCACGCCGGTCGGGACCGCGATCACCATCGTGGCGAACACGAAGTAGGACTGCGTCTGCAGCGACAGGCCGACCGTGTACATGTGGTGCGCCCACACGACGAAGCCGACGACGCCGATCGCCACCATGGCGTAGGCCATCGCGAGGTAGCCGAAGACCGGCTTGCGCGAGAACGTGGCGATGATGTGCGACACGATGCCGAAGGCCGGCAGGATCATGATGTACACTTCGGGGTGACCGAAGAACCAGAACAGGTGCTGGTACAGGATCGGGTCACCGCCGCCGGCCGGGTCGAAGAAGGTCGTGCCGAAGTTGCGGTCGGTCAGCAGCATCGTGATGGCGCCCGCGAGCACCGGCAGCGAGAGCAGCAGCAGGAACGCGGTCACCAGCTCGGCCCAGGCGAAGAGCGGCATCTTGTGCAGCGTCATGCCCGGGGCGCGCATGTTCAGGATCGTGGTGATGAAGTTGATCGCGCCGAGGATGGAGCCCGCGCCCGACAGGTGGAGCGCGAAGATCGCGAAGTCGACGGCCGGGCCGGGATGGCCGGCGGTGGAGAGCGGCGGGTAGACGGTCCAGCCGGTGCCGGCGCCGGACGCGCCGGGCGCGCCCTCGACGAACAGCGAGCAGAGCAGGGAGCAGAAGCCCGCCACCGTCAGCCAGAACGAGATGTTGTTCATGCGCGGGAATGCCATGTCGGGCGCGCCGATCATGAGGGGCACGAACCAGTTGCCGAAGCCGCCGATCAGCGCCGGCATCACCATGAAGAACACCATGATGAGCCCGTGGCCCGTGACGAACACGTTGTAGGTCGCGGGGTTCGAGAAATACTGCAGGCCGGGCGCCTCCATCTCCATCCGGATGCCGAAGGAGAGGAACGCGCCGATGATTCCGGCGCAGAAGGCGAACAGCAGGTAGAGGGTGCCGATGTCCTTGTGGTTCGTCGACAGGAACCAGCGGGCGAAGAACGACGGCTTGTGGTCGTGGACCTCATGGGCCCCGGCATGGGCTGCGGCTGTAGCCATGGATTCGAATGCCTTGTGGATCTGATGGGGTCTGTTCGATCAGCCGGGGCTCAGCGGGCCTCGGCGAAGCTCGTGCCGTTGTCGATGCGGGCGTACTTGGTCTTCGCCTCCTTCAGCCAGTCGGCGTAGGCCTGCTCGCTGACCACGCGGACCACGATGGGCATGTAGGCGTGGCGCTGGCCGCACAGCTCGGAGCACTGGCCGTGGAAGGTGCCCTCCTTGTCGGCCTTGAACCACATCTGGTTCAGGCGGCCGGGGACGGCGTCGATCTTGAAGCCGAAGGCCGGCATCGCCCAGGAATGCAGCACGTCGGCGGCGGTGACCTGGATCTTCACGATCTTGTTGACCGGAACGACCATCTCGTTGTCGGTCTGGAGCAGGCGCGGCTGCTTGTCCTCGTCGATGTTGGCATCGAACGTGAAGCCGCCGCCGGCCTCGGTCTGCGGGTACTCGTAGGACCAGTACCAGGCGTGGCCGACGACCTTGACGATCATGTCGGCCTTCGGGTCCGAGAGCTGCGTGCGCAGCAGGCGGAAGGACGGGATCGCCACGGCGACCAGGATCAGCACCGGCACGATCGTCCAGGCGACCTCGATGGCGGTGTTGTGCGTGGTGCGCGACGGCGTCGGGTTCCGCTTCTCGCCGAAGCGGTAGACGCACCACAGGATGAGCCCGAGGACGAACACCGAGATGGCGAGGGACAGCCAGTGCAGGCCGATCTCGAAGTTCAGGATGTCGCGCGCGTTCTCGGTGACCGGGATCTGCCGGTCCATCTCCCACGGCACGGGCTGACCGAAGCCCGCGGCCTGCGCGCCGGATATCGGGAAGAGCAGGGCGCCGAGAGCGGCGAGGCTCCAGAGTGACCGGTTGATCGTCCGCACCGTCCGCATCTGCCTCTCGTGGCTCCCCTGAAACTGTCTGGCTGCCGCCGGACCTCCCCGTCTTGAACGCGTGCGGGATTGTACCGACGTGACGGAGTACCGGTTGTGTCACCCGGCATTATCCGACCGGCGCTTCAGACCACAAGGGCCGGCCACGTGCAACCGCACAAGCGTCGCATCGCGCGCTTTCCCGCCAGTTGACGGCGCCTCGTGGCGTCGGCGCACTAGGGGCCGGCGAAATCGTTCCCTGTCACGTCGCGCCGGGGATGAAGCGTCGCGACGCGTTCGTGCCACGCCTGCGGAGTTCGAGATGTCCACCCAAACCGGCAGCCCCACCTCCGGTCCTCTGCCCTGCGCAGTGCCGGCGCCGATGCAGGTGATGACCTATACGGGCTCGGCGCCGAGGCCGGACACGCGGGCGCTGGCCGTCGAGGCGCCGGTCAACCTCGTCTACGGCAGCGTGCCGCACGCCGTGATGATGGCGACGCCCGCCGACCTCGAGGATTTCGCCTACGGCTTCAGCCTGACGGAGGGCATCGTCGACAGCGCGGAGGAGATCCGCGCGACCCGCGTCGAGACGGCGCCGGACGGCCTGCGCCTTCACGTCGATCTCGCGCCGGGCCGGCTCCGCGAGCATCTGGCGCGCAAGCGCGCCATCAGCGGCCGCACCGGCTGCGGGGTCTGCGGCATCGAGGACTTGGCGCAACTGCCGCAGGCCGGTAAGCGGGCGGACTCCGAGGTCCGGGTCGGGCTGCCCGCCATCGCCCGCGCCCTGTCGAATCTCGACAGCGCCCAGCGCCTCGGCGCGGAGACGCGCGCGGTCCACGCCGCGGCCTGGGCGCGCCTCGACGGCGGCCTCGCGGCTGTGCGCGAGGATGTCGGCCGCCACAACGCTCTGGACAAGCTGATCGGCACCCTGATGCGGACCGGGACGCCCGCGGACTCGGGTTTCCTGGTCATCACCAGCCGCTGCTCGTACGAGATGGTCGAGAAGGCCGCGCGGCTCGGCGCGGCCGTGATCGTCGCCATCTCGGCGCCGACGTCGCTGGCCCTCGACCGAGCCCGGTCCTACGGCATGACGCTCTGCGCCATCGCGCGGGCCGACACCGTGACGGTGTTCACGGGAGCCGAGCGGCTGACGGACGGCGCGTGACGCGCCGGTTCCGTCCGCCGAATTTACTCGGCCTGGCCGGGGACGATGGTCGCGCCGCCGATCACCCGAACCGGCTTCTTGTCCGTGGGCGGATCCTTCCAATCCTTCGCGGCCGGCTTGGCCGTCTCGGCCACGGCGGCGTCGGCCGGCTTCGACGGCGCGGCGGGTCGCGCAGCGGGAACCGGGGCCGGGGCCTTCTCGATCGCCGCCGCCTTGGTCTCGGGCGCGGGACCGGCGTTCGGATCCGCCTTGGCCGTATCGGCCGGCGGGAGCTTGGGGGCCGGTGCCTCGGGAGACGTGCGGGGCGGCGGCTTCAGCTCCGGCGTCCGGGCGAGCGCTCCGCGCGCGACCCGCTTTGGCGGAGCGTTGGGCGGAGCGGTCCGGCCGACGCTGTCGGGATTCACGCCTTCGGGATTGGCCTCGGGCCGCAGGGCCTCGGTGCCCGGCCGGCGCTGGGGTCGAGCCATCGGACCGTCCTCGGGCGGGACCGGACGCATCGCGCGGCGGGGCACGACCTCGTCCTCGGTCCAGCCGAAGCCCGGTGCGGGTCGCTCCAGCCGAGCGACGGTCTCGGGCGCACCGATCGGCCGGCGGCCCACGATCCCGCCCGTCATGGGATCGACGAACAGCCGGACGGGCGCGCCGGCGGGACCGACGGCGTCGACCACGTAGACCCGCCCGTCGAAGCGCGGGCGGCTCAGGCCGCTGAACCCGCGATCTGCGAGGCGCCAAGCGACGACGCGAGGCGGAAGGACCTCCTCCTCGAAGGCGAATTGCGCGCGCGCGCCGCCCGATGCGCCCAAGAGAGCGAGCGCCGACAGGCACGCGGCGCGAAGCGTCCGGCTCATCGGGCGTGGGAAGCGCGCAGCGGCTCTGCTCGTCATCGTCACTCTTGTGCGTTCTGGGTTTGGAGACCCGGCAGAGTGTCCGGTTCGTGTCCGGTTCCGGCATGGTCCGGGCCGGTAGACCCGGACCTCGACCATGCCGGCGAGGTCGTTGCCCCGCATGCCGCTTGTGCTCGGCACGACCCGTAGATCCCGCGATTCGGGCGAGATTGCGGAGGCGCGGAGCGGATCCCGGCCCATCATCCAGAGCGGCGACACCGTCGCGGCCTGCAGTCTCTTGCTGAAAACATTTCAATCTGGCAGTTTCGCGACTTAGGACAGCACAACTGTCCCATCGGCCGTGCATCCCGGCCGTCGCCGTCTCGCGCGCGGGCGAGAAGTTTCGGCAGACGGACACGGGCGCGCCAGCGCACCGCTCTCCGAGCGGTCCGGGTCCTCGATGAACGCAGGCCGACGGACGTGTCCTCCCGGACCGGCCGGATGGCCTGCGGCAAGAGGCCGGGCGCGTGGCGCCGACGGCTTGCGGGCATGAAACATGCTCGCGGGTTCTTGGCTGCGGACGGGTTCGAGGGAAGGACGAGACGAAGCATGTCACAACGCAGACCCGCCGAAGAGTTTGCTGCGTCCACGGCCCAGGCTGCCGCCCCGCGCGGCGGCGCGATGCCGCTCATCGTGCGCGACCCCGCCCTCCCGAAAGCCCAGGGTTCCTACGATCCGGCCCACGAGCGCGACGCCTGCGGCGTCGGCTTCATCGCCGACATGCACGACCGCCGGACCCACGCGATCGTCGAGCAGGGTCTGAAGATCCTGGAGAACCTCGATCATCGCGGCGCGGTGGGCGCCGATCCCAAGATGGGCGACGGCTGCGGCATCCTCACGCAGATCCCGCACGGCTTCTTCGCCGAGGAGTGCTCGCGCCTCGGCTTCGAGCTGCCGCCGGCGGGCTCGTACGCCATCGGACAGTTCTTCACGCCGAAGGCGGAGGAGCCGCGGGCGATCATCCAGGAGATCGTCGAATCGTCCCTGGCCGCCGAGGGCCTGCCGCTCCTCGGCTGGCGCGACGTGCCGGTGGATCCGGAGGATCTCGGCGACGCCGTGAAGGCGACCGAGCCGCACCACCGTCAGGTCTTCATCGGCCGGCCCGCCTCGGTCACCGACCAGGACGCGTTCGAGCGCCGGGTCTACGTCGCCCGCAAGGTGATCTCCAACAAGGTCTACGGCCTCGACGACCCGCGGGTGAAGGAGTTCTACCCGGTCTCCGTTTCGACCCGGACCATCGTCTACAAGGGCATGGTGCTGGTCACGCAGCTCGGCGGCTACTTCCTGGACCTGAAGGACGACCGCTTCGTCTCGGCGATCGCCCTCGTCCACCAGCGCTTCGCCACCAACACCTTCCCGACTTGGCGGCTCTCGCACCCCTACCGGATGGTCGCGCATAACGGCGAGATCAACACGCTGCGCGGCAACGTCAACTGGATGGCGGCCCGCCAGGCGAGCGTCGATTCCGACCTGTTCGGCAACGACATCTCGAAGCTGTGGCCGATCTCCTACGAGGGCCAATCCGACACGGCCTGCTTCGACAACGCCCTCGAGTTCCTCGTGCAGGGCGGCTACCCGCTGGCCCACGCGATGATGATGCTCATCCCGGAGGCCTGGGCCGGCAACCCGCTCATGAGCGAGGAGCGGCGCGCCTTCTACGAGTACCACGCCGCCCTGATGGAGCCGTGGGACGGTCCCGCCGCCGTGGCCTTCACCGACGGCCGCCAGATCGGCGCCACCCTCGACCGCAACGGCCTGCGCCCGGCGCGCTACATCGTCACCGACGACGGCCTCGTGGTGCTCGCCTCCGAGATGGGCACCCTGCCGATCCCGGACGAGAAGATCGTCCAGTCCTGGCGCCTGCAGCCGGGCCGCATGCTGCTGATCGACCTGCAGAAGGGCCGCATCGTCTCCGACGAGGAGATCAAGGGCGAGCTCGCCGCCGCGCATCCCTACGCCGAGTGGGTGAAGAACACCCAGATCGTCCTGGAGGACCTGCGACCGGTTCAGCCGCGCGAGTCCCGCGGCGACGTGAGCCTGCTCGATCGCCAGCAGGCCTTCGGCTACACGCAGGAGGATCTCAAGCTGCTGATGCAGCCCATGGCCGTCACCGGCCAGGAGGCGGTCGGCTCCATGGGCACGGACACGCCGCTCTCGGCCCTCTCCGAGAAGTCGAAGCTCCTCTACACCTACTTCAAGCAGAACTTCGCGCAGGTCACGAACCCACCGATCGACCCGATCCGCGAGGAGGCCGTGATGAGCCTCGTCTCGTTCATCGGGCCGCGGCCGAACCTGCTCGACATGGAGGGTGCGTCCCGGCGCAAGCGCCTGGAGGTCCGCCAGCCGATCCTCACCAACGCCGATCTGGAGAAGATCCGCTCGATCGGCCATTTCGAGGATCGGTTCGACACCAAGACCCTCGACATGACCTACCCGGCCGAGACCGGCGCGGCGGCCATGGACGGGGCGCTCGACCGCCTCTGCGACCGCGCCGAGGCGGCGGTGCGCGGCGGCTACAACATCATCGTGCTCACCGACCGGGCGGTCGGGCCGGATCGGATCCCGATCCCGGCGCTGCTGGCCACGGCGTCCGTGCACAATTACCTGATCCGCAAGGGGCTCCGGACCTCGGTCGGCCTCGTGGTCGAGTCGGGCGAGCCGCGCGAGGTGCACCACTTCGCCTGTCTCGCCGGCTACGGCGCCGAAGCGGTGAACCCGTACCTCGCCTTCGAGACGCTGCTCGACATGAAGGACGAGTTCCCGCCGGACCTCACCGACGACGAGATCATCTACCGCTACATCAAGGCGATCGATAAGGGCCTGCTGAAGGTGATGTCCAAGATGGGCATCTCCACCTACCAGTCCTATTGCGGCGCGCAGATCTTCGACGCGGTCGGCCTGAACTCGACCTTCGTCGGCCGCGACTTCTTCGGCACGGCGACGACCATCGAGGGCGTCGGCATGGCGGAGATCGCCGAGGAGACCGCGCGCCGACACCGCGACGCCTTCGGCGACGCGCCGGTCTACCGGAACGCCCTGGATGTCGGCGGCGAGTACGCCTACCGCCTGCGCGGCGAGACCCACACCTGGACGCCCGACACGGTGGCGACGCTGCAGCACGCGGTGCGCCTCAACGTGCCGGAGCGCTACCGCGAATACGCCGAGCTGGTGAACCGCCAGGAGCACCAGCTTAAGACGCTCCGCGGCCTGTTCCGCATCAAGTCCGCCGCCGAGCTCGGTCGCGCGCCGGTCCCGCTGGACTCGGTCGAGCCGGCCTCCGAGATCGTCAAGCGCTTCGCCACGGGCGCCATGTCGTACGGCTCCATCTCCAAGGAGGCGCACGAGACGCTCGCCATCGCGCTGAACTCGTTCGGCGGCCGCTCGAACTCGGGCGAGGGCGGCGAGGAGGTCGAGCGGTTCAAGCCGCTGCCGGACGGGCGCTCGCGCCGGTCCGCGATCAAGCAGGTCGCCTCCGGGCGCTTCGGCGTCACGACGGAGTACCTCGTCAATTCCGACATGATGCAGATCAAGGTCGCGCAGGGCGCCAAGCCCGGCGAGGGCGGCCAGTTGCCCGGCCACAAGGTCGACGCCAAGATCGCCAAGGTCCGCTACGCCACCCCGGGCGTGGGCCTGATCTCGCCGCCGCCGCACCACGACATCTACTCGATCGAGGATCTGGCCCAGCTGATCTTCGACCTGAAGAACGTGAACCCGTCGGCGGACGTGTCGGTGAAGCTCGTCTCCGAGGTCGGCGTCGGCACGGTCGCGGCCGGTGTCGCCAAGGCGCGCGCCGACCACATCACGATCTCGGGCTTCGACGGCGGCACGGGTGCGGCGCCGCTGACCTCGCTCAAGCACGCGGGCGGACCCTGGGAGACCGGGCTGGCCGAGACCCAGCAGACGCTGGTGCTCAACAACCTGCGCGGGCGCGTCGCCCTGCAGGCCGACGGCGGCATCCGGACGGGGCGCGACGTGATCATCGCGGCGCTCCTCGGCGCCGACCAGATGGGCTTCTCGACGGCCCCGCTGATCGCCGCCGGCTGCATCATGATGCGCAAGTGCCACCTGAACACCTGCCCGGTGGGGGTCGCCACCCAGGATCCGGTGCTGCGCAAGCGCTTCAAGGGCACGCCCGAGCACGTGGTGAACTACTTCTTCTTCGTGGCCGAGGAGGTGCGGGAGATCCTCGCCTCGCTCGGCTTCACGAAGCTGGAGGAGGCGGTCGGCCGCTCCGACGTGCTCGACAAGGTCGAGGCCATCGCCCATTGGAAGGCGCGCGGGCTCGACTTCACCAAGCTGTTCCACCGGCCGAAGGTGGCCGAGGGCACGGCGATCCGCCACGTGGAGGTGCAGCACCACCCGATCGACACGGTCCTCGACCGGCGCCTCATCGAGAAGGCGCAGCACGCGATCGAGACCGGGGAGCCGGTGGTCATCACCGACACCATCCGGAACTCGGACCGGGCCGCGGGCGCGATGCTCTCCGGCATGGTCGCCAAGGCGCACGGCCACGAGGGCCTGCCCGACGACACGATCGTGGTGAAGCTCGCCGGCACGGCGGGCCAGAGCTTCGGCGCCTGGGTGGCGGCCGGCGTGACCGTCGAGCTGACTGGCCACGGCAACGACTACGTCGGCAAGGGCCTGTCGGGCGGCAAGCTGATCATCCGGCCGAGCGACGCGCTGAAGTCGCCGCAGGACCGGACGATCATGGTCGGCAACACCGTGCTGTACGGGGCGATCGCGGGCGAGTGCTACATCCGCGGCTCCGCGGGCGAGCGCTTCGCGGTCAGGAACTCCGGCGCGATCACGGTGGTCGAGGGCATGGGCGACCATGGCTGCGAGTACATGACCGGCGGCGTGGTCGTGTCGATCGGCGAGACCGGGCGCAACTTCGCGGCCGGCATGTCGGGCGGCATCGCCTACGTGCTCGATGAGGACGGCTCCTTCTCGGCGCGCTGCAACCTGTCGATGGTCGACCTGGAGCCGGTCGAGGAGGAGGACGACCTGATGCGTCGCTTCCATCAGGACGGCGACCTGGAGACCAAGGGGCGGGTCGACATCCTGGCCGACATGTCCGGGCACGACGAGGAGCGGCTGACGCAGCTCATCACCAACCATCTCAAGTACACGGGCAGCCCCCGCGCCAAGGCGATCCTCGACGACTGGAGCGGTTACCGCACCAAGTTCGTGAAGGTGATGCCGGTGGAGTACCGCCGGGCGCTTCGCGAGATGGAGATGGCGCGGATGCCGGTGGCCGCCGAGTAGGCGACTTCCTGAGACCGGGCGGGCTCCCGCCCGGTCACGCACCCACACGAGACGACGACGCGGGCAGCGCAGTCAGAGACTGGCCGGCCCAGGGGCTGACCAATGGGCAAGATCACAGGCTTCCTCGAGTTCGACCGGCAGGAGCAGAAGTACCAGCTCGCCGCCGACCGGGTCCGGCACTTCCGCGAGTTCACGCTCCCGCTCGACGAGCACGACCTGACGAAACAGGCCGCGCGCTGCATGGATTGCGGCATCCCGTTCTGCCACGGGCCGACGGGCTGCCCGGTCCACAACCAGATCCCGGACTGGAACGACCTCGTCTTCCAGTCGGATTGGGAGGAGGCGTCCCGCAACCTCCACTCCACGAACAACTTCCCGGAGTTTACCGGCCGCGTCTGCCCCGCGCCCTGCGAGGAGGCGTGCACGCTCAACCTCGAGAACCAGCCGGTCGCCATCAAGACGATCGAGCAGGCGATCGCCGACCGCGCCTGGAACATGGGCTGGGTGAAGCCCGAGCCGGCGCAGACCCGCACCGGCAAGCGCGTCGCGATCGTGGGCTCCGGACCGGCCGGTATGGCGGCGGCGCAGCAGCTCGCCCGCGTCGGGCACGACGTCCACGTGTTCGAGCGCGAGCCGAAGGCGGGTGGCCTTCTCCGCTACGGCATCCCGGACTTCAAGATGGAGAAGCGCCACATCGACCGGCGCGTGCGCCAGATGGAGGCCGAGGGCGTCGTCTTCCACTACAACCAGAACATCGGTGTGACGAAGTCGGTCGACGAGCTCAAGGCCGAGTTCGACGCCGTGATGTTCTGCGGTGGCGCCGAGGATCCGCGCAACCCGCAGCTTCCCGGCCAGGACCTCGAGGGCGTCCACTACGCGATGCCCTACCTCGTCCAGTCGAACCGGCGCGTGAGCGCCGAGCCGATGCGCGGCAACGGCGAGCAGCCGATCCTGGCCGCCGGCAAGAACGTGGTGGTCATCGGCGGCGGCGACACCGCCTCCGACTGCGTCGGCACCGCGTTCCGCCAGGGGGCCCTGTCGGTGACGCAGCTCGACATCCGCCCGCGCCCGCCGGAGCGGGAGGACAAGCTCACCGTGTGGCCCTACTGGCCGACCAAGATGCGGACCTCGTCCAGCCAGGCGGAGGGCGCGGAGCGCGAGTTCCAGGCCGCGACCCTGCGGCTCGAGGGGAACAAGAAGGGCCAGCTCACCGGCGTGGTCTGCGCCCGCGTCGATGCCAAGCGCCAGCCGATCGCCGGCACCGAGTTCGTGCTGCCGGCCGACCTCGTCTTCATGGCGATCGGCTTCGCGGGCTCGGTCCAGAAGGGTCTGCTGGAGCAGTCCGGGGTCGGCGTCGACAAGCGTGGCAATGTCGAGGCGAACGAGGACGACTACCGCACGTCGGACGCGAAGATCTGGGCCGCCGGCGACATGCGGCGCGGCCAGTCCCTGGTGGTCTGGGCGATCCGCGAGGGCCGTCAGGCGGCGCGCGCCATCGACGAGATGCTGATGGGCGCGAGCGTCCTGCCGCGCTGACGGCCTGCTGAGCGCGCGCGAAGGGCCCGCCCGGCTCAGCCCGGCGGCCAGCGGAAATCGTCGGCTCGGCCGGGCTGCGGCATCGGCGCGTTGCCGCGCAGCAGCGTCCGCTCCACGGTCCCGGAATTGTCCGGATCGCGCGGACGCCCATTCAGCAGCGCGCCGCCGGGCGACACCTCGCTCCGGCTCAACGGTACCACGGGGCCGGCCGCGGGCTTCACCGGGAGCGCCGGCACGCCGGGCGGCTCCGGCAGGCTCGGCAGCATCGCGGTGATCTGACGATCGATCGCTGCGGTATCGGTGGCCGGCGCGGTACCGTCGAGGCTCGGCCCGGGTGTCGCGGGCGGTGCGGTCGGCGCCACGGTCGCGGTCGGCGACGGCTCGGCCGTGCCCGGCACCGCGCCCATCAGCCGCTTCAGCTCGACATCGGCGAAGTGGGCCAGCTTCCGATCGCCCGCCTTGGTGAAATGGACACCGTCCGCGGTACGGAGCTTGGCGATCTGGCCTTCCGGATCCGGGCCCGACGCGGCGTACCGGTCCCGGTCGTCGACGAAGCCCGGCCAGATATCGACGTAGGTCCCGCCGGCCTTGGTAACGGTGTCCCGGACGATGTCGTTCAGGGAAGCGAGGTCCCGGCTCAGGGACTCGCTCTGGACCGGCGGCAGCCCGACCCAGATCAGCGGGATCTTGCGGTCGGTGAAGACTTTCGCCAGCGCCTCCACCCGGGCGCGGTAGAGGGCGCGCCAGCGGTCCGTGAGGGGATCGGCCGTCTCGTCGCCCTCGCGGATCGGCTGCCGATCGTTGGCGCCCAACATCACCAGGGCGTAGCGCACCTTCGCGTTGCTCTGGAGGTAGTCCTGCGCGACCTTCGGCCAGTCGACCACGTCCTTGCGCACCAGACCGCTGTCGCCCTTCGCGCGGTCGATCACGGCGACGTCGGCATTGTCCTCGAACACGTCGTCGAGGCCCTTGGCGAGATGGTCGGCGAGGGAATCGCCAAAGACGGCGATCTGGACGTTCGGCTCGGTCTTGGCGACCGCGGGCTTCGGCGGTGTCGGCGCCCGGGCCGGACGGACCCGCCGCTTCACCGCGGGAGGCGGACGCTGCGCCTCTCCGGTCGCGTAGGGATTGGTTCGCTGGCGCGGGGCCCGGTAGGTGCGCTCCGGCTGCGGCGCCACCGGCTGCGGCCTGTCCTCCCAGGGCCAGTAGAACTGGCGCGGCGCCTCCTGCTGCGGTGCGTAGCGGGGCTGGCGCCCGGACGTCCCGTCGTCGCGGTAATAGGCGTCCCGCGGCCGCCGGCGCGGCGGCGCCTGGTAATAGGTGCCGCCCTGCTGCTGCTGGTAGCTGTCGCCCCACTGCGCGCAGGCCGGACCGCCCCCGAAGGTCGACACCTCCGCGAGCCCCAACAGGACCGAGAGCCCGAGGATGAGGGGGCGTTCCGAAGGACGCCGACGAGCGAGGACCATGCGCATCCCGTACGCTTTACGCCGAACCGGGCCCGTTCGGACCGCGGCCACTATAGGTGGAAGCCGCGCGCGGGTCTAAACCTCTCGCCGGGCTCAGCGTCGCGGCGCTGCCTTCCCGGCCACGCGGGCGAGCAGGGCCGGCGTCGCGTACCCGTCGGCCGGCAATCCGACGCTGATCTGATAGCGCCGCACCGCCTCGCGCAGCTTCGGGCCCGCGCGTCCATCCGTCGGCCCGTCGGAGAAGCCGGAAGCCGCGAGGCCGGTCTGCAGGGCGCGGAGGCCCGGCCCGTCGAGGCGGGCTCCGGCGGGCCACGGCGCGGCCAGCGGCGGACCGCCGGCGAGGCGGTCGGCAAGGTGACCCACTGCCAGCGCGTAGGAATCCGATGTGTTGTAGCCCCGGACCACCTCGAAATTATCGGTGATCAGGAAGACCGGCCCGCCGAGGCCTCCGGGCAGGAACAGGCTGGCGCGCCCGGCCCCCGGCAGCGGCTGCCCGTCGGTGCGGCGAACGCCGCGCTCGGCGAAGCTCGCGAGATCGCCCGCGTAGCGGCTCAGGTCGAACTCCTTCGGCAGGCGCACCTCGTAGCCCCAGGAAAAGGTCGGATTCCAGCCGAGATCCTTGAGATAGGCGGCGATCGAGGCCAGCGAATCCGCCGCGCTGGTCCAGATGTCGCGCCGGCCGTCGCCGTCGAAGTCGACCGCGTGGGCCAGGTAGGTGGAGGGCAGGAATTGCACCTGACCCATCGCGCCAGCCCAGCTGCCGCTCATCCGGTCGGGCGCGATGTCGCCGCGCTGCAGGATCGTGAGGGCGGCGAGGAGCTCGTCGCGGAACAGGCTGCCGCGGTGCCGCGCCTCGGCGAGCGTCGCCAGCGCCCGGACGGTCGGGACGCTGCCCGCACTCGCTCCGAAATCCGACTCGACGCCCCAGAACGCCATCACCACCGGACCCGGAACGCCGTAGCGGGCCTCGATCGCCGTCAGGGTCGACGCGAGGGTGGCGGCGCGGTCGCGACCGCGCGCGATGCGGCCGGCCGAGACCGCGCCGACGAGGTACTCCCAGACAGGCCGGCTGAACTCGCTCTGGCGGCGGGTTCGCGCCAGGATACCGGGATCAGGTCCTGTGATCCCGCGGAACGCCGCGTCGAAGGTCGCGGCGGAGACGCCCCGCGCCGCCGCGTCCGGACGCAGGGCCTCGACGAACGCCCGGAAGGCGTCCTCGGCGCGGGCCGGGCCGGTCGCGAGGCACGCCGCCGCGGCCAGGATCCATCGACGGGAATGCATCCGGTCAGATCCGATTGCGCTTCTCCAGGCGTTCTTCCCAGGCGAGGGCTTGGCCGACGATGGCGTCGAGGTCGTCGTGCCGGGGCTGCCAGCCCAGGCGATCGCGGATGCGCGCCGCCTCGGCGACGATTTGGGCCGGATCGCCGGGCCGGCGCGGGCACAGCCGCACTTCGAAGTCGCGGCCCGAGATCCGCTTCACGACCTCGACGACCTCGAGGACCGAATAACCGCGCCCGTAGCCGCAGTTCAGCGTCAGGCTCTCGCCACCGGAGCGCAGATGGTCGAGGGCGAGGCGATGCGCCTCCGCGAGGTCCGAGACCTGGATGTAGTCGCGCAGGCACGACCCGTCCGGGGTCGGGTAGTCGGTCCCGAAGACGTCGAGCCGGGCGCGCTGGCCGAGCGCTGCCTGCGTGGCCACCTTGATCAGGTGCGTGGCGTTGGGCGTCGACTGGCCGGACCGTCCCTCCGGATCCGCGCCGGCGACGTTGAAGTAGCGCAGGACCACGTAGGAGAAGCCGTGCGCCGCGGCGGCGTCGGCGATCATCCACTCGCTCATCAGCTTCGAGCGGCCGTAGGGATTGATCGGCTTCAGCGGCAGGTCCTCGGGAACCGGCGAGGCCTCGGGCTCACCGTAGACGGCCGCGGTCGAGGAGAAGATGACATTCTTGACGCCGGCACGCACCGACGCCTCGATCAGCGCGCGGGTCTTCACCGTGTTGGCGAGGTAGTAGCCCAGGGGGTCGGCTACGGATTCGGGCACGACGATCTTGGCGGCGAAGTGGGCCAGGGCATCGATGCGGTGCTGCAGGATGGTCTGTGTCACGAGGGCCTGGTCGGCCACGTCGCCGACGACGAGCTTCACACCCTCTGGGACCGCCCAGTCGAAGCCGGTGGAGAGATCGTCGAGGACGACGACCTCCTCATGGCCGGCGTCGAGGAGCGCCAGCACCATGTGGCTGCCGATGTAGCCGGCACCCCCCGTCACCAGAACCGCCATCTCGCCCTCACTGCCGCCATCCCGGCAACTGCTTACGCCTTTGCAGACGGGAAATTTACGCCCCGCCGCCTCATACTAACGATGTACATGCTTGCGACGGCTCGCGTTAAGCTATCTCACTGACCGCACAGCTGACCACGTCGTTCCATCCAGTTCCGGGGTTACCGCTCGATGAAACCGATCCGCAAGGCCGTCCTCCCCGTCGCGGGCCTCGGCACGCGCTTCCTGCCCGCCACGAAGGCGGTCCCGAAGGAGATGCTCACGGTCGTCGACCGGCCAGTGGTGCAGCACGTCGTCGACGAGGCGCGCGCGGCCGGGATCGAGCAC
Source organism: Methylobacterium sp. 190mf (assembly GCF_900107945.1). NCBI lineage: Bacteria > Pseudomonadati > Pseudomonadota > Alphaproteobacteria > Hyphomicrobiales > Methylobacteriaceae > Methylobacterium > Methylobacterium sp. 190mf. The sequence goes on along the minus strand of NZ_FNVI01000002.1, from coordinate 226,666 downwards.
TTCATCTTCGTCACCGGCCGCGGCAAAGCGGTGATCGAGGACCATTTCGACATCGCGTTCGAGCTCGACCACACCCTTCAGGAGCGCGGGAAGACGGCCGCCTATGAAGAGCTGAAGAAGGACCTGCCGAAGGCCGGCCAGACCAGCTTTACCCGCCAGCAGGCGCCACTCGGCCTCGGCCACGCGGTGTGGTGCGCCCGCGAGATCGTCGGCGACGAGCCCTTCGCGGTGCTGCTCCCCGACATGCTGAGCCGCGGCTGTATGCAGCAGATGCTGGCCGCCTACGATCGCCACGGCGGCAACATCATCGCCGTCGAGGAGGTGGCGCCCGAGGAGACGCACCAGTACGGCATCGTCAGCGTGGGCGAGACCTACGGCCAGTCCTTCCAGATCACCGGGATGGTCGAGAAGCCCAAGCAGGGCACGGCGCCGTCGAACTTCATCATCTCCGGGCGCTACATCCTCCAGCCCGAGATCTTCGGGATCCTCGAGCACGGCAAGAAGGGCGCGGGCGGCGAGATCCAGCTCACGGACGCCATGATCGACCTGATGGAGAAGCAGGCGTTCTACGGCATGCGCTACGAGGGCCGGACCTACGATACCGGCTCGAAGCTCGGCTTCCTCACGGCGAATCTCGCCTACGCCCTTGAGCGGAACGATCTCGCAGGACCCCTGCGGGCCGAGATCGAGAAGCTGCTCAAGAGCCAGGGCTGAACGGCGCTGCGGGCGCGGATCCGATCACCGCGCCCCGCTAGGCGACACGTGTGACCGCATCGGTTCTCGCTCTCGTCCGAGCTACGCTTGCACGCGGCGACGCGCGGCGGCCAGAGAACGCGCTTCAGGTATGCGCGCAGAGCGGCCGCGGCGGGCGAATTGCGCTTGCTTCTTGTGCGGCGCACTTTAGTTTGTGCGTTGCGAGATCGCGATGGCGTCGCGGTCTCGCTGCCCTTCTTGGGCGTTTCCTCCCTAGACTTCGGGCCGCTCCTTCGGGAGTGGCCTTTTTTCTTTCCGGTATACCGCCGCTCTTCTTCGTGAACGGTCGGGACAGCGCCCCTATTCCGCGGCCATCCGGCGGGGGACGAGATCGTCGAGGTCCTTGGCGACATCGGCGACGACGCCGCGCAGCGCCTCGACCAGTGCCGGGAAGCCCGCCGTCATCGCGAGGCTGGCCTCGTTCATGTAGAGACCCCGGTTCAGCTCGATCTGGAGCGCGTGGCGGTCGAGGTTCGGCTCGCCGTAATGCTCCGTGATGAAGCCGCCGGCGTAGGGCTTGTTGCGGACCACGCGGAAACCCCGGGCCCGGAACGCGGCCTCGAATCCGTCGATCAGGACGGGTGCGCACGCCGTGCCGTAGCGGTCGCCCAGCACCACGTCGGCTTTCATGTCCGGATCGCGGCCGAGGCTCGAGGACGGCATCGAGTGGCAATCGACGAGCATGCAGTGGCCGTGGGTGCGCGCCGTGCGCTGGACCAGTCCGCGCAGCGCGCGATGATACGGCTTGTACAGGCTCTCGATCCGGGCGGTCGCCTCGGCGACCGGCAGGCGCCGGGCGTAGATCTCCTGGCCGTCGGCGACGACCCGGGGCACGGTCCCGAGACCGCCCGCGACGCGCATCGACCGGGTGTTGGCGAAGGGCGGCAGGCGCCCCTCGAACATGCGCGGGTCGAGTTCGTAGGGCTCCCGGTTCACGTCGAGGAAGGCGCGGGGGAAGTTGGCCCGCAGGAGCGGCGCGCCCAGTCCGACGACCGATCCGAACAGGCGGTCGACGTGGGCATCCTCGGAGCGGCGCAGGGTCAGCGCGTCGAGCCGCGAGGCCGCGATGAAGTCGGGGGGGTAGACGGCCCCGGAATGACCGGTATTGAAGACGAAAGGCAGGGTGTGCGCCGCGGGCTCGTCGACCACGAAGGCCGGGGCAAATCCGAAGGCGTCTGGCTGTACCGGTTCGGTTGCAGTCATCGGCTGGTGGACACCCCGGCGGTTGAACGAGGACGGCAGGCGCTCACTGTGGTGTGCGATCGATCGCCTGTCCACTCCGCACCGGCGGCCGACGCAGTCGCCCGGGAGACACGCGGCGGCGGCTGCGCGCTCCATCCTAACACCTTGTTTACCATCGCCTCCCTTTATGGGATCAACTTCTCGACTCGAAGGCTCGGATCCGGCCGATGAAAATCCTGCTGGCGGAAGACGACAACGACATGCGCCGGTTTCTGGCCAAGGCGCTGCAGAACGCGGGCTACGATGTCCTGTCCTTCGACAACGGCCTCTCCGCCTACAACCGGCTGCGCGAGGAGCCGTTCGAGCTGCTGCTGACCGACATCGTGATGCCCGAGATGGACGGCATCGAGCTGGCCCGCCGCGCCACCGAGCTCGATCCCGACATCAAGGTGATGTTCATCACCGGCTTCGCGGCGGTCGCCCTCAACCCGGATTCGAAGGCCCCGAAGGACGCCAAGGTCCTGTCGAAGCCCTTCCACCTCCGCGACCTCGTCAACGAGGTCGAGAAGCTCCTGGCCGCCTGATCCTGCCGGTGCTTCGTCGACGGCGCGCGCGCGTTGCCCTGTGACCACACGGGCATAGGCAAGGCGCGCCCCGCGCTCCTATATGTCCCGAGTTCACGCGCGGGACGACGATCGCGATGCAGCCGGTCACAATCTACACCACGGCTTGGTGTCCTTACTGCTCGGCGGCCAAGAGCCTGCTGAAGGAGAAGGGCGTCGCCTTCCAGGAGATCGACGTCGAGCGCGTGCAGGGCGCCCGGTCCACCATGGTCGAGCGCGCCGGCGGCCGCACCAGCGTTCCCCAGATCTTCGTGGGCGCCACGCATGTCGGCGGCTGCGACGACCTGTACGCCCTCGATCGCGCCGGCAAGCTCGACCCGCTGCTCAAGGACACGGCCGATGCCTGAGCGCCGCTTCACGGCTGCCTGCGTGCAGATGCGGTCGGGGCGCGACCCTGCCGCCAATCGCGACGCGGCCGTGGCGGGCGTGCGCGAGGCGTCGGCGCGGGGCGCGGCCTACGTGCAGACTCCCGAGATGACGTCCCTGGTGGAGCGGAGCCGCGAGCGTCTGTTCGCCCACGTCACCACCGAGGAGCAGGACCCGACCCTGGCGGCGCTCCGCGAGGCCGCGCGTCAGACCGGAACGGTCGTCCAGATCGGCTCGATCGCGGTCAGCGCCGGCGACAAGATCGCCAACCGCGCCTACCTGATCGGCGCCGACGGGGAGATCCTGGCCTCCTACGACAAGCTGCATCTCTTCGACGTCGACCTGCCGAGCGGCGAGCGCTGGCGGGAATCCGCGACCTATTCCGGTGGCGCCCGCGCGGTGCTGGCCGAGACGCCGTGGGCCACGCTCGGCCTGACGATCTGCTACGACATCCGCTTCCCCTCGCTGTACCGCGCCCTCGCCGAGGCGGGCGCGGACGTGCTGACGGCCCCCGCCTGCTTCACCCGGCAGACCGGCGAGGCCCACTGGCACGTCCTGCAACGGGCCCGGGCCATCGAGACCGGCGCCTTCGTGATCTCGGCGGCGCAGGGCGGTCGGCACGAGGACGGGCGCGAGACCTACGGCCACTCGCTGATCGTCGATCCCTGGGGCCGGGTCCTGGCCGATGCCGGCGGGGACGAGCCGGGGATCATCCTGGCGGAGATCGACCTCGCGCAGGTCGCGGAGGCCCGGGCCCGCATTCCCTCGCTGCAGCACGGCCGGCCCTTCACCGTCGAGCGCGTCGGTCCGCGGACTCGCGCCGCGCAGTAGTCACCACAGCAAGCAACAGAATGATCCGGTACAGTCTCGTCTGCGATGCCGGGCACGGCTTCGAGAGCTGGTTCCCGTCCTCCGATTCCTACGACACGCAGGTCACGCGCGGCCTCGTGACGTGCCCGGTCTGCGACAGCGCCAAGGTCAGCAAGGCACTGATGGTGCCAAGCGTCGCCCGCACGGATCGGGAGCGCGCGCCGCCGCCGATCCCGAAGGCGGAGGCGCCGGTGACCATGATCGCCGAGCCGGAACGTCAGATGCGGGCGATGCTGCGCGCGCTCCGGGAGCACGTCGTGGCGAATGCCGAGCATGTCGGGGCGCGCTTCCCCGAGGAGGCGCGCAAGATCCACTACGGCGAGGCGGAAGGGCGTTCGATCTACGGTGAGGCGAGCCCCGCGGAGGCGCGGGCCCTGATCGACGAGGGCATCGAGGTGGCGGCGATTCCGATCCTGCCCGACGACCGGAACTGATCGGCCTCGCCGGTCCGCGCGCGTCAGGGACGCAGCGCGGCGGTCCCCGCGAAGGAGGCCAGCACGGCCGAGATCGCGGCGCTCCAGCCGGCGAGCGACACGCCCAGCACCCGGAGCGCGGCCACCGAGCAGTCGACCACCTTCGTGGTCTGCAGGCTGTTGAGGAAGTCGCCGACCTGGCCCGGATTGGCGCCGGTGCCGCCGCCGCAATCGGCGGGTCCCGGCCAGAAGCCCCATTCCGCGCCGGCGTGGTAGACCCCGATCCCGGCCCCGTAGAGCAGGCCGAGGGCCGCGAGCCCGAGGGCGATCCGCGCCAAGCGCTCCGGCAGGAACAGGGCCAGCAGGCCCAGCGGCACGGCGGCGTAGTAGGGCAGCCGCTCGGTCAGGCAGAGCTTGCACGGCGCGTAGCCGTATCCGTACTGGAGGACTAGCGCGGCCCCGACGGTGAGGGCGGAGGCGATCGCGAGCCAGAGGCCAGCGGTCTTGAGGCGCAGGGCAGCCGCCGTGTTCATCGCTACAGGATCACCTTGAAGAGCAGGAAGCCGAGGACGATGACGGCGACGGAGATCGCCGCGACCGCGTTCAGGTGCCGGTCGAGCACGCCGCGAATCTGGACACCGTAGCGGCCGAGCAATCCGGCGAGAATGAAGAAGCGGGCTCCGCGGGTCACGATCGACAGGATCGTGAACCAGAACAGGCTGTAATGCGCGAAACCCGACGTGATCGTCACGAGCTTGTAGGGGATCGGCGTGAGCCCCTTCAGCAGGATCACCCAGTGGCCGTAGCGCGCGTAGGAGTCCTGGAAGGTGGCGGCCGAGTTCTGCAAGCCGTAGAGGCGGATGAGCCACTCACCGACGGAGTCGAACAGCAGGGCTCCGATGGCGTAGCCGACCAGACCGCCGAGGACCGAGGCGACCGTCGTGATCGCGGCGTAGAACCAGACCCGATCCGGCCGGGCGACCGCCATCGGGACGAGCATCACGTCCGGTGGAACCGGAAAGAAGGAGCTTTCGGCGAAGGCCACAGCACCGAGCGCGTAGGGCGCGGATGGCCGGTCACTGAGGGCCAGGATCCACGCGTAGAGCCGGCGGAGCATTCAAGGTCCCGGATTATGAGATCGGCCGCCCTTTGAGCATAGGCGCCCCGCCTTGGCCAGATCGCCGACCGACGCAAAACAACACTTGGCCGGAGCCGCCGACCTATGCGAAGAGCGCTGGCACGCGGGTATGGCGGAATTGGTAGACGCGGGCGACTCAAAATCGCCAGCCGCAAGGCGTGGGGGTTCGATTCCCTCTACCCGCACCACGGCGCCACCCATCGCCGCGGGACTTCGCCGGACAGCCGGACCGTATCCGCGCCGCGAACACAGGTCCCGTCCATGACGAGCGCGATTCCGTCGCTCTGACGCCGCGTGGCTCGGCCCCTATCTTCGCCCTCACGCGGCGGCGGGGCCGGTCGTTCAGACGGGGCAGGGGCGTGAACGAGCACGGAATTGTCGCGGTCCTCGGAGCCGGCATGGCAGGCGCGGCCGCCGCGCGCCGGCTGGCCGAGGCGGGCCTCCGCGTCCGGGTCTTCGACAAGGGGCGCGGGGTCGGGGGACGCATGGCGACCCGGCGGGTCGGTGAGATGCAGTTCGACCACGGCGCGCAATTCATGCGCGCGCGCGGGCCCGCCTTCGCGGCCGAGCTCGGCCGGTGGACGCGGCTGGGCATCGTCGCGCCCTGGGCCGGCTCCGACCGCCATGTCGGCGTGCCGGGCATGACGGAGCCCGTCCGCGCCCTGCTCTCGGACCTTCCGGTATCGAGCGCGACGACCGTCGTGCGGCTTCGACGGCAGGGAGCTCGCTGGCACCTCGAGGACGCGGCCGGCACCGTGCACGGCCCGTTCGACGCCGTCGCGATCACCTTCCCGGCCCCTCAGGTCACGACGCTGCTCGAGGCATCGGGCGTCGCGTTGCCCGGTGTCCGGCGCGCCACCTATGCGCCGTGCTGGTCGCTCATGGTGACGACGGAGACGCGACCGCGGGATGTCCTCGTCCAGCCTCGGACCGATCCGATCGGCCTGATCGCGCACGATTCCGCGAAGCCCGGGAGGCCTGCCGGCTCGCGGCTCACGGTGCACGCGACGCCCGCCTGGTCCCGCGGACATCTCGAGGCCCCGCGCGAGGCGGTCATTGCCGCGCTTCTCGGAGCGGCCGAGGACGTCCTCGGCGCCACGCTCCGGCCGTCCCACGCGGAGGCACATCGCTGGCGCTACGCCCAGGTCGAGACCGCCCTGGAGCAACCCTGCCTGTACGATCCGGACCTGCGTCTCGGGGCAGGCGGGGATTGGTGCCTCGGCGCCCGGATCGAGGCGGCCTACGACAGCGGTCAGGCACTGGCCCGGTGCCTCCTGGCTGATCTGGGCCGGCCCGCGTGATCCCGCCGATTGCCTTCCATCCGGCCTACGAGGCGCCGCTCCCGTCAGGCCACCGGTTCCCGATGCGCAAGTACGGCCTGCTCGCCGAGACCTTGGTCGCCAAGGGTCTGGCGCCCCTAGGCTTCGTCACGCCGGAGCCCGCCAGTGCCGAGATCCTGCTACGCGCCCACGATCCGGCCTACGTGGACGCGGTGCTCGCCTGCGATGTCGGCCGGGGCATCGAGCGGGCGATCGGCTTGCCGGTCGACGCCGCCCTTGTCCGCCGCTCCCGCGCCTCGGTGGGCGGCACCCTCTTGGCCGGCCGCCTCGCCCTCGCGGAAGGCCTCGCGGGCAGCGCCGCCGGCGGCAGCCACCACGCGCGGCGCCGGCAGGGCGCCGGTTTCTGCGTGCTGAACGATGTCGCGGTGGCGGCCCGCACCCTCCAGGCCGAAGGTCTGGTCCGGCGCGTCCTCGTGGTCGACCTCGACGTGCATCAGGGCGACGGGACCGCGGACTGCCTCGCCCTCAGTCCCGACCTGTTCACGCTCTCGATCCATTGCGAGAACAACTACCCGGCCCAGAAGATCGCCGGCGACCTCGACATCGGCCTGCCCGACCGGCTCGACGACGCCGCCTATCTCGATGTCCTGCGCGCCCGCCTGCCGCCGCTCCTCGACGCGTTCGCGCCGGATCTCGTCTTCTATAACGCGGGCGTCGATCCCCATCGGGACGACCGTCTCGGCCGTCTCTGCCTCACCGATGACGGACTGCTCGCCCGCGATCGCTACGTCGTGGCGCAGGCCCGCGCCCGTGGGATCGCGCTCGCCGCGGTGATTGGCGGCGGGTACACGCACGATGTCGAGGCCCTGGCGCGCCGTCACGCCCTGGTCTTCGAGGCGCTGGCCGCCGAGGCGGCCGCGGGATCGACGCTCGCGTGAGATGCTGCGCGGGAAATCTGCGCGAGTTCTCGGGGTGAGACCGGATTGCATCACGCGACGGTCGATATGCAGTCCTCGGGTTCACGGGAAAGGTTTTGGGAAGGGCTCCGGTCGAGGATGCGGGGCAGGCGGATTGATGAGGCGGATCCGCTGCTCGCACTCGATGACGCCGTTGGAGATCGACCATGCTCGCGCGGGTCTGGGACGTGGTGAAGGCGACGCTGGCGGTGTCGGCCCTGATCGCCGCCGCCCTCGTCTCGGCGGACAAGCTCGATCGCCAGAGATCACAACCGGTCGTCGGCGCGGCTCTGGTCGAGCCTGCGACGACCGGTGCGATCGCACCGGCGATACGTCCGTGACGTCAGCGGCCTTTCGCTCCGCGGCCGCGAACCTGCGTCAGATTGAAACAAGCACGACGGGATATCTTTTCCGGCCTCGGCGTTCTCGCCGGACGCCGAGGCTTGGCCGCTCGCGGCCCCGATCCGCTCAGGAGACATCCTTGATGAAGTCCGCCACTTTCGCCCTCCTCGCGGTCCTGGTCGGCACGGCGCCCGCGCTCGCGGAGACCGGCGCGGACCGGGCCGCCTGCACGCCGGACGTGATGCGCCTGTGCGCTGCCCAGATCCCGAACGCGGGGGCGATCACACTCTGCCTCCGCGAGAAGCGGGTGTCGCTGAGCGGCGCGTGCCGGACGGTGGTCGACCGATCCGACCGGCCGGCCCGCGAGATCGCGAACCGCCGATAGCGCGACACCCCGCCAGCCTGCGACCCGCGGTCGGGCCTCGCCGGTGAAGTGGCCGACCGCGACGACGCGGCGGCGATCGCGCTGTGAACCGGTCGCAAAGGCGCGGTCAGGCCGCCTGCGGAGGCGCGCATCGCGCGAAGGTCAGAGGGCGCGGCTGACACGCTCTGCCGTGTCTGCTCGGCCCGACCGGACGGCCCGCCGTCGGTGTCTTCAGGCCGAGCGCTCGAACGCCGCCACGTAGGCCGCGGCGTCGCGGGCGACGTCGGCCGCCGCCTTCCCGGGCCGGTAAAGATTGGACCCGAGACCGAATCCATCGGCGCCCGCCTGCCGCCAGCCCGCGATGGTCTCGGGCAAGACTCCGCCGACGGCCAGAACCCGCGTGTCCGGCGGAAGGACCGCGCGATGCGCCCGGAGCGCCAGGGGCGTCGCGACATCCGCCGGGAACAGCTTCAGCGCAGTTGCTCCCGCCGCCAGGCACGCGAAAGCCTCCGTGGGCGTCTGATAGCCCGGAAGGGAGACAAGGCCCGCCGCGACGGTGGCGCCGATGACGACCGGATCGCCGTTTGGCGATACCACGAGGGTTCCGCCAGCAGCGGCGACCTCGCCGACCTGAGTCGGCGTCAGGACCGTGCCGGCCCCGACCAGCGCCCGCCCGGCGAGGCGCTCGGCGAGCGTCGCGATGCTCCGGAGCGGGTCCGGCGAGTTGAGGGGCACCTCGACGAGGGTGAACCCGGCTCCGACCAGCGCCTCCCCCACGGCGAGTGCCTCGTCCGGCGTGAGCCCCCGCAGGATGGCGACGAGGGGGCAGGCCGCGAAGGCCGCCTCGAACCGGTCGAGGATGGTCATGCCCGCAGACTCCAGATGGCGTGGATACCGGCCGTGGTTGAACCGTCCGGCACGATCACCGGATCCCCGCCCGCTTCGGTGATGGCGGCGGCGTAGAGTGCCCCGAGGCGGCCGCCGCCGAGGAGATGGACCGGGCGCCGCCGGAGGTCGTCCCGGGTGCCGATATCGGCGCCGATCAGGATCCCGCTGGCATGGGCCGCCGCGTCCTCCGGGGCGAGCCGGTCGAGCAGGAGGCCGGAGCGAACCTCGAACAGGGTGGCGGCGAGGTTGCGGGACGCGAGGCCGCGCCGGACACCCGCGCGGAAGGGGGCCCCATCCCCGATCGCGCCGTCGAGCGTCCCGGCCAGGATCCCGTGTGCCCGCAGGAGGGCGAAGAATTCCCCGGTCATCACGGTGGTGAAGTCCGTGATGGCCCCGTCGAAGGTCTCGATCCACTTGTTGTGCGTACCGGGCTGGCAGAACAGGGCCGTCGCCGGCACCACGCCCGCTCCGATCGCCCCGAAGACTTGGATCTCCTCGCCCCGCATCACGTCGGGGCGACCACCGCCCCGCAGAGCGACGCCGGGGACGATCCGGACGCCCGGGGCGGGCTCGAGGCAGGCTTCGGCCAGGGCGGTGAGGGTGGCCGGCGCGGCCACGTAGGGCGCCGCCTGCCAGCCCCGGTTGGAGCCGATCATGCCGACGGCGACGATGAGGTCAGCGCCCAGTCGCGCGCGCAGGGCCGCGATCTCCGCCGGATAGGCGTCGGGCGACAGGGCGAGGACGCCACGCTCGTCGTGCAGGCTGTCGAGAATGACGCCCGCTTCCGAGACGGCGAAGGCCCGCCGGTTCGTCGTGCCCCAGTCGACGGCGATGTAGGCCGGGCGATCGCCCATGCCGAAACCTCTCAGAAAAGCCACTCGACGAATTGTCTGAGTTAAGTGCGGCGCGCGGCGCGGTCAAGTTCAGTCCGGCGGCCGTCGTGACACGGAGGGCCACTGATATCACTCCCGGGGGATTGTCGCGCCGCCACGAGCGTTTGCGATGGACTGCGCGGCTTGGGATCGGCGATATGGCGGCAAGAAATCGAACCCGGGAGGGACACGCTTGGCACGGGATGTAATCCTGGCGACCGATGGCCTGACGATGGAATTCCGCGGATTCCGGGCCGTCAACGGCGTGGCGTTGCAGGTCGAGCGCGGCACCATCCACGCCCTCATCGGGCCGAACGGAGCCGGCAAGACCACCTGCTTCAACCTCCTGACGAAGTTCCTGATCCCGACCGCGGGAACGATCCGCTACAAGGACCGCGACATCACCGGCCTGAAGGCGGCGGACGTCGCCCGCCTCGGGCTCGTACGCTCGTTCCAGATCTCGGCCGTGTTCCCGCACCTCACGGTGATGGAGAATGTCCGCATCGCCCTCCAGCGGCGCCGGCGCGGCGATTCCTTCGACTTCTGGCGGCCCGAGCGGGTCCTGCGCGCGCTGAACGGCGAGGCGCTCGCCCTCGTCGAGGCGGTGGGCCTCTCCGACTTCGCCGACGTGCTCGCGGTCGAGTTGTCCTACGGGCGCAAGCGCGCGCTCGAGATCGCCACGACCCTCGCCCTCGATCCGGAGATGCTGCTCCTCGACGAGCCGATGGCCGGCATGGGTCACGAGGACGTCGAGCGCACGGCGCAACTCATCCGCCGGGTCTCGAAGGACCGCACCATCCTGATGGTGGAGCACAACCTCTCCGTGGTCGCCTCCCTGTCGGACCGGATCACCGTGCTGGCCCGCGGGCAGGTGCTGGCCGAGGGCGACTACGCCACGGTCTCGAAGGATCCGCGCGTGGTCGAAGCGTATATCGGGGCGGGACATGCCTGAGGCGGCTCTGAAGACACCTCCGGCGGCCGCGACCGACGCGCTGCTGACCGTCCGCGGCCTCGAGGGCTGGTACGGCGAGAGCCACGTCCTCCACGGCATCGACATCGACGTGCGCGCGGGCGAGGTGATCACGCTGCTCGGCCGCAACGGCGCGGGCAAGACCACGACCCTCCGGGCGATCATCGGGATCCTCGGCAAGCGCTCGGGCTCGATCGTCTACGACGGCGTCGAGACGGTCCGGATGGCGTCGCGGAACATCGCCCGGCTCGGGATCGGCTACGTGCCGGAGGAGCGCGGCATCTTCGCGAGCCTGACGGTCCACGAGAACCTGATGCTGCCGCCGCGGGTGAAGCCCGGCGGCATGTCAGTGGCAGACATCCACACGCTGTTCCCGAACCTCAAGGAACGCGCCGGCAGCCAGGGCACCAAGCTCTCGGGCGGCGAGCAGCAGATGCTGGCGATCGGGCGCATCCTGCGCACCGGCGCCAAGCTGATCCTGCTCGACGAGCCCACGGAAGGTCTCGCGCCGGTCATCGTCCAGCAGATCGGCCGGACGATCCAGCAATTGAAGACTCAGGGCTACACCATCGTCCTGGTGGAGCAGAATTTCCGCTTCGCCCAGACTTTGGCGGACCGGCACTTCGTGATCGAGCAGGGGCGGGTGGTCGACATGATCCCCAATGCCGAGCTTGACGCCAATATCGACAAGCTGCACGCCTATCTCGGCGTCTGAATCTCGCACGCGAAAACCGTAGAAGCGCCAGAAAACGGCGACTCGATATTCGGCCGGCGGAGATCCGCCGCGCCGCTGGAGGATGGAAACGAAAATGCTCGGACGCATCGCCCGGCCCGTGACCCTCGCCGCCCTCGCCGGCGCCCTGATGATGGGCACCGCAGCCGCGCAGACGAACGTGAAGATCGGCATCCTGGGCGACCGCTCGGGCGCCTACTCGGACATCAGTGGCGAGGGCTCGGTCGTGGCCGCGAAGCTCGCGGTCGAGGATTTCAAGCCCGAGCAGCACGGGCTGAAGGTCGAGATCGTCTCGGCCGACCACCAGAACAAGCCGGATGTCGGCGCGGCCATCGCCCGGCAATGGTACGACCGCGACGCCGTTGACATGATCACGGACGGCGTGACGTCCTCGGTGGCGCTGGCGATCAGCCAGGTCACCAAGGAGAAGAACAAGGTTTTCATCGATACCGGCGCCGGCACCGCCGACCTCACCGGCCCGCAATGCACGCCGAACACCATCCACTGGGTCTACGACACGGTGGCGCTCGCCAACGGCACCGGCGGCGCGATGGTCAAGCGCGGCGGCAACACGTGGTTCTTCCTCACCGCCGACTACGTGTTCGGCCAGACCCTCCAGCGCGACACCAGCACGGTCATCACCAAGAACGGCGGCAAGGTCGTCGGCTCGGTGAAGACGCCGTTCCCGACCTCGGACTTCTCGTCCTTCCTGCTGCAGGCGCAGGGCTCGGGCGCCAAGGTGATCGGGCTGGCCAATGCCGGCACCGACACGATCAACGCGATCAAGCAGGCGGGTGAATTCGGCATCACCGAGGGCGGCCAGGCGCTCGCCGGCCTCCTGGTCTTCTCCTCGGACGTGCACTCGCTGGGCACCAAGGTGGCGCAGGGGCTGGTGCTCACCGAGCCGTTCTACTGGGACCTGAACGACCAGACCCGCGCCTTCTCGGACCGGTTCGCCAAGCAGATGAAGAACGGCTCGAAGCCGACCGCGAACCATGCGGGCGTCTACTCGGACGTGCTCCACTACCTGAAGGCTGTGGCCGAGACGAAGTCGACCGCCGACGGCGCCGCCACGGTCGCCAAGATGAAGGCGATGCCGACGGACGACCCGCTGTTCGGCAAGGGCGTGATCCGCGCGGACGGCCGCAAGATCCACGACATGTACCTGTTCGAGGTCAAGAAGCCCGCCGAGTCGAAGGGCGAGTGGGACCTCTACAAGAAGCTCGAGACGATTCCCGGCGACCAGGTCTTCCGGCCGCTCAACGAGGGCAACTGCCCCCTGGTGAAGGGCTGACGGTGGGTTCGGGGCGCGGAGACCGGCCATGACCACGATCTTCGGTGTGCCGACGCAGGCCCTGTTCGGTCAGCTCCTGCTCGGCCTGATCAACGGCTCGTTCTACGCGATCCTGTCGCTCGGGCTCGCGATCATCTTCGGGCTCCTGAACATCATCAACTTCGCCCACGGCGCGCTCTACATGATGGGCGCGTTCGTGGCCTGGATGCTGCTCACCTATGTCGGTCTCGGCTACTGGTGGGCGCTGGGGCTCGCACCGCTCGTGGTGGGCGCCTTCGGCATCGTGCTGGAGCGGGTGCTCATCGCCCGGCTCCACAAGCTCGACCACCTCTACGGCCTGCTGCTGACCTTCGGTCTCGCGCTGATCATCCAGGGCCTGTTCCGCAACCAGTACGGCGTGTCGGGTCTGCCCTACGCGATCCCGGCCGAGCTGTCCGGCGGCCAGCGCCTGCCCTTCATGTTCCTGCCGAACTACCGCGCCTGGGTGGTGGTCGCCTCGCTGACCGTCTGCATCGCGACGTGGCTCGTGATCGAGAAGACCAAGCTCGGCGCCTATCTGCGCGCCGCAACCGAGAACCCGACCCTGGTCCAGGCGTTCGGGGTCAACGTGCCGCTGTTCCTGACGCTGACCTACGGGTTCGGCGTCGCGCTCGCGGGTTTCGCCGGGGTGCTCGCTGCGCCGATCTACTCGGTCAATCCCAACATGGGCGCCGACATCATCATCGTGGTCTTCGCTGTGGTGGTGATCGGCGGCATGGGCTCGATCATCGGCTCGGTAATCACGGGCTTCGCCCTGGGCCTCGTCGAGGGACTGACCAAGGTGTTCTATCCGGAGGCGTCCGCCACCGTGATCTTCGTGATCATGGTGCTGGTGCTGCTCGTCAAACCCGCCGGCCTGTTCGGGCGCACGGCCTGATCGCGATCTGAGGCACCCCCATGGCCGACACCGCCGCCCTCGACGCCGCCCCGATCGCCGCCGCCGTGCCGACGAGTCGGGACGACAAGGCGCTCCACCGCCTCATCTTCGTGGGCATCGCGGTGCTGCTCGTCGTGGCACCGCTCGTCCTGTACCCCGTCTACCTGATGAAGGTGCTGTGCTTCGCGCTGTTCGCGCTCGCCTTCAACCTCCTGCTCGGCTACGGCGGCCTGCTCTCCTTCGGCCACGCCGCCTATTTCGGCATGGCGAGCTACCTCTGCGCGTACACGGCCAAGAGCCTGGGTTTCACGCCCGAGCTCGCGATCCTCGCCGGCACGGTCACGGCCGCCCTGCTGGGTCTGGTCTTCGGCGCCCTGGCGATCCGCCGGCAGGGCATCTACTTCTCGATGATCACCCTGGCGCTCGCCCAGATGGTGTTCTTCTTCTCCCTGCAGGCGAAGTTCACCGGCGGCGAGGACGGCATCCAGGCGGTGCCGCGCGGCAACCTGTTCGGCGCGATCAGCCTCGCCGACGACCGGGTGATGTACGCCGTCGTGGCCGTCGTGTTCATGGCCGGGATGCTGCTGATCTACCGGATCATCCACTCGCCCTTCGGGCAGGTGCTGAAGGCAATCCGCGACAACGAGCCGAGGGCGATCTCGCTCGGCTACCGCGCCAGCCAGTACAAGCTCGCGGTGTTCGTGCTCTCGGCGACGCTCGCCGGGCTCGCGGGCTCCACCAAGGCGATCGTCTTCCAGCTCGCCTCGCTCACCGACGTGCACTGGTCGATGTCCGGCGAAGTGGTGCTGATGACGCTCGTCGGCGGCATGGGGACGGTGTTCGGGCCGATCGTCGGCGCGCTGGTGATCGTCACGATGGAGACCTATCTGGCGCAGTTCGGTGCCTGGGTGACGATCATCCAGGGCTGCGTCTTCGTGCTCTGCGTGCTGCTGTTCCGCGAGGGCATCGTCGGCCTGATCGCCCGGCTGATCCGACGGCCGCTCTAGGACGCGGGATCCGGGGCGGGTGGCGGTTGCATCGCGGCAACGCCCCCGTCGCGACCTGCAATGGCGGATCGGGGCTGCGACTTGTGGTGAGCTTTCGTTAACCAAGACTGCCCACGCTGACGGCTCCACGCTGTCAGGGCCACCATGACCCAGGACCGAACGCTCAGCATCGACGACCCGGCCCTCGACTGCCCGGTCGCACCGGACGTGGTCGGCCGCCTGATCAAGGCCGACCCGGACGGGGCCGCGCTTCTGCTCGACGGGATCCCGGAGGCGACGCGCGCCCGGCTCGCCGTCTGGCTCTACGGCCGCAGTCACACCCACGCGATCGGCGTCCGCGTCGCGGCGACCTGCGAGGGCCCGACCCTCCGGCGGACCGCGGGCCTCGTCGGGAACGTCCTCTACGACCTGTCCCGCCGTCCCGTGGCGGCGGCGAGCCACGGACCGCGCGGGGGCGCCGGCCGCATCTCCCTGGGCGGGTCGAAGCGCCGCGCCTGACGGGTCGGCACGACCGGCCAATTGGATCGCCGCCGCGCAGGGACTATCCTACGCGCCGATGTCCTCCCTGTCCGCGCCGTCCGTCCGCCGCCTCGACCCCGTCCTCGTCGATCGCATCGCCGCGGGCGAAGTGGTCGAGCGCCCGGCCTCGGCCGTTAAGGAGCTGGTCGAGAACGCGATCGATGCCGGGGCCCGGGCGATCGAGGTCACCGTCGAGGCCGGGGGGCGCCGGTTGATCCGGGTCGTCGACGACGGCCGCGGCATGACGCCGGACGATCTCGACCTCGCGGTCGAACGGCACGCCACCTCCAAGCTCCCGGGCGGCGACCTCACGGCGATCGACACCCTGGGATTCCGCGGCGAGGCCCTGCCGTCGATCGGCGCGGTGTCGCGGCTCGCCATCGTCACCCGCACGCCGGAGGCCGAGGCGGGGGCGAGCCTCACCGTCGACGCGGGGATGAAGGGGCAGGTCCGTCCGGCCCCGGCCCAGCGCGGCACCCGGATCGAGGTGACCGAGCTCTTCGCCGCCACGCCGGCGCGGCTCAAGTTCCTGAAATCGGACCGGGCCGAGAACGCCGCCATCGCCGAGACGCTGCGCCGCCTCGCCGCGACGCAGCCGGGCATCCGCTTCACCCTGCGGGCCGATTCCGGCCAGCCCCTGGTCCTGCCGGCCGAGACCGGGGCCGAGGCGGAGCTGCGCCGGCTCGCGGCGGTGCTGGGACAGGACTTCCTCGCCAACGCCCTGCCGGTTTCCCTGGCCCGGGAGGGCTTCGCGGTGACGGGCCATGTCGGCCTGCCGACCTACCATCGCGGTGCGGCGACCCATATCCACCTCGCGGTCAACGGCCGCCCCGTGCGCGACCGGCTCCTGCTCGGGGCGATCCGCGGCGCCTACGCCGACACGCTGGCCTCCGACCGGCACCCGGTTCTCGGCCTCGCCGTCGCGTGCGACCCCGGCCTCGTCGACGTGAACGTCCACCCGGCCAAGACCGAGGTGCGCTTCCGCGAGCCGGGCCTCGTGCGGGCGCTGATCGTGAGCGCGATCCACGACGCCCTGCGCCGCGGCGGCGCCCGCTCGGCCACCACCGGCGCCGCGCGGACCCTCGACGCCCTGCGCCCGGCCGGGGCGCCGCTCGCCACCCACAGCGGCGCCACCGCGCCGAGCCTGTTCCGGCCGACGCGGCCGGGCCCGTTCCCGAGCGGTGCACCCTCGGTGGCAGCGCCGCCCGGCTACCGTTCCTCGGCGGCGTGGAGGCCGGCGCCGCAGCCGGCGCAGGTCGAGCCGCCCGGCTTCGGCGAGGCCGCTCAGGCCGTCTGGGCCGGGCCCGAGCCCGAAGCCGTGGCGGCCCCGCCCCAGGCCGACACCCGCGTTGCCGCCGACGCTGTGGAGGCGCTCGATCATCCGCTGGGGGCCGCCCGCGCGCAGATCCACGAGACCTACATCCTCGCCCAGACCCGCGACGGCCTCGTGATCGTCGACCAGCACGCCGCCCACGAGCGCCTCGTCTACGAGCGGATGAAGGCCGAGCGGGAGGCAGGCGGCATCGCCCGGCAGGGCCTCCTGATCCCGGACGTGGTCGAGATGAGCCCCGAGGAGGCCGACCGGCTCGTCGCGGCCGCTCCCGATCTCGACCGGCTGGGCCTCACCATCGAGGCCTTCGGGCCCGGAGCGGTGCTCGTGCGGGAGGTGCCGGCGGCGCTGATCGGAGCCTCGACGCGCAACCTCGTCACCGACATCCTCGACGCCCTGGAGGCCAGCGGCGACGAGGAGGGCGGCGTCCCGGCGACGGAGGGCGGCCCGCTCGGGCGACGTCTCGACGCGATCCTGTCGCGCATGAGCTGCCACGGCTCGATCCGCGCTGGGCGTCGCCTGCGGCCGGAGGAGATGAACGCCCTGCTGCGCGAGATGGAGGCGACGCCCAATTCCGGACAGTGCAACCACGGTCGCCCGACCTCGATCGAACTGAAGCTCGCTGACATCGAGCGGCTGTTCGGCCGCCGATGAGCGGGCAGGGGCTCCGTGCCGGCTGGCGGACCCGGCGGAGCCGGTCCACAACAGGGTCCGGCGCCGCGGCCTGAAGACTGGCGGCGCGTGCAGGGGAAGCGCAGAGCCATGACCGATTTCGTCATCACCGGCGCGTTCCGGGTCGCCCTGCCGAGCGTCGCCGCGGCCCGCTGAGATGGCGAATCCGTTCGACCTCGCTGGCCGCCACGTTCTCGTCACCGGGGCCTCCAGCGGCCTCGGCCGCCATTTCGCCGGGACCCTGGCCCGCGCAGGCGCGCGCCTGTCGCTCGGCGCCCGCCGGGCCAACGCCCTCGCCGAGACCGTCGATCGCGTCGCGGCGGCGGGCGGTGAGGCCCACGCCGTCGTGATGGACGTCACCGACGCCGCGAGCGTTGAGCGGGCGCTCGACGCCGCCGAAGAGCGCTTCGGACCGGTGGCGGTGCTGGTGAACAATGCCGGCGTGACGGCGACGAAGCCGGCCCTCGACCTCGCGGAATCCGACTGGGACGCGGTGCTCGACACGAATCTCAAAGGCGTCTGGCAGGTCGCCCAGGCCACCGGCCGGCGCATGGTCCGGCACGGGGCGGGCGGCAGCATCGTCAACATCGCGTCGATCCTCGGGCTGCGGGTCACCGGCGGGCTCGCGCCCTACGCCACCTCGAAGGCGGCGGTTGTCCAGCTCACCAAGAGCCTCGCGCTCGAGTGGGCCCGCTACGGGATCCGGGTGAACGCCCTCGCGCCGGGCTACATCAAGACCGAGCTCAACGACGCCTTCTTCGAGTCCGATGCCGGCCGGGCGCTGATCAGGCGCATTCCGCAGCGCCGGCTGGGCGAGGCCGCCGAACTCGACGGGCCGCTCCTGCTCCTGGCCTCGGAGGCCGGCGCCTACATGACCGGCAGCGTCCTGGCGGTCGACGGCGGCCACCTCGTCTCCGGCCTGTAGTGGTCGCCCGAAACGGCTCCCGTCACGGGACCGGCGCGGGTCAGAGGGTC
The DNA here is from genome assembly GCF_900107945.1 of Methylobacterium sp. 190mf. Classification (NCBI taxonomy): domain Bacteria; kingdom Pseudomonadati; phylum Pseudomonadota; class Alphaproteobacteria; order Hyphomicrobiales; family Methylobacteriaceae; genus Methylobacterium; species Methylobacterium sp. 190mf. Next base: position 208,203 of record NZ_FNVI01000002.1, on the reverse strand, counting down.
CGCGCCTGCTCGCGCAGGACGAATTTCTGAATCTTGCCGGTCGAGGTCTTCGGCAGCGGCCCGAACACCACCGTCTTCGGCACCTTGAACCGCGCCATGTGCTCGCGACAGAACGCGATCAACTCCTGGTCGCTCGGCACCGCTGCGCCGGGCTTCACCTCCAGGAACGCGCAGGGGCTCTCGCCCCAGGTCGGATCCGGCCGCGCCACGACGGCCGCCAGCATCACGGCGGGATGGCGCATCAGCACCTCCTCCACCTCCAGGCTGGAGATGTTCTCGCCGCCCGAGATGATGATGTCCTTCGCCCGGTCCTTGATCTCCACCGACCCGTCGGGATGCCAGACCGCGAGGTCGCCGGTCCGGTACCAGCCGCCGGCGAGGGCCTCCTCGGTCGCGCCCGGGTTGCCGAGGTAGCCCTTCATCACCGTGTTTCCGCGCAGGCGGATCTCGCCGACCGTCGTGCCGTCCCGCGGCACCGGCGCGTCGCTCGCGACGTCGGCGACGCTCACCGCCTCGAGCGTGGCCAGCGGCACGCCCTGGCGGGCCATGCGGGCGTGTCGCTCGGTGTCGGGGAGATCGGTCCAGTCCGGCTGCGCCAGACAGACCGTCGCGGGGCCGTAGCTCTCGGTGGCGCCGTAGAGATGCGTCACCTGGAAGCCGAGCTCCTCCATGGTGCGGATGATCGTCGAGGACGGCGCCGCGCCGCCGACCGCGCAGCGCACGCGCTGGGGGAACGGCACACGGTCCTGCGCCGGCGCGTGCGCGATCATCGAGAGGACGATCGGGGCGCCGCACAGATGCGTCACCCCGTGCTCGGCGATCAGCCTGAAGATCGCCGCTGGCTCGACCTTGCGCAGGCAGACCTGCGTGGCGCAGGCGGCGACACTCGCCCATGGGTAGGACCAACCGCTGCAGTGGAACATCGGCAGCGTCCAAAGATACACGCTCTCGCCGGTCAGGCCGAACGTGACGGCGTTGCCGAGCGCCTGGAGATAGCCGCCGCGATGGCTGTAGACGGCGCCTTTGGGATCGCCGGTCGTCCCCGACGTGTAGAGCAGGCAGAGCGACTGCCACTCGTCCTCCGGGCCGTGCCAGGCGTAGTCCGGATCGCCCTCGGCCAGCAGATCCTCGTAGGGCAGGGCCCCGTCGATCCCGGTCGCGCCGATCACCACGACGAGGACCGGCTCGGCGAGTTCCGCGAGCGCCCGCGCGGCCAGCGCGGCGTACTCGGCCTCGACGAGGAGCGCCCGGGCGCCCCCGTGCCGCAGCGAGAACGCGATCGTCGCCGCGTCGAGGCGCGTATTCAGCGGGTTCAGCACCGCGCCGAGCATCGGCACGGCGAAGTGCGCCTCGATCATCTCCGGGACGTTCGGCGCCAGGATCGCCACGGTGTCGAGTGGCCCGACCCCCCGGGCCGCGAGGCCCGCGGCGAGGCGCCGGCAACGCGCGTAGAGGTCCGCGTAGGTGAGCCGGCGGTGGCCGTCGATTACGGCGATCCGCCCGCCCGCCGCGGCGGCGGCCCGCGCCAGCAGGCTGGCGGGGGTCAGCGGGACGTAGTTGGCCGGCCGGCGCGCGAGCCCGGCCTCGAACGGATGAGAGCCCGTCTCGCGGACCTCGGTCTGGGTCGGACGGGTGTCCGTCATCGTGCAGCCTTCTGATCGGGCGGCGGGCGTGGCGTGCGCTCCGCGCGACGAAGATTTCGCCGCCGTCGTGCCTGTCAATCGCGGCCACCGTGACAATGTGGGCCGCGCGCGGATTCTGTTACAGGGCCCTGTTGACGGGAGATCGCCCCTGGCGGATGCCCGTATTCCAGCGACGCGCCGTCGGGACCGCGTGCGACCGGCCCATCTGCGGGAGACGATTGTGGGGAACGACAACCTGCCGGCGATCTCCGGGGAGACCGGCCGCGCCGCGGTGGAGGGCAGCGTCGCCCGGGCGCGCGAGGCGTACGAGCGCTTCGCCGAGGCGGGCGAGATGGCGCTGAACGCCTTCGAGGCCTCGATGGCGCAGAGCTTCGAGGGCTGGCGCGCGGTGATGGGCTCCAGCCGCGAGACCGCGCACCAACTCACCGACAGCAACGTGGCCGGCGCCCGCCGGGTGCGCGAGCAGTGGGACGCCGCCGGCGCCCGGCTCTACAACGCGTTCGAGGACAACGCCGTCCACGCCATGGCGGCGATGCGCGAGATCGGCCACCGGATCCTCGTGGCCTCCGACACCAATGTCCGCGCGAGCCTCGACTTCGCGGACCGCGTCGCCAAGGCGGCAGATGCCCGCGAGGTCGCGGCGCTGAACATCGCGTTCCTGCAGGAGCAGGCGCGCCGGCTGACCGACCAGATGGTCGACCTCCATCAGACGACCGGCCGTCTCGCCCGCGAGGCCGCCGCGCGCACGGAGACCCCGTGACGGCCGGCACCGCGGCGCCCGTTCCCGGACCTGAGGCGACGCCGCGGCTCGACGACCTGAGCCGCGCCGACGTGCCGTTCCGGACCGGCCATTTCCAGGCCTACGCGCCCCACGACTTCCACCGCATCGCCTACGTGGAATGGGGTGACCCGGACAGCCCGCACGTCGTCGTCTGCGTCCACGGTCTCAGCCGCCAGGGCCGCGATTTCGACGCCCTCGGCTATCGCCTCGCGAAGCTCGGGTACCGGGTGATCTGCCCGGACCTGCCCGGGCGCGGCCTCAGCGGATGGCTGAAGGACCCGGAACTCTACGGCCTGCCGCAATACGCCGCCGACATGGCCGCGCTCATCGCCCATCTCCGGGTCCCCGGGAAGATCGACTGGGTGGGCACGTCTCTCGGCGGCCTGACCGGCATGGTCCTGGCCGCGGCCGCCCGCACCCCGATCCGCCGGATGGTGATCAACGATATCGGCCCGTTCCTGCCCTGGGCGCCCATCCGCGAGATCGGGTCGCGCCTGCGGGACGCGCCCCGGCTGCACCATAACCTCGCCTCGGGCGAATCGCGTCTGCGCACGGTGCTGGGCGCGTTCGGGCCGCTCACCGACGAGCAGTGGCGCCACATCGCCAAGCACAGCTTCTTCCAGGAGCCCAACGGCGGCTGGCGGCCCCACTACGATCCCGGCATCGGAGACGCCTTCCGACCGGGCCGCGTCTACAGCGTGAGCATGTGGCGCGACTGGGACGCGATCACCTGTCCGGTCCTGCTGCTCCGCGGCGAGCACTCGGAACTCCTCCTCGCCTCGACGGCCGACGAGATGACGCGCCGGGGACCGCCGACGCGCCGCGTCGAGATTCCCGATTGCGGCCACGCGCCCGCGTTGCTCGACGACGACCAGTTGCGAATCGTCCTCGATTGGCTCGGCCCGGCGGCGTGATTCCGTCGCCGGCGCGCGCCACCGAGCCCTGAGTCGACCGTTTGCTGTCGTACGGATTTCACTGGGATCGGCCCGCCGGGCCCAACGCGGCGCAGGCAACCCGATATCGCCCGGCAGTGTTCGAGAGTGAATTTTTAGCTGAACTCGCTCACTTATATTTGATCGGGCCCGGTATTTGAGTTGTTCTCGCGGCGGGCACTGGAGGGCCCAAATTGCGGTCTTCCGGACCTAAGATTTCGAGAGCGTAACCATTCGTTGCACGCGCGGCTGACCTGTGGCACTAACAGATGTCAGGTCTGGATCTTGGCCGCGCAATGTTGCACCTGTCGGTTGTGATTGGCGCCCTGGATCCGGGCGAGCAAGCCTGCAGACAGCAAGAACATCCGGACTACCCACTATGGCGAACCCAACCCCCAAGCCGAAGCAGACCACAGCCATCGATCACGGGGTCGGCAGCCGCATCGCGTTCCTTCGGGCGGCGAATGGACTGAGCCAGTCCGCGCTGGCCAGCGCGCTGGGCGTCAGCTTCCAGCAGGTCCAGAAGTACGAGACCGGCAAGAACCGTGTCGGTGCCGGCCGCCTGCAGGCGATCGCCGAGCGGCTCGGCGTTCCGGTCTCGAGCTTCTTCGAGCCCGAGCCCGAGGCGACGACGGATAGCGGTCCCGCGCTGCTGCGCGTCGCCGGCGCCGTCGAACTGCTCCGGGCCTACAATCAGATCGCTGACGATCAGATGCGCCGCGACGTGCTCTCCCTCGTCAAATCCGCGGCGCGGATCGGTCAGACCAAGACGTCGGACGGCGCGGCACCGCAGGCGGGCGGCGCTCTGCGCAACTCCTGACATCCGGGCCTTGCCCGGCGCCAATCCGGCGCCGTGCGGTCCCTGCAGGCGGGATCATGGACTCTCTCCCGACGCGCGTGACCCACCTGCTCGCCGACCTGCCGCTCCGGGCGGACGACGAGATCGTGTCGGTCCTGGTCTCCGAGCCGGGCCTGCGGGTGGAGCGCATCGTCTCGACCGGTCAGGCGAGCCCGCCGGGATTCTACTACGACCAGCCGGATACCGAGTGGGTCGCCATCCTGACGGGCGCGGCCGACCTTCGGTTCGCCGACGAGGCCGGGGCCCGTCGCCTCGTCGCGGGTGACGCCGTGCTGATCGCGCCGCATCGTCGGCACCGGGTGGAGTGGACCGACTCACCCACCGTCTGGCTGGCGATCCATTTCGGGTCTCAAGTCGGCGCTACGGATCCGGCTTCGCGCGATCGGGACTAAGCACGATTCAGGCGGCGAATCGGGCGATCGCCACGGCCGTATCCCCGTAGACGCGCCGCTCCAGTTCCGCGAAGCCGGCCGGCCACACGACCTGCGCGGCCTCGACCTCCTCGACGACGATGAGAGCCCCGGGCGCCAGCCAGGCGCCCTCGGCGGCGCTTTTCAGGGCGCGCGGCGCGAGATCACGGCCGTAGGGCGGATCGCAGAAGACCAGCGAGAAGGTGCCCGACGTGGAGGCCGGGCCGAGACGGGTCGCGTCCCGCCGAAACAGGCGCGTCACGCCTTCGGCACCCAGGGCCTCGATGTTCTCGCGGATCACCGCGCGCGCCTCGGCGCCCTCGTCGACGAGGAGGGCGTAGGCGGCGCCCCGCGAGAGCGCCTCGAAGCCGAGGGCACCCGTACCGGCGAACAGGTCGAGGACCCGGACGCCGGCGACGGCGTCGTCGTAGGCGTGGGCGAGCACGTTGAACAACGATTCCCGCAGGCGGTCCGATGTCGGCCGAATGGCGTCGGTGCGCGGCGTGGCGAGCCTGCGGCCGCGCCACGCGCCGCCGACGATCCTCACCGCGTCCCGCGCGGCGGCCGGCCGCCGCCGGGCTTGGCGCCCCCGCGCGGCGCACCGGGACGAGCACCAGGACGACCGCCCGTGTCCGACCCGCCCGCTGGTCCGTTGCGCCGACCCTGGCCAGTCCCCTTGCCGGCGAAACCGCCGGGCTTGCCACCGGGGCGGCTTCCGCCGGGACGCGCACCCCCGGTCTTCGGGCCACCGAACGCGGGCTTGCCCCCGGCGGCAGCGGGCTTCTGGCCGCGGAAGCCGCCTGGCTTCCGCGACGCGCCCTCCGCCGGCCCGGCGTCGAACGGTCGGTCGCGCCGGCCCCCGGGCTTGCCGCCGCGCTCGTCGAATCGCCGCTCGTCCCGCGGAGCCTCGCTCCGCGCGCTCTCGCGGCGCGGGCGCTCATCGCCGCGGCGCTCATCGCGCCGACCGGCGGGGCGCTCCTGCCGCTCCGGCATCCCCCGGTCGGCGAAGCGGCGCTTCGGCTTGGCGACGGGCTCGGGCTCCGCCGGCGTTGCGGACAGGCGCTCGACGACGACCCGGCGGTCGCCGGCTCGGATCGAGCCGACGCGCTCGCGGCCGCGTTCTGCCGCGGCCGCCTGCGCGGCCCGGGGATCCGCGCCGCGCCGGGGAATGCGCGTCCCCCGCGGCTTGGCCGCGTTCTCGTCGCGCCACGCGGAGTTGCGCGGTCCGGGACCGGTGCCCCCGGTCGAGACGCGCGGCGCCGGCGCGGGACGCGCGGCATTGCGCCGGGAAGATGCCGGCTGCGCCGATTGGGCGTCCCGATCCGCCGGGCGGGTGCCACCGAACGGCGAGATCGGCTCGCGGACCGGACTGTCGAAATCCACGCCGGCCTGCTCGGCGAGGCTCTTGCCGAGCTGATCCTTGAGGACGCGGGTCCGCACCTCCTCGACCAGGCCGACCTCCAGGTCGCCGAGCTGGAAGGGCCCGAAGGAGAGCCGGATCAGCCGGTTCACCGACAGTCCGAGATGCTCGAGGATGCGCTTGACCTCTCGGTTCTTGCCCTCGCGCAGGCCGAGCGTCAGCCAGACGTTATCGCCCTGCACGCGGTCGAGGGTCGCCTCGACGGGGCCGTACTCCATCCCGTCGATGGTGACGCCCTTGGACAGCCGGTCGAGCTGCGCCTGATCGGTGTCGCCGTGGGCGCGGACTCGGTAGCGGCGCAGCCAGCCCGTGTCGGGATGCGCGATCACCTTGGCGAGCCCGCCGTCATTGGTGAGCAGCAGCAACCCCTCGGTGTTGATGTCGAGCCGTCCGACCGCCACGACCCGGGGCAGATCCTCCGGGAGCACGTCGAACACCGTCTGGCGGCCCTCCGGGTCCCGGGCGGTCGTCACCACGCCCCGCGGCTTGTGGAAGATCCACAGGCGGCTGCGCTCCCGCGACGGCATCGGCTCGCCGTCGATCAGGATCCGGTCGTTCTCGGTGACATTGCGGGCCGGGGATGTCAGCGTCTCGCCGTTGACGCTGACGCGTCCGGCCAGGATCATCGTCTCGGCGTCGCGCCGCGAGGCGACGCCGGCCCGTGCCATCGCCTTCGCGATGCGCTCGCCGGGCGGCGTCTCGATCAGGGCTTCGGCGTCCGCGGACGCTTCGGGGCCTGGCTCCGGCTGCGGCTCTGGCAGAGGCTCCGCCTGCGGGGCGGGCTGCGGCTTGGCCTTCCGCGCCGTCTTCTTCGCGGCAGAACTGGCAGGCCGCTCGGTGTCGGCATCGGCACGGCCCGCATCGGTGGGCGGTGCCCAACTCTCGGTGCGCGCTGACTCGGGGGCCGGACGGGCGGTCCCCTCCGGCTTATCGTCGTTCGGCAAGTCGCTCATGCCTGCCGCTTATCAGAGCCGGTTCCGACAGGCGAGACGGGTTGTGCACCGGTGCGAGTCGCCTCAACGCGAAGAGGCGGCCCGTCGAGACCGCCTCGAAGACTTGGATGGCGGGTCGAAGACCCGCATTCGTCAGAGTCTCGGCGAGCGCCCGCGCATCACGCCGAACACGGCGGAGATCAGGAACAGCGCGATCGCCACGAAGAAGACGATCTTGGCCGCCTCCATCGCCGTGCCGGCTATGCCGCCGAAACCGAGGAGCGCCGCCACGAGAGCGACGACGAGAAACGTGACAGCCCAGCCGATCATGGCATCCTCGCGTTCTTCGGGTCGGTTCAGTTCTGGAACCCGCCCGAGGCGGGTTCCGTTCCGGTCGCGCTCGACGATCAGAGCTTGTCGGTGGCGGACTTCACCGCGCTCTTGGCGTCGCCGACGGTGCCCTGGGCCTTGCCCTTGAGTTCCTGGGCGGCACCTTCGGCCTTGAGCTTGTCGTTACCGGTCACGTCGCCGATGCCCTGCTTGGCCTTGCCGACGGCCTCGTTGGCGACGCCCTTGATCTTGTCGGTGGTGCTGCTCATGGCGTTGTCCTCTTGTTCGATCTGCGGCGGCGCCGCACTGGTTCCTGAAACGGTCACGGTCGGCGGAATGTTCCAGGCCTTAACATTGACTTGGGTCAGGCCAGCCCGCCGCCCCGGGCCCGTCGCGTCAGTGGGATGAGAACAGCTTGGCTGCCGATCCGATCCATCCGGCACGGGCGGAAACGTCCGGACCGCTGACCGCGCTCGATCACGCTTTCGCGGCCGCCCGCGCCGCGGCCGCTGCCGGGGAGGTCCCGGTCGGCGCCGCGGTGGTCCGGGACGGGGTCATCCTGGCGGTGGCGCATAATCGGCCGCGCGAATTGCACGACCCGACGGCGCACGCCGAGATCCTGGCGATCCGCGCGGCCTGCGCGGCCCTCGGCACCGAGCGCCTCGTCGGCTGCGATCTCTACGTCACCCTGGAGCCGTGCCCGATGTGCGCGGGCGCGATATCCTTCGCGCGCATCCGGCGACTCTACTACGGCGCGGCCGATCCGAAGGGGGGTGGGGTCGAGCACGGGCCGCGCGTCTTCGATCAGCCGACCTGCCACCACGTGCCGGAGGTCTACGGCGGGTTCCGCGAGCGCGAGGCGGCCGATCTGCTCCGGGCGTTCTTCGCGCAGCGCCGCGACTGACGCGGGGCGGGCGTACAGGTTCCCATCGGCCCTGGGCGGGTCAGCAGAGGAGGAGAGGATGATCCCGACCTATTCCAGAGCCCTGATCGTCGGGGCGGGCGCCGGCCTCAGCGCATCGCTCGCGCGCCTGCTCGCCGCCGACGGCATGACGATCGGCCTCGCCGCCCGGAACGTCGACAAGCTCGCCGCACTGGCGGCGGAGACGGGCGCGGCTGTCCATGCCTGCGACGCCAGCCAGCCCGCTGAGGTCGAAGCGCTGTTCGCCCGCCTGGAGCCGGCGCTCAGCGGTCCGCCGGACGTCGTCGTCTACAACGCGAGCGGTCGTCTCCGCGGCCCGGTCGCCGATCTCGACCCGGACGCGGTCGCCCAGGCGCTGATGGTGTCCGCGTACGGTGGTTTCCTCGTGGCGCAGGCCGCGGCGCGCCGCATGCTGCCGCATCGCCACGGCGCGATCCTGCTCACCGGCGCCTCGGCGAGCGTGAAGGGCTTCGCGGGATCGGCCCCGTTCGCGATGGGGAAGTTCGCGCTGCGAGGACTGGGTCAGAGCCTCGCCCGGGAATTGCAGCCCCACGGGATCCACGTCGCGCACATCGTGATCGACGGCGCCATCCGCAATCCGGCCCGCGGCGGCGAGCCGCCGGAGGCCCCCGACAGCCATCTCGATCCCGACGCCATCGCCAGGGCCTATCGCGACCTCCTGCGCCAGGATCGGAGCGCCTGGACCTCCGAACTGGAACTGCGTCCCTGGACGGAGCGGTTCTGAGGCCGCCTCAGGGATTCACGCGCAGGCCGAGCAGGAAGGTGTTCTCCCGGAAGCTGGACCCGGCGACCGTGCTGTCGAACTTCTGATAGATGTACGTGCCGCGCAGGGTCAGCCAGCGGGTGAAGTGGTAGTCGAGCCGCGCGGTCGCCGAGAACCCGTTCTCACGGATGCTGCTGCTCTGGTAGTCGTTCCGGAGATACGATCCGCCGAGGACGATCGAGAGGTTGCGCAGCAGGTCGTGCTGCACCTCGAGCGTCGCGACCTCGGTGAGCACGCCGCTGGAGCCCGGGATCGTCGTCTCGGTGACGCCGGTCGCGGCGGTGAGACGGACGGTCGTGAGCGGACTCGCCGCCCAGACCAGGGCCGCGTTGAGCAACGGCGCGTTGATGTCGCGCAGGCTCGGATCGACGTAGGTCCGATGCTGGATGCCGGCGGAGATCTCGCCCGTCACCGAGCGCGCGAGGCCGATGCTCGTCCCGAAGGCGACCGCGATGCCGTCCGAGTCGCGCCGGACGCCCGTCGCGTCGAAGCGGCGGTCGTAGACGCGCGTGTCGCCGAGCAGGTCGATGAACGGGCTGAAATCCGGGTTGATCTCGTAGGCCGTGCGCAGCTGCAGGCTGTACTGGTTCAGGTTGCGGTCGGACTGATTGACGATCGTCCCGTCCGCCAAACGCGCATTGTCGAACTCGGAGCGGTCGACGGACCCGCGCAGGGTGACCGACAGGCGGTTGAACGTCTCCGTCGCCCCGAGCGAACCGCCGTAGACGGCCAGGAGCGGCCGTGTCGTGGCGGTGGCAGCCTGGAGGTTGGCGCTCGACGTGCGCTGCGTGTCCACCAGGAACCGCCCCTCCGCGTCGATGCGCAGGTCCCGGTTGGCGTCGATGCGCAGCCGGACCACGCCGTCTGCCGCGGGGCGGCTCGCGGCCTCGTTCTGCGGGGTCTCGAGGTACGAGCCCCGGAGCGAGCCCTGCAGCGAGCTGGAGGACCAGTTGCTCCGGAAGTCGACCGTGGCGTCGGTGCGCAGCGCGACCGAGCCCTTGGCGATCTGGCGGGTGGTCTGGTCCGGGTTCGAATCGTAGCCGACGCTCTGGGCGAAGGTGGGCAGGACCGTGAAGGTGCCGACCTGATAGCCGATCGGCGCGTAGGCCGGATCGGTGGGGATCGCGCGCGCTAGGTCGGTGCCGAGGATGAAGCCCGGGGTCAGGAGGCCGAGGGCCGGCGCGATCGACTGGAACGGGAGGATCGGCCGGATCGGCGTCACGACCTGCGGGTTCGGGACCCCGACGACCGCCTGCTGGACCACCGGCGTCAGCCGCAGCGCCGGCGGCGGGATCTGCGTGACGTCCTGAGTGACCCGCCGCGTCGCCGAGCCGATCCGCCGCGGCGGAGCGGCGCGCGTGCGCAGGAGAGTCGACGGCGCGAGATTGGCCGGTGCCGTCGAAGATCCGCCGGTGCGCCGTCCCCCTGTGGTGACGCGGGTGCTGAGCTGGGACACGCCGGGCTGACCCGGGATCTGCGTCTGCGCGGGGGGCGAGAGCGGCGACCGAAGGCTGTCACCGCCGGTCTGCTCGCCGCCCGCCGCGTCGCCGCCGAGCGCCCCGCGATTCTGGTCGCGGCTCAGGCCGTCCGGGATCGTGCGCTTGAGTGTGGGCAGGCCATTCGGGCCCGTGTCCTGGCCGATGCCGGGATTGTCGGGCTGGCCGGTAACCGGGCTGGTCGCGTCGAACCGCTGGGCTGCCGCCGGTGCCGCGAGCGTGACGCCGAGCGCCGCGGCGGCGAGCCGCATCCTCCGCCGTTCCCACCGGTCAGCCGCCGTCCGCACCTGATCCCGGTCTCCGCCAAAGTCCCCGGCACCAGAGCGCGGAGATTGCAGGTCACACCACCCCGGAACAGTGCCGGTATGGTTAACGAACCCTAGCGGCGACGTGGTTAATGCCCCGTCAACGGCGGTGGGGCGGAAGGTTTGCGGCCCATCGATCCGATCTCACCTGTCGATCACGAATACGTTTGAGCTAATTCGTGCACTATGCTACATAGGTTCAGACTTCGATCGACTCCGAGAGGAATTGATCGGCCTGAATGATTGTAACTCTTGAGGTTTGCCGTGAGTGAGAACGCAGGCAGTGAGCTCAGCCCGGCGATCGGGCTCGCGGTCGATATCGTCGCCGCTTACGTGTCGAACAACTCCGTTCCGGTCTCCGAACTTCCCGGATTGATCGGCGGTATCCACGCGGCGCTGAACAGTTTGACAACTCAAGGTCGCGCCGCGAACTCGAGCGTCGAGAAGCTCAGTCCGTCGCAGATCCGCAAATCGGTCACGAATGATCACATCGTCAGCTTCGAGGACGGGAAGCCGTACAAGACGCTCCGGCGTCACCTGACGCTGCGCGGCCTGACGCCCGAAGCCTACCGGGAGAAGTGGGGCCTGCCCCGGGACTATCCGATGACCGCGGCGAGCTATTCGGCGCAGCGATCTGAGCTGGCACGCGCCCTCGGGCTCGGACAGCAGCGCCGGAAGACCCGCGGAGGGGCCGCGGCCGCCATCGAGGCGCCACCTGCGCCGACTGCGAAGGCGCGGAGACGGAAGAAGGTACCGGCTGAGTGAGAGGTCCGAGCCGGGGCTAAGCCGCGTCGTATCCGCGACGCGGCCCTTGCGCGCCGCGCAACTGTGCGCCGCGCCTCCGACGCTATCCATCGGCGAACGCGCTGCGATGCTGCTCTGCACCATCGAGCTCAGCCCGCGCCGAAGGACGTCCCCGTGCCGCCCCTGCCGATCCTCGCCCTCGCCGTCGCCTCGTTCGGGATCGGCACGACCGAATTCGTCATCATGGGCCTGCTCCCGGAGGTGGCGCAGAGCTTCGGCGTCACCATTCCCCAGGCCGGCTACCTCGTCTCGGGCTACGCCATGGGCGTGGTCGTGGGCGCGCCGATCGTGGCGATCGCGACCGCGGGCCTGCCGCGCAAGACCGCGCTGCTGGCGCTGATGGCGGTGTTCCTGGCCGGCAATCTCGGTTGCGCGCTGGCGCCGAGCTACGCCCTGCTCATGGCCGCGCGGATCCTGACGGCCTTCGCGCACGGCGCGTTCTTCGGCATCGGCGCCGTTGTGGCGCGGGATCTCGTGCCGCGGGAGAAGCGCACGCAGGCGGTCTCGCTGATGTTCGCGGGCCTCACCCTCGCCAACGTGCTCGGCGTGCCGCTGGGCACCGCCCTCGGGCAGGAGGCGGGCTGGCGCTCGACCTTCTGGGCGGTGGTCGTGATTGGGCTCGCGGCCGGGCTCGCGATCCAGCTCTGCGTGCCGGACGGGCTTCCCGGGACCCGCGGCCGGCTCGTCAGCGAGTTTCGCGCGCTCGGGCGCTGGCCGGTGCTGCGGCCGATGCTGATCTCGACGCTGTCCTCGGTGAGCTTCTTCACGGTGTTCACCTACATCACGCCGTTCCTGACCGGCGTGACCGGCTTCACGCCGCAGGGCGTGACCGGCGTGCTGTTCGCCGCCGGCACGGGCCTGACCGTCGGCAATCTCCTCGGTGGGCATCTGGCCGACCGGGGCCCGATGGCCACCATCGTCGGCAGCTTCCTGGGCATCGTGGCGGCCCTGCTGGTGCTCGCCGCGGTCGCGCACCATCCGGCGCTCACGGTGGCGGTCGTGGTGCTCTGGTCGGGCCTGGTCTTCGCCCTGGTCTCGCCCCTCCAGATCTGGGTCGTGGAGGCGGCGAGCGACGCGCCGAACCTTGCCTCCACGCTGAACCAGGGCGCGTTCAACCTCGGCAACGCCACCGGCGCCTGGATCGGGGGCACGGCGCTGACCCTCGGGGCCGGCTACGGCCAGCTCCCGCTGATCGCCGCCGCGGTGTCGCTCGCCGGGCTCGGACTGGTGCTCACCGCGGTCGGCCGCGGACGCCGGAGCGTCATACCGGCATCCGCGCCCGGGGCCTGATCGATCAGTCGGCCCGGACGAGGTCGCCGAGCAGGCTCGCCGCCACCGTCGCCTTGGAGACCGTGAGGCCGGAGGCGCTGATCGCGTCCACGGCCTCGCGGATCCGGGCGAGCGAGGTGCCGCGCGCCCGGATCCAGGCCTCCACCGCCTCCGGCCCGGCGCCGAGATCCGCCACGACCTCGGCCGTCAACTTGCGGTGCGCGGCAGCAATGCCGGCGCCCGCGCGCTCCAGGGCCACGCGGTCGAACGTGTCGGCCACCGGGACGGTCCGCGCCGCGGCGGCGAGGTCGTCCAGGCGGAAGGCGTGCTCCAGGGCGAAATGCGTGGCCGCGACCTCCTCGACCGGCCGGCCGCTGGCCTCCGCGACCCGGACGATGTCGGGGGCGGAGACCAGCGCGCTGAGCGAGGCCAGGCGCCGCGCCTGGGCCGGGGCCATGCCGTGCCCGGTCAGCTCCGCCGCGCGGGCGCCGATCGTCGCCAGCGCCTCGTCGCCGAGCACGTTGGGTAGGGCGGCCTCCACGGCGGCGATGCCGTCCCGGTAGCGGGCGACCACCGGGGCGAGGCCGCCGCCCAGGTCGAGGTTGCGGATGAACCAGACGATCCGGTTCGTCAGCAGATCCTGCACCTCGGCGTAGAGGTCGAGCTGGCCCTGGCCGGGAACCCGACCGGCGAGGCCGTCGATGGCGAGGTTCAGCTCCATCAGGCCGAAGGCGTCGCGGGTCACCGCGTAGGCCTTGGCGATGGTCGCGGCGTCCGCGCCGGTGCCGTCGACGAGGCGCGTCACCAGCGACGGGCCGCCGCGATTGACGATGATGTTGGCGAGCGCCGTGGCGATGATCTCGCGGCGCAGGCGGTGTCCCTTGACGGCGTCGGGGAAGCGTTCGCGCAGGGCCTTCGGGAAGTAGCGCTGCAGCTCCCGGTCGAAGTACGGGTCGTTCGGCACGGCGCTCTCGAGGATCGCGTCGTGCAGCGACAGCTTCGCGTAGGCGAGCAGCACGGCGTATTCCGGGCGGGTCAGCCCCTCGTTCCGCCGCATGCGCTCGGCGAGCGTGCCGTCGTCCGGCAGGAACTCCACCGCCCGGTCGAGCCGGCCCTCCGCCTCCAGTGCCTGCATCGTCCGCATGGCGAAACCGGTCTCCCCCAGCCCCCCGCGCTGGGCAAGGGACAGGGCGAGCGTCTGCAACTCGTTGTTGCGCAGCACGAGGCGCCCGACCTCGTCGGTCATGTCGGCGAGCAGGGTGTTGCGCGCCTCGTAGCTGAGCCTGCCGTCCCGCTCCGGCGTCATCAGCGCGATCTTGATGTTCACCTCGACATCCGACGTGTTCACGCCGGCCGAGTTGTCGATCGCGTCGGTGTTGAGGCGGACGCCCGCGCGCGCCGCCTCGATGCGCCCGCGCTGCGTCAGGCCGAGATTGGCGCCCTCGCCGACGACCTTCGCGCGCAGCTCCGGCCCAGTGATGCGCAGGGCGTCGTTCGCGCGGTCGCCGGCATCTTCGTCGGTCTCGGTGGTGGCCCGGACATAGGTGCCGATGCCGCCGAACCAGAGCAGGTCGGCCGGCGCCTTCAGGATCGCCTGCATCAGCTCGGTGGGCGTCGCCTCGGACCGGTCGAAGCCCAGCGCCGACCGGATCGCCTCCGAGAGCGGCACGGTCTTCAGGCTGCGCGGGAACACGCCGCCGCCCTCCGAGATCTGGCTCTTGTCGTAATCCGCCCAGGAGGACCGCCCCAGATCGAACAGGCGCCGCCGCTCGGCGAAGCTCGCCGCGGCGTCCGGGTTCGGGTCGAGGAAGATGTCGCGGTGGTCGAAGGCCGCGATCAGGCGGATGCTCTCGGAGAGGAGCATGCCGTTGCCGAAGACGTCGCCCGACATGTCGCCGACGCCGACCGTGGTGATTGGGTCGGTCTGCACGTCCACGTCGATCTCGCGGAAATGCCGGCGCACCGCCTCCCAGGCGCCGCGGGCGGTGATGCCCATGCCCTTGTGGTCGTAGCCCTGGCTGCCGCCGGACGCGAAGGCGTCGCCGAGCCAGTGGCCCTTCTCCAGCGAGAGGGCGTTGGCGATGTCCGAGAAGGTGGCGGTGCCCTTGTCGGCGGCGACCACCAGGTAGGCGTCGTCGGGATCGTGCCGCACCGTGTCGGGCGGCGGCACGATGGCGTTGTCGACGATGTTGTCGGTCAGTTCGAGCAGCGTGCGGATGAAGATCCGGTAGCTCTCGGTCCCCTCCTGCATCCAGGCGGCGCGGTCGGAGGCCGGCGGCAGCCGCTTCGGAAAGAAGCCGCCCTTGGCGCCCACCGGCACGATCACGGCGTTCTTCACCTGCTGGGCCTTCACGAGGCCGAGGATCTCGGTGCGGAAATCCTCCGGCCGGTCGGACCAGCGCAGGCCGCCGCGGGCCACGTAGCCGAAGCGGAGGTGCACGCCTTCGACGCGGGGCGAGTAGACGAAGATCTCGAAGAACGGCCGCGGCAGCGGCATCGCCGTCACCTTGGCGCAGGCGAACTTGAAGCTGATCGTCTCTCGCGGCTGCCCGTCGGCGCCTGTCTGGTAGAAGTTCGTCCGCACCGCCGCCTCGACGAGGTTGACGAACCGGCGGAGGATCCGGTCGTCGTCGAGGCTCGTGACCTCGGCGAGCGCCGTCTCGATCTCGGCGCGTACCTCGGCCTCCTGCGCGGTCCGGTCACCGGTGAGCGCCGGGTCGAACCGGGCGCGGAACAGCGCCACGATCGCGCGCGCGATCCCGGCGTGGCGGCTCAGCGTGCCCGCGAGGTAGTCCTGCCCGTAGCGGATACGCAGCTGGCGCAGGTAGCGGCCCAGGGCCCGCAGCAGGGCCGCCTCCCGCCAGGGGAGGGCTGCCTCAAGGACGAGCCGGTTGTACCCGTCGGACTCGGCGATGCCGTCCGCGATGGCGAGCATCGCGGCCTCCAGCGGGCGTTCCAGCGCCGCGAGGTCGATCGGGGCGCCGGTGGCCCGCTCGATCAGCATGTCGTGCAGCCAGACCCGCGCGGCCTCGTCCGTCCCGGCCGGCGCGATCTGGTACGTGCGCTCGTTGATGACGCGGAAGCCGAGATTCTCGAGCGCCGGGACCCGGTCGGACAGCGCGATCGCCGTGCCGCGCGAGAACGCCTTCAGGCGGACCTGCGCCTCGGGGTCGCTGGGCCGCCGATCGAGATGGACGGCCCGCGGCTGAGTCTCGCCGAGGCTGTCGAGGATCGTCACGTCGGCGACGGCGACCTCAGGCTGGAAATTGTCCCGATAGGCGGCCGAGAACGCGTCGCCGTAGCGGGCGGCGAGTTGCCGCGCGCGGTCGCCCCCCTGGGATTCGGCCAGCGCCGCCCGCAGCGCGTCGCCCCAGGTCCGGACCAGGGCGACGATCCCGGCCTCCAGGGAGGCGGGATCGTGCTCGGGGCTGCCCTGATCGGGCAGGCCGATGATGTAGTGGATCCGGGCGAGCGAGCCTTCCGGGTAGTCGGGGTAGGACGCGCTGAGCCGCCCGCCGTAGGTCTCGGCGAGGTAGCTGCCGATCCGTCCCCGGATCGCGGAATCGTAGCGGTCCTTCGGGACGTAGACGAGCAGCGACACGAAGCGGCCGAACCGGTCGGGCCGGGACAGCACGCGGACCCGCGGGCGGTCGGCCAGGGCGGCGATGGCCAGGGTGAACCGGTAGAGCCGCTCGCCGTCGATCTGGAAGAGTTCGTCCCGCGGGTAGCTCTCCAGCACGGCGAGGAGGCTGCGGCCGGCATGGCTCGTCGGGTCGAGGCCGGCGCGCTGGACGACGGCCTCGACCTTCCGGCGTAGGACCGGAACCTCGCGGGCCGGGCTCGTGTAGGCCGAGGCGGTGAACAGGCCGACGATCCGCACCTCGCCCGACAGCTTGCCGAGGCCGGAGAACAGCTTGACGCCGATATAGTCCAGGTAGGCCGAGCGGTGGACTCGGGACTTCACGCTGGCCTTGGTGATGATCAGCGGCTGCGGCTCTTCCAGGAAGGCGAGGATCTCCGGCGTGTAGTCCACCGGCGTCCGGCCACGGCGCAGGGGCGTCGCGCCGGGATCGCGGAGCACGCCGAGGCTCGACCCCTCGACCAGCGGGTGAGCGTCGCCGGCGATGCCGTGCTCCTGCAGGCCGAGGATGAGGAACTGGCCGTCGGTCAGCCATTCGAGGAAGGCGCGCGCCTCCTCGGTCTCCGGTCCCGGCATCGGGGTCGGCCCGCGCCCGAGATCGGCGGCGAGGTCGGTGAGGCGCGCCAGCATGGCGTCGTGGTCGTCGCTCGCCAGGGCGACATCCCGGTAGACCGTCGCGAGCGCGTTCAGGAGCCGCTCGCCGGTCTCGGCCGCCACGGGGTCGAGGTGGATGTGGATGAAGCTCTCGCGCGCGAGACTGCCCTGCGCGTCCGCGGTCGTCTCCCCGACCACCCGGATGAGCCCGCCCGCGCCGTCCCGCTCCACCCCGAGGATCGGGTGCGCCACGAGCTGCGGGGCGAGGCCCTGCTCGGTCAGTTCGGCCAGGGTCGAGTCCAGCAGGAACGGACGGTTGTCGTTGATCACCTCCAGGACCGTCGTCTCGCGCGCACGGCCGTCGCGCACCAGCTGGCTGTCGCTCAGGCGCAGCCGCGCCGGGTCGCCCGGCCTCCGCGGCTCGGACAGGAAGGCGCGGGCGCGGGCGGCGAGATCCGCCAGGACAGAGGGATCGTAGGGAGCGAGATCCTCCGGCGTCACGCGGCCGAACAGGTCGCGGACGAAGCCGCCGGGTCCGCCCTGCTCGGTGACGATGTCGGCGGCCGCCTCTATCAGCCCGGTGCGGGCCGTCTTCTGCTCCGAGGAGGACAACGCCGTCGCGGTCTCGAGTGTCATCGCGCTTCTCCCGAACCGGGTCACTCGCCCAAGCGATAGCAGCGTGACCGGCCGTGTCGATGACAGCGCCCGCCCGTTTCCGGGCCAACGGGTGTCGATCGCTGCGAACCGTCAGCTTCGCCTTGCCGAACGCCCGATGCGTGCATATACACCCATACCATGAGCGCCCCGTCACCCGAGCCGTGCACCTGCTCCGCCCTGCGTCGCGCCACGCGGGCGCTGACGGCGATCTACGACGCCGCCCTGAAGCCGACCGGGCTCCGCGTGACCCAGTTCGCGATCCTGCGGCTGCTGGACCGGCTCGGACCGGTCCCGGTCTCCCGCCTCGCCGCCGAGGCAGCGCTGGAGCGGACCACGATGGGCCGCAATCTCGACCCGCTCAAGCGCCGCGGCTTCGTCTCGGTCACGCCCGGCACGTCGGATCCGCGCGAGCGCCGCGTGTCCCTGACCGCGTCGGGCCGCGAGGCCCTCGCGGCCGCGACGCCCTACTGGCGCGAGGCGCAGAGCCGTATCAACGCCCGGGTCGATCCCGCGACCGTCTCCGCCCTGGCGGAGTCCCTGATCTCCGCCGCCTGACCGATCCGCCCCGCTTCCGGAGCCCGTCCATGACCGCCCTGACAGAGACGCGCCCCGGGTCGCGCCTGCACTACGCCTGGATCGTCGTCGCGGTGACCTTCCTGGTCCTGCTCGTCGGGGCCGGTGTCCGCGCCACGCCGAGCGTGTTGATCGTCCCCTGGGAGCGGGAATTCGGCTGGACCGCGGCCACGATCGGCGTCGGCATCGCGCTCAACATCTTCCTGTACGGGATGATCGGCCCCTTCGCGGTGGCGATCATCGAGCGGTTCGGCCTGCGGCGCTCGGTCTGCGGCGCACTCCTGATCCTGGCGATCGGCACCGCCGCCACGAGCCTGATGACCGCGCCCTGGCAGATGGTCGTGCTCTGGGGCCTCGTCGTCGGATCCGGATCCGGCATGGTGGCCAACGTGCTGGGCGCCACCGTGGCCGGGCGCTGGTTCGCCAAGCGCCGGGGCCTCGTGCTCGGCCTGCTGACCGCGAGCAGCGCCACGGGCCAGCTCGTCTTCCTGCCGATGCTGGCCTCGATCGCGGTGGGGCAGGGCTGGCGCTCCGTCTCCCTGGTCGTCGCCGCTGCGACCCTGGCGCTGATCCCGCTGGCGGCCCTGCTCCTGCGCGACCGGCCGGCGGATCTCGGCCTGCCCCGCTACGGCGAGGACGCGGTGACGCCGACGCCGGTGCTGACCGAGAACCCGGCCGTGCGGGCGCTCAGGGGCCTGCGCATCGGCCTGCGCTCCCGGGATTTCTGGCTGCTCGCCGGCACGTTCTTCATCTGCGGCGCCTCGACCAACGGCCTGATCGGCACCCACCTGATCCCGGCCTGCATCGATCACGGCATCGCCGAGGTCACGGCCGCCGGCCTGCTGGCGCTCATGGGGATCTGCGACCTGATCGGCACCACGGCCTCGGGCTGGCTCACCGACCGGTTCGATTCGCGCAAGCTGCTGGCGTGGTACTACGGCCTGCGCGGCCTCTCGCTGATCTTCCTGCCCTACTCGTTCGACTACAGCTTCTACGGCCTGTCGCTGTTCGCGGTCTTCTACGGGCTCGACTGGATCGCCACCGTGCCGCCCACCGTTCAGCTCGCGGGCAAATCGTTCGGGGAGGAGAACGCCGCGCTGATGTTCGGCTGGATCGCGGCCGCGCACCAGATCGGCGCGGCGTCCGCGGCGTGGCTCGCCGGCATGGTCCGGACCGAGAGCGGCACCTATCTCGGCGCCTTCGTGGCGGCCGGCCTGCTCTGCCTCGTCGCCGCCCTGATGGCCGCCTTCGTGGGCCGCAAGCCCGACGCGCCGGCCCTGCGCCCGCTGCCGGTCTGAACTGCGCGGCGCGGGCAGGGTTGTCAGAACTGTGCCGTGAAGGACGAGCCCTGATCGGCCCGTTCCCGCGCACCCCGAGAGCCCGCCGTGACCATTGCGATTCGGCCCGTGCCGCCGGTCCAGGACGTCCGCGCCCCGCGGCCCTGGTCGGGGCCGGGCTTCGCCGAGTTCGTCGCCATCATCGCCCTGATGATGGCGGTGACGGCGATCTCCATCGACAACCTGCTGCCCGCCTTCCCGGCCATCGAGGCGCGGTTCGCGGTGGCCGATCCCAACCGGCTGCAGCTCCTCGTCTACGTCTACATGATCGGCTTCGGCTTCGCGCAGATCGTCTACGGGCCGGTCTCCGACGCCCTCGGGCGACGGCCGGTGCTGCTGGCGAGCCTCGCCGTCTACGTGATCGGCTGCTTCCTCGCCATGGTGGCGCCGAGCTTCGGCTGGCTGCTCGCCGCCCGGATCATCCAGGGCATCGGCGCCGCCGGCGGGCGGGTGCTGTCGGTGGCGATCGTGCGCGACCGGTTCGCGGGCCGCGAGATGGCGAGCGTCATGTCGCTCACCATGATGGTGTTCCTGATCGTCCCGATGATCGCGCCGGCGATCGGCGGCATGATGCTGGCGCTGGGCTCCTGGGTCTACGTCTTCGTCTCGATGCTGGTCCTCGCCTTCTGGCTGACGATCTGGTTCTCCCTGCGGATGCCCGAGACGCTGCACCCGGAATATCGCCGGCCGCTCTCGCCGGCCGCGACCTGGGAGGCGATCCGCCTGACGCTGAAGACCCGCGTCGCCGTCGGTTATGCCACCGCGCTCGGGCTGATGACCGGCTGCATCATGGGCTACGTCGGCTCGGCCCAGCAGGTCTTCGATACCGGCCTGTACCACCTCGGCCCGCTCTTCCCGCTGGCCTTCGGGCTCGTGGCCGGCGCCATGGGGGCGGCGACGCTGATCAACGCCCGCGTGGTCCGGCGGCTCGGGATGCGGGCGATGTCGCACAGCGGCGTCATCGCCTTCACGCTCGTCGGCCTCGCGCAGGTCGGCGTCGGGCTGGCCTATCACGGCCACCCGCCGCTGGCCGTGTTCCTGTCGATCCTCGCGGTGAACCAGTTCCTGATCAGCTTCGCGATGCCGAACTTCAACGCCCTCGCGCTGGAGCCCCTCGGGGCCATCGCCGGCACGGCCTCGTCGTTCCTCGGCTTCTACACGACGATCCTGGGCGCGTTCTGCGGCTTCCTGATCGGTCAGTCCTTCGACGGCACGGTGCTCCCGGTGGCGATCGGCTACGCGAGTCTCGGCGCCCTGGCGCTCCTCGTCGTCGCCTGGACCGAGCGTGGCCGGCTGTTCCGCGGCGGCGTCGGCGGTTGAGGTGGCGTCCTTAACGGGGTCTTCAGCGGAAAGTTGCAACACTGCCGTCCTGATCCACCCGACCGGACACGCCGATGCTCGCCCGCGCCCAGGACGGAACCCTCCTCGTCGCGCGCCTGCTGCTGGCCGCCGCGCTCCTGCCGACCGGGATCGCTCGGGCGCTCAACGTGTCGGGGTTCGCGCTGACGCTCGCGGGGGCCGGGATGCCGTTTCCCAACGGCGTCGCCACCGCCGCCGTGGTGGTGCAGGTGTTCGGACCGCTCGCCCTGATCCTCGGCGTCCTGCCGGGGCTCACCGGGCTGGCGCTCGCGCTCTTCGCCGCCGTGACGGCCTTCGTGCTCCACCCGTTCTGGTACTATGTGGGACCCGCCGCGGTCGCCGAGCGCACGCTGATGCTGGCCGATCTCGGCCTCGCCGGCGGGTTCCTCATGTACGCCCTAAGCGGTTCGGGCGCGCTCAGCTGGCAGGGCTGGCGCGCCGGAACTCGCGCGGCGGCGCCCAGCGCGAAGCCCGCCTCCGCGAAGGCTTCCGGCAAGGGCAGCGCGCCGCGGAACGCCGGCAAGCGCGCTGCCGGCCGGCCGCCGGCCCGCGCCGCGGCCTGATCAGCCGTGCCGCGGCCTCATCTCGGTCGTCGGGGCGGGCGGCGCGGCAGTCATCTTCCGCCCGGAGATCTCCGCGCCGGCATCCGGCGACAGGTTGCGGAAGGCCAGTGCCGAGGCCGCCGAGATCACGGCGACGGCGAAGAAGGCCGGCCCGAAATCCGAGGCCTGGATCTCCGTTCGGCCGTGAAACCCGGCATTCCCCTCGAGCGCCAGCGCGCCCAGCGTGACGCCGAGGCTGAGCGACAGCTGCTGGCAGACGCTGGCGAAGCTCGTGGCCGCGCTCATCTCCTTCGATTCGAGGTCGGCGTACGCGATGGCGTTGACGCAGGTGAACTGGATCGAGCGCGAGCAGCCGCCGACGAACAGCAGGATCACCATGATCCAGTGGGGCGTCTGCGCGGTGTAGAACCCGTTGACCGCCAGGAAGGCCGAGGCCAGCAGCGCGTTCCAGACCATCAGGGCGCGGAAGCCGGTGCGGCGCAGGATCCGCGGGCCCAGGGTCTTCACGAACATCGCCCCGGCCGCCGCCGCGAAGGTGATCAGGCCCGACTGCAGGGCGTCGAGCCCGAAGCCGACCTGCAGCATCAGCGGCAGCAGGAACGGGATCGCCCCGGTGCCGATCCGGAACAGGCTGCCGCCGAGCACCGCGACCCGGAAGGTCGGCCGCCGCATCAGGTCGAGGCGGACGATCGGGTAGGGCACCCGCCGGGCATGTGCCCAGTAGAGCGGCAGGAGCACCGCGCCCGCGGCGAGGCAGCCCCAGGAGACTTCCGCCGGCAGCAGGTGGCGGCCGAGGGAGGCGAGGCCGAGCATCAGGGCGGCGAGGCCGGTCCCGAGCAGCGCGAAGCCGAGCAGGTCGAGGGGCGGCCGCTCCGGCTCCCGCACGTCCTCGAAGTACAGGCTCGCCAGCACGATCCCGGCGCAGCCGATCGGCAGGTTGATGAAGAAGATCCAGCGCCAGTCGAACCACGTGGTGATCAGGCCGCCGACTGGCGGACCGAGCACCGGGCCGACCAGCGCCGGGAAGGTCAGGTAGGCGAGGGCCGTCACGAGCTGCGATTTCGGCACGCTGCGCAGCACCACGAGGCGCCCGACCGGCACCATCATGGCGCCCCCCATGCCCTGGAGGAAACGCGCGGCGACGAACCACGCGAGGCCGTTCGCGGCCGCGCAGGCGAGCGAGCCGGCCATGAACACCACGAGGGCCGCGCGGAACACCGTCCGCGACCCGTACCGGTCGGCCATCCAGCCGCTCACCGGGATGAAGATCGCGAGGCTGACCAGGTAGGAGGTCAGCGCGAGCTTGAGGGCGATCGGGTCCTCGTGGAGGCTCGCGGCGATGCTGGGGAGCGCCGTGGCGATCACCGTGGAATCGGTGTTCTCCATGAACAGCGCGGTGGCGACCGTCAGGGGGACGATCCAGAGCGGTCTTTGGGTGGTCGCGGGCATCACACAGCAGACGCATGTCGCGCCGCCGCGGTTGCACGGCAGCGCGGCCACCTCGCACCCTCGTGTTTCGCGAATGTATCCATCGTGCAACAGAGGTTGAGCCGCGGCGCGGAGCCACCTTTTTTGCGGGTGCGCCAATGGCTAAGTTTCCATCACGCGTCCGTGAGGCCGCTCCAGCCGGCCCGGGGCCGGCGCGCGAGGATTTCGATGCAGCCCAGCCCCAGCAAGGTCCGCTCCGTGGCGCGGATCGCCGCCGGCGTCGCCCTTCTCTCGATGGTCGCCGCCTGCGGCACTGTCCTGCTCAACGATCGCGGCTCGCTGACCCGCTACGACCGGCTCAAGTCCAGCGATCAGGTCGCCTCGGCCTCGCGGATCTACGTCGACCGGCCGGCCCTGGCGAAGGCCCGCACCGTCCGCATCATCCCGACGGCGTTCCACGCCGACGTGTCCGGCGCCGCCCCGCTGACGGCCGCCGAGCGGCGGCTCATCGCCAACGCCGCCGACCGGGCGCTGTGCTACGACCTGTCGCTGAAGTACGACATCGTCACCAGCCGTGACGCCGACCTGACCGTGCGGGCGCAGGTCACCCGCGTCGATCCGACGGACCTTCTCGGTGCGGGCGCGACCATCGCGGGCTCGGCGGGCGTGACGGTCGCCTCGCAGCTCGGCCTGAGCTTCGCCGAGGGTGTCGGGCGCGTGCCGATCCCGCGCGTGCCGATCGGGCTCGGGAGCCTGACGGTCGAGGCCGAGGCTCTGGACCGGCGCCGCGAGCAGCGGGCCGCCATGGTCTGGGGCGGAGCGGCCAACTCGTTCACCAGCCAGCCGCGCTTCTCCCGCGCCAGCGACGCCTACGACCTCGCAGGCGAGTTCGGCCAGGATTTCGGCTACATGCTGGCGACCGGCGATGACCCGTTCACCGCCCCCAACACGATCCCGACCTGGGACCGGATCCGCATCACCACCCTGGGCGAGGCGCCCCTCGACCCGGACTGCGAGGCCTTCGGCCGCGCGCCGGGCATCGACGGCATGCTCGGCGACTATATCGGCCTGCCGCCCGAATACACCGACAAGGGCCCGGCCACGCCGGCGATGCGCTGAAGCGCCCGCGCCAACTCCGCGTCTGACCGCAGACGTCCGTTCATGGCACTGACGCGCCCGTCGAGCGGGCGTGGATAAGCCTCGAGCCATGCGCGTTTTCGCGCTGCGACGCATCAACCGCGCATTGGCGCCTTCGCGGAGCCCGTGATACTGGCACTTGCCAACCCGATCCCGCAGCGCGGCCTCCACGCGCGCTGCCGTCCGAGGAAAGTTGGCACATGGCCCGAGTAGAAACCGCATCGATCATCGAGGGGCTGACCTTCGACGACGTGCTCCTGCGGCCCGCCGCCTCCTCGGTGATGCCGACCGAAGTCAGCGTCGCCTCGCGGCTGACCCGCACGATTCCGCTGAACCTGCCGATCCTCGCCTCGGCGATGGACACGGTCACCGAGGCGCCGATGGCGATCGCCATGGCGGCCAACGGCGGCATGGGCGTCATCCACCGCAACCTCGAGCCGCCGGAGCAGGCCGAGCAGGTCCGCCTCGTCAAGAAGTACGAGTCCGGCATGGTTATGAACCCCATCACCATCCACCCCGACGAGACGCTCGCCGACGCCTTCGAGGTGATGAAGCTCAACCGGATCTCCGGCATCCCGGTGGTCGAGCGCGGCCCCAACGGCTCGCGGGGCAAGCTCGTCGGCATCCTGACCAACCGCGACGTCCGCTTCGCGACGAACTCCAACCAGCCGGTCGCCGAGCTGATGACCCGCGACCGCCTGATCACGGTCCGCGAGGGCGTGACCCAGGACGAGGCCAAGCGGCTGCTCCACCAGTTCCGGATCGAGAAGCTGCTGGTCGTCGACGACCATTACCGCTGCATCGGCCTGATCACCGTCAAAGATATCGAGAAGCGCGTCGCCTATCCGAACGCCGTCAAGGACGAGCAGGGTCGGCTGCGCGTCGCCGCCGCCACGACGACGGGCGACAGCGGCTTCGAGCGGGCCGAGCGCCTGATCGACGCCGGCTGCGACGTGATCGTGGTCGACACCGCCCACGGCCACTCGATCAAGGTGCTCGATGCCGTCGCCCGGGTGAAGCAGCTCTCGAACGCCGTTCAGGTCATCGCCGGCAACGTCGCGACGCGGGACGGCGCCAAGGCGCTGATCGATGCCGGCGCCGACGCCATCAAGGTCGGCATCGGCCCGGGCTCGATCTGCACGACCCGCATCGTGGCGGGCGTGGGCGTGCCGCAGCTCACCGCGCTGATGGAGGCGGTCGAGGCGGCCGGCGAGGCCGACGTCCCGGTCATCGCCGACGGCGGCATCAAGTATTCGGGCGACCTCGCCAAGGCGATCGCGGCCGGCGCCTCCGTGGCGATGCTCGGCTCGCTGCTCGCCGGCACCGACGAGGCGCCCGGCGAGGTGTTCCTCTACCAGGGCCGCTCCTACAAGTCGTACCGCGGCATGGGCTCGGTGGGCGCCATGGCCCGCGGCTCGGCCGACCGCTACTTCCAGGCCGAGGTGAACGACACGCACAAGCTCGTGCCGGAGGGCATCGAGGGGCAGGTCCCCTACAAGGGCCCAGTCGGCAACGTCCTGCACCAGCTCGCCGGCGGCCTGCGCGCCGCCATGGGCTACGTCGGCGGCGCCACGATCCCCGAGTTCCAGGAGCGGGCGCAGTTCATCCGCATCACCAATGCCGGCCTGCGCGAGAGCCACGTCCACGACGTGACGATCACCCGCGAGAGCCCGAACTACCCGTCGCGGACCTGAGGCATCGATGCGCACGCTGATCGTCGGGGCCGGCGCGACCGGCGGCTATTTCGGGGCGCGCCTCGCCGAGGCGGGCGCCGACGTGACCTTCCTGGTTCGGCCGGCGCGGGCGGCGAAGCTGGCGGCGGACGGCCTGAACGTCCGCTCGCCGCTCGGCGACCTGCACCTGCCCGCTCCGCCCACCGTCACGGCCGATAAGCTGGCCGGGGCCGGGCAGTTCGACCTGATCCTGCTGTCGTGCAAGGCCTACGACCTCGACAGCGCCGTCGCGGACCTCGCGCCGGCCGTGGGCCCTGACACCGCGATCCTGCCCGTGCTCAACGGCATGTCGCATCTCGACGTGCTCGACGCCCGGTTCGGCGCCGGGCGCGTGCTCGGCGGCTCCTGCGCGATCGCCGCGACGCTCGCGCCGGACGGCGCGATCCGCCACATGAGCGAGCTGTGCAGCATCACCTACGGCGAGCGCGACGGGTCGCGCTCGGCGCGGATCGAGGCGGTCGACGCCCTGATGCGCGGCCTCAAGTTTCAGCCGCGCCTGAGCGACGTGATCCTGCAGGAGATGTGGGAGAAGTGGGTGTTCCTGGCGACGCTCGCCGGGGCGACCACGCTGATGCGCGCCGCGGTCGGCGACATCGTGGCGGCGCCCGAGGGCACCGCGCTGATCTCTGCGCTGCACGCCGAATGCACGAGCGTCGCCGCGGCCAGCGGCTACGAGCCGCGCGCCGTCGTGGCCGAGCGGGCGCGGGCGCAGCTGACGGCGGCCGGGTCCACCTTCACGGCCTCGATGCTGCGCGACATCGAGAACAAGGGGCGGATCGAGGCGGACCACGTGATCGGCGACCTGATCGCCCGCGGCCAGCGGCTGGCGCCGGAGGTGCCGTTCCCGCTCCTGGCCGCGGTCTATACCGGCCTCAAGGCCTACGAGGCCCGCCGGGCGCGGGAGGCGGCCTGAGCCGCCCCCCGCGCGGACGCTTCAGTAGCGGCCGGGCGGCGGCGGGGGCGGGTTGCCGTATTCGAGCTGCGTCTTGGCATCGACCCGCGGACGCGGCACCGGCGTCAGCTCCGGCTGGGCGGCGGGCGCGCTCGCGCAGGCGGCGAGCGAGGCGGTGACCAGGGCCGCGAGGGTGACGCGAACGGTGGACGTCATGGGCTGAGGTACTCCCGGGATGCGCCCGGCGACGGACCGGTCTGGTCCGGGGCGGGCGGATGCCATACGACACGCGGCGGCCCGCACGGCGGACCGACCGCAGCACGGTCTGCGCCGCGAAGGTGCAGGAAGCTCGGCCGTAACGTGGCGGCATCGTGGGCCAAGCGTGGCCGTTTCGCGTCATCGTTCACGGCGTCGTTCATAGCGTCGCTGAGGCATTCCGAAGGATCCGAACTCTGACCCCCGCCGCTCGCTGCTCCGCCGCCATCGAAGTCCTCACCGATATCGCCGAGCGGCGTCGGCCGGCCGCCGACGCCCTCAAGGACTGGGGTCTCGCCCACCGCTTCGCCGGCTCGGGCGACCGCGCGGGCATCGCCAGCCTCGTCTACGACGCCCTGCGGCGGCGGGCGTCGGCGGCCTGGATCATGGGCGCGGACACGCCGCGCGCCGTCCTCATCGGCACACTGCGCCTGCAGCAGGGGCTCGCGGCGGCTTCGGTCGCGGCCCTGTTCACCGGCGAGCGCTTCGCGCCGGCCCCGCTCAGCGACGACGAGCGCGCGCGCCTCGACGGCGGGACGCTGCAGGATGCGCCGCCGGAGGTGGCGGGCGACGCGCCGGCCTTCGTGCTCCCGGACCTCGCGGCCACGCTCGGCGACGACCTCGTTCCGGAGCTGAAGGCGCTGGCGCGGCGCGCGCCCCTCGATATCCGCGTGAACGCCCTGCGCGGCGACCGCGACGCGATCCTGCCGGCGCTCGCGGCCTACGACGCCGCGCCGACACCGCACGCGCCGGCGGGCCTGCGCGTCCCGATCGGCGCCGACGGGCGCGGTCCGGCGCTCCACGTCGAGGCCGAGTTCCTGGAGGGCTGGTACGAGATCCAGGATGAGGGCTCGCAGCTCGCCGCGCTCCTCGCCGCGCCGCGCGCCGGCGAGACCATCGTCGACCTCTGTGCGGGCGGCGGCGGCAAGACCCTGACCCTCGCGGCGGAGACGGGCAACGGCGCCCGCCTGATCGCCACCGACGGCGATCCGCGCCGGCTCGCGCCGATCCACGAGCGCCTGCGCCGGTCCGGTGCGCTGGCCGAGGTGCGAACCCCGCGCAGCGGCAAGGCGCGCGCCGACGTCTTGGAGGATCTCGACGGCAAGGTCGACCGGGTGGTGGTCGACGCGCCCTGCACCGGGTCCGGCACGTGGCGCCGGAATCCGGATGCCAAATGGCGGCTGCGGCCCGGAAGTCTCGCGCTGCGGACCGCCGAACAGGCCCAGGTGCTCGATCGGGCGGCGCGGCTCGTCAGGCCCGGCGGCCGGATCGTCTACATCACCTGCTCGCTGCTCTCGGCGGAGAACGACGCCGCCGTCTCCGGCCTCCTGTCGGGCTGGCGCGGCCGCTTCGACGTCGTCCCCGCGGACGAGGTGCTGGCAACAGGGCCGGATTCGCTCCGGTCAGCCGTGCGGAAGACGGCCCACGGGATCCAGATGAGCCCGCTGCGGACTGGGACCGACGGCTTCTACGTCGCCGTCATCGCGCGAAAGAGCTGAGGCGCGCCGCCGCGACGGAACCCGCCTCGCGTCCTTGGGCGTTGCCCCCGCGCTCCCGCGGGAGCCGGGCTCGCCGGGGGGCGGTCCCGCGCGCGGCCTCACCCGGGAGATGCCTTTGCGCCTCGACCGCCGTCTCCTGCTCGCCGGTCTCGGAAGCGTCCTCGGGCTGCGCAACGCCCGGGCGGAAGGGCCGGCGGAGACGGCACCGCAGCCCGCGCCGCACGAGTCGATCCGGGCTCTGCCGCGCTCGCTGCCCGGCGCGGATCTGCAGGTGATCGAGCTGTGGCCCGGCGCGCCGCCGGGCGGCGGTGACGGGCCGAACCCGGACGGCTACCGCTACGTCGAGGGGACCTTCGGCGACGTCACCCGGGTCGCGCGGCCCTGTCTGCTGGTCATGCGTCCGGCCAACCCGAACGGCGCCGCGATGATCGTTGCGGCGGGCGGCGGCTACGAGTTCATCGCCCTCGGTAACGAGGGCGTCCCGGTCGGCCGCGTCCTGAACGCCGCCGGCATCACGGTCTTCCTCCTCGTCTACCGCCTGCCCGCGGAGGGCTGGGGCTCGGGGCCGGACGCGCCGCGGCAGGACGCGCAGCGCGCCCTCCGGCTGGTCCGGGCGCGCGGCGCTGAGTTCGGCATCGATCCCGCGCGGGTCGGCGTCCTCGGCTTCTCGGCGGGCGGCCACCTGATGGGCGAGACCGCCGTCGGGAGCGCCCGGGACCTGTACGCGGGCGTCGACACCGCCGACGCCCAGCCGACCCGGCCGGTGCTGGCCGGTCTGATCTACCCCGTCATCACCATGCGCAAGCCGTTCGACCGGACCGCGACCCGCCGCATCCTGGTCGGCGACGAGGTCACCCCCGACGAGATGAAGACCTACTCGGTGGATCTGCAGGTCGGGCCGGAGACGCCGCCGACCTTTTTGGTCCAGGCGATCGACGACCCCGTCGCCGTGGCCGACCACCCGCTGCTGATGTTCTCGGCGCTGCGCAAGGCGCGGGTGCCGGCCGAGCTGCACCTGTTCGAGCGCGGCGGCCACGGCTTCGGGCTCGGCGCGCCCGGGACACCCGTGGCGGCCTGGCCGGGCCTTTTCCTGGCCTGGATCCGCCTGCACGGTTTCCTGCGCGCCTGACCGCTCACTCCCCCCGCGTCTGCATGCGATGCAGCTTGGCGACCTTCGGCCGGCTGGTCCGGAACTGGCCGCGCTCCACCGCGACGAAGACCACGATCGCGATGGCGATCGTCGTGAGCCACCAGACGGCAGTCAGCCCGACGCTCAGGCAGGCCACCGTGAAGGCGGCGGCGAAGCAGCCCATCGCGCCGGGAACGAGGGCCGGGCCGTCCCGGCCGGCCCGCCGGATCGAGGCGTAGAGGGCGAAGGCGGCGGCGAGGGCGCCGACGATGCCGAGCTCGTACCAGAACTCGAAGAGCGCCGTGGTCGGTGCGTTGGCCGGCAGGAGGCCGACCAGGCGTCCGCGCAGGGCCGTCTCGAAGCCGTGCCCGGTGATCAGCCGCACCGGATCGGAGGTGACGACCTTCTGCCAGCTCTTCAGCGACAGCACCGCGGGTGCGACCGGCCCGAAGAGAGCGGCGCCAACCGGCCGCGCCAGGAAGGGGAGCAACGGCGCCGCCGCCAGCAGGGCGGCCGAGAGGAGAGCGGTGAGCGTCACCCCGAGCCTCGGCCGGTAGCTCGTCACCGCGAAGGCGACGGCACCGACCGACAGGGCGGCGATCTGCGTCCCGTCTGGCTGGACCGTGAGCGCCAGGGCGACGAGCAGCGCGAGGCCCAGCGCCTCCCGGTCGCGGCGGCGGGACCGCAGCCACGCGAGGGCCGGCCAGAGCAGCAGGATGAGCAGGACGAGGCCGCGATCGAGGGCCCCGTCATCCTCGACGCCGGGCGGCGCGATGTGGGCGCCGAACAGCCCGAGCATGATCGCCACGATCGCGCCTGCCACGACACCGAGCGGCAGGAGGTAGAGGTTGGCCGAGCGCATCCTGTCGGGGAGGGCGAGGTAGCCCAGGAGGGCGAGGCCGATGGTTGCGCCGAGATTGGCCAGCCGCTCTAGCGCCGGCCCGAGGAAGGGCGTCCAGGTCAGCGAGAGCGCCGACCACAGCACGACCAGCATGCCCGCCAGGAAGGCCGGAGCCGTCAGGAGGCGATAGGTCGCCGGTCGGACCGGACGCTGGCGCCGGTCGATGACGCTGGCGATGATCAGGAGGATCACGGCGATCGGCGCGAGGATCACCGAGGCGCGGCGGGCGACCTGTGCGAGGACGGGGAGAACCACGAAGAGGCCGAAGAAGCCGATACGCCGCAGCAGCGCGGCGGCGTCGAGCGCCGGATCGATGGTGGTGGAGTTCGACGCGCGCGGCATCTTGCGCCTTCTCCCGGACCGGGACGGCCGGATCCCTGCTCGATACGCAAGGCTCGCGCAAGCTGCTGTAGACGTTGCGCCACAGTCTGGCCCGCGCGAACGGCGCTCAGGCGACGGTCGCGGTCTCCCGCGGGCGCCGGCGTGCGGCCCGCCGGCCGACATCCGAGGCGACGCGCCAGCCGCCCCACGCGACGAAGAACCCGATCAGACCCGCGGCCAAGCCGTCGGCGTTCGTGGGCACGGCCGGGCTGAAGTCGTGATAGGCGGCCTCGGCCACCGGCACGTCAGGGTCGCGGAGCATCGCCACCACACGTCCGAGTGGGCTCGTCGCCGCACTCAGGGCCTGCTGCTGGGCGCTCAGGCGGGCGAGACGGGCGATGTCGGCCCGCGCGGCCTCGCCGCGGCGGGCGACGAGCTGGTCCGGGTTGGCGCGCAGCCGGTCGACGGCGCCCTCGCGCGTCGTCCCGGACGCCTGCGCGTCGGATTCGAGGACCGCCACCTGCCGACGGAGCTCGTCCGCGGCGCCCCCGAGGCGCTGCGCGTATTGCTGCGCGAATTCTGGGGCCTGCGCGGCGACCAAGCCTCCGAGCAGGCCGAGGGCGAGGCCGAAGGTGCGGAACACGCGAAACATGCCTGGCCTCCGGCGGGGAATCGACCCCCGACAAAGAGCATGCGCGGGGCGGTGGTTCCAGCCGCGGGTGCGACGACCCCTGACCCGGCGTCTCAGCCCGGCAGCGTGAGGAGGCCGGCCTTGCCGTCGGCGCAGCCGAACAGCAGGCGGCCGCCGCGCGCGTCCCAGCCGAGCGCCGTGACGCCGCTCCCCTGGACGGCCGGTCGCACCAGCAACTCGGCCGCGTCGGTGAAGCGGACGAGCAGGATGCAGCCGTCCTCGTAGCCCATGGCCAGGACCGGCGCCTTCGGGTGGAACGCCACGCGGGAGACACGGGCCGGGCGGACGCCGCATTCCCGCGGGGCCTTGCCGGTCGGACCTTCCTTGGAGTCGAAGGGCCACACGATCGCCGCCTCGGCCCCGCTGGTGGCGAGCCAGTTCCCGTCGAACGACCACGACATCGAGCGGACCTTGCCGGGATAGCCCGACATCCGCATGTGCCCGCGGTCCGGCTGGAGGCGCCAGCCGTGCAGGCTGTTCTCCTGCATGGTCGACACTACGAAGCGCCCGTCCGGCGACCACGTGACGTCGATATGCGAGCCCTTCCAGGTGATGACCTCTGCGGGCGTCTCCAGATTGGGGTACCAGAGGCTCACGCCGTTGTAGTGGGCGACGCCGAGCCGGTAGCCCTTGGGCGCGAAGACGAGGCCGCGGGCGGAGGACGGCGCCTCGAAGGTCTTCTCGCGGCCCTTCGCGTCGCGGGCCACGACGGTCCGGCCGGCCGACCACGCCACCGCACCGTCGGGATGGGCGGCGAGCGCGTCGATCCAGGCGCCGCCCTTGGCGAGGCCGAGCTGCTCCGTCGCGCCGTCGGCGCGAATCGCCACCACGCGGCCGTCGTCGCCCCCGGTGAGCAGCCGGTCGACTCCGCCGGCCGCGACGAGGATCCCGCTGTCGGGATGGGCGGCGACGCGGGCGATCCCGTCCTCCCGCACCAGCGCGACCGTGCCGTCGCTGAGCGCCAGGGCCGGCACGTCCTTCAGGAAATGCGCGGCGAGCACGTGCTCGCCGGGCTCCAGCGTGGCGACGTGACTGGTGAGGGACGGGTTGCTGACGGGGCTGCTCATGTCGGGGGGACATTTGCGGCCGGCGGCGCGGTGCGCAAGACCAGGAAGGCGGTAATCAACGCCAGGCCACCCGAGATCGCCGCCGGGGCGATCAGCGCGTAGAGACCGAATTGCTGATAGGCCCGCGCGCCCAGGTAGGCGCCGAACAGTAGCGAGATCCAGACGGAGGCGTCGCCGAGCCAGCCTAGCGGATCTCCGGTGCGGGTCAGGGCCTGCGCGATCTTCTGGCCGAGGCTGAACAGCGCGCCGGTGACGAAGGTGGTGCCGGCCCGGAAGCCTTTCACCTGCGCCAGGACCGCGTTCTGGGATCCCATCGCCAAGGCGACGAAGAAGGCCGCGACGCCGAGCTCGGGCGACTGGAGTCCGAGCCCCAGACCGGCGAGGATCAGGAGCGACTCGTAGGCGAGGACCGCCGGCGTCGTCCAGCGCGGCGGCACCAGGATCGCCAGCCCGCTCCCGAGGACCGATCCCGTCAGGAACGCCAGGATCAGGATCGCCGGGAGGATCATGTGGTGCAGCTCGACCTGGGCGCCGAGAACGGCGAGCTGCGTGGTGTTGCCGCTCATGAAGGATGTGTAGAGGCCGCCGAGCCGTACGAAGCCGAGGGCGTCGACGTAGCCGGCCATACCGGTGAGGAGCAGGCCGACGCCCAACTGAGCCGGGCGGTTCACGGTTCGGCCCCGCGGTCGCAGATCGGTAACGCTCTGTTAACCATTCGGATGCCTTCGTTCAGGGGTGACGGGCCGCGGTTAACGCGCCGCTCACCAAACCCGAGCAATTCGATGCAAACACGGTGAACGCCGCGTCGGAAGGGGTCGTTGCCCCAGCGATCCGGCTCGGGAACACCGTGCCCCCGCCGGGTGAGTGGGAGTTGCGTCATGGTTCCGTTCGCCGCCGCGTTCGTCTGCCCGACCCTACCCGTCCCGGACCGGGGCGCCGCCACGATCCTGGTCGTCGAGGATGAGCCGACCGTGTGCGAGCTGGCCGCCGAGGCGCTCCTCGAAGAGGGGTACCGGGTGCTCACCGCCGCGGATGCCTGGGAAGCCGAGGCGATCCTGGCCCGGGAGAGCGTCGACCTGCTCTTCACCGATATCGATCTGGCCCGCAACACGGACGGCCTGTCGCTCGCCCGGTGCGCCCGCCGGCTCTCGCCCGACCTCCCGGTCGTCTACACCTCCGGGGGCCGGGCTTCCCTGGCGGGCTGCGAGGCCGTTCCGGGCTCGGTCTTCGTGCCGAAGCCCTACCGTCCGAGCCAACTCGTGGCGCTGACGCAGGATGTCCTGCGCGCCGCGCCCCTGCACACCCTCTGAACTGGATCTTCGAGGATACCCGCCATGTGGCGCTCTCTTCCCGCACTCGGTCTCGCACTCGCCGCCGCGGTCGTCGCATCGCCGGCCCGGGCCGCCTGCGACGTGAAGGGCGCGCAGATCGAGGAGGCTATCGCCAAGAAAAGCGAGCTGCGCGAGGACGCCAACGCCCAGCTGGTGCGCGATCTGCGGACTCTGCGCGACGCCGCGATCGTCCTCGAGAGCTACAAGTTCCCCGGCGAGTGCGAGGTTCTGCTGGGGATCGTGCGCTCCCTGCTCGCTAATCCGGGCAAGACTATCGAGCAGAGCGGCGACACCGACGAGGAGAAGGCCGAGGACCTGATCGAGGCGCGCGAGCCCAAGGCCGCGGCGCGCGAGCCCAAGAACGCGCCGGGCGAGCCGAAGGCGAAATAGCGCCTCGCCGTCCAGGCTGCCGCGCCCTCTCAGCGCTCCTCGCCGGCACTGGCCCCGATCTTGGCGCGTGCCAGGGCGCGGCTGAGCTTGGCGGCGATCTGCGCGCGCAGCATCTCCGCCATCTCGATATCCACCAGGCGCCAGCTCAGGCCGCGCAGCCGCAGCCGGATCCGCGTGCGCTCGGCGCGCGACCCTTCCGGCGGGATCGGGATCACGACCGCGCGGAAGCCGCGCATCTCCAGGGCCGCGTAGTACGGCATTAGCCGCCCGAGGCCGCGGATGACCAGGCCCTCCGGCCGTGTGCCGGCCGGGCGCTCGAGGTCGAGCTTGTCGGGCCAGCCATTGGCCAGCAGGTCCATCACCGTCTCCGGCGTCACCATCGTCTCGGCGAGCGCCAGGGCGAGGCCGTAGGCGGCGTCGTTGAGACGCTGGCGGTCGCGGGGCTCGAGGTCGGGATCGGTCTCGGACGCCGCGCGCATCGCGGCGGTTATCTGCCGGACGAGCGACAGGCGCAGCGTCCGGAAGTTCACGTGGCTCTCGACATAGGCGGCATCGTGCCGGCGCACCGCCTGCGCCAGGTCGTAGAGCGACCAGAGCGGGCTCATCGTGAAGGCGAGCCACGCCAGGGCGAGGGCGACCGGGACCGCGAGCCAGCGCACGGCCTCAGCGCCCCGTCCGCGCGGTCATGACCGCGCCGCCCATCGATCGAGGCCGGCGAAGGCGGCGACGACGCGCTCGTAGACCGGCCGCTTGAAGGGAACGATCAGGTCCGGAAGCTCGGAAAATCGCGCCCACCGCCAGGCGTCGAACTCCGCCTTGTGGGCGCCGCCGCCGGGCCGGAGCACGTCGATCAGATCCTCGCTGCCGACGAAGCCGTAGGCGAACCATTTCTGCGTCTGTCCGCGGTAGCGGCCCTTCCAAGCCTGCTTCATCACCGCCGGCGGCAGATCGTAGGGGAGCCAGTCCGGAATCTCGGCCAGGAGCTTCACGGCCTCAGGCGGAACGTTGGTTTCCTCGTAGAGCTCGCGGCGGGCGGCGGCCTCCGCGTCCTCGCCGGGATCGATGCCGCCCTGCGGCATCTGCCACATGTGCGGACCGTCGACGTGCTCGGGACCGGCATCCTTTCTGCGGCGCCCGACGAAGACGCCGCCGGACGGCGCGATCAGGGCGATGCCCACGCAGGGGCGGTAGGGCAGGGCGATGCCCGGGTCGGAATCCGTTACCATCGCGGCGACCATAGGTCAGGGGGAGGCGAGGCGGCAACGTCGACCAAGTCTTCACCGGCCCGGAAGGCGCCGGATCTACTTGCGCTGACTTTGGACACGGACACGCTCAATCGGCAGTCGAGACCCGCTTGTCGCGGGCGCCCCGCAGCGCCACGCTCGCCGGCACGAGGCGCAGCCCGCGCGAGTCGATCTCCTTCGCCCAGCGGGCGATCCGATCGATGCTCAGCGGCGTCCCGGTCGCCGAGACCAGGGCGAAGCCGTTGGCGCGGGCCCGGGCTTCGGCCTGGGCGAGCGCGGCGTCGATCGCGTCGGCGCGCGGCGTGGCGTCGAGGACGATCTCGGCACGGGCCACCGGCGTCTTGCCCTTGTTGGCGGGCGCCGCCGCGGGTTTCGGAGCCGTGCCGTCATCGAGGAACCCGAGACCGCGGGCACCGATTTCGCGCAGGACCGGCTCGAAAGCCGCGTCGGCCATCAGCTTGGAGCCCATGAAGTTCACCGCGCCGACGTAGCCCGGGAAGCGGCTCATCGCCCAGGCGAGGCGGTCCGCGTTCTCCGGTCCCCGCAGCGCGGACAGCAGCGTCTGCGGACCCGGATCGCTGTCGGGATAGTCGAAGGGTTCCATCGGGAGTTGCAGGAAGATCTCGTGGCCGGCGTCCCGCGCGCGCGCCGCGGCGCGCTCGGCCTCGCCCCCGTAGGGCAGGAAGGCGAGGCTCACGGCGGCGGGCAGGCGCGCGGTGGCGCCCGCGGTCGCGGCCTGACCGACGCCGAGACCGGTCACCACGATCGCGATGCGCGGCCCGCTGCCGGCCTCCTCGGTCCGGGCGTAGACGTCGAGGGCGCGGATGCGGCCCTCGCCGAGCTTCGGCATGAGACCGTGGCGGCCCGCCTCGCTGATCCGCGGGTCGGGGGCCTGGGCGAGACGGGGGGCGCTCGGCGGCGGCACGCGGATCACCACCGCCTCGCTCGGCCCGCTGCCGGCCGGGCGCACGACCGTCACGCCGGACGCGGTCTCGACCTCCTCGGCGCTGCGCTGGAGGGGCGCCGTTCCCGGCGCCGTCGTGATGACCTGGGGCTGCTGGGCGACGGGGGCCTGTGCGGCCGGATGGGGCGCGGGTTCGCGCGTCGCGATCGCCACCTGGACCCGGGGTTCACCGCCCTGGGGGTCGCCCAGCGCGAGCACCAGGCCGGCCGCCACCGCGAAGCCGGCCGCGAGCGCCGCGGCCGCGACCTGGGGCCTGCGGGCAGCCGCGATCAGCCGTCCGATCCGGCCTGCGGGCTGCTCCGGCGCCGCCTCCGGCACCCCGAGGGGGCGCGTGAGGATATCGTCGGTGGACTCGGTCAAGCGGCTCTCGATACGGGATCGCGGTTCTTGCGCCGGTCGGCGCGGTCCCAACCCTCGCATCCATTGCGGCCGGGTATGGTTAACGTTCCGCTAACGCCCGGTCCCAGAACGGGAAATCCCGCCCGGCGGGAGGCCGGACGGGATCGGGTCAGAGCGGCGCGGGGTTACCGCGCGATCAGTTCGGCAGGCTCGGCTTCTGCTGCTGCGCGGGCGTGCCGTTGGCGGCGCCCTTCTGGATGCCGTGGAGGAAGTCGACGGCCGAGATCAGCTGCTTGTCCTTGGCCGGATCCGGCGGGACGTAGGCGGAGGATCCGCCGCGCTCGTCGGTGTCCTTCTGCTTCAGGTGGCCCTTCAGCCCGGCCTCACCCTTGGTCTCGTCCTTGCCCTTGAGCTCGTCCGGCACGTCCTGCGTGACCTCGACGTCCGGCTCGATGCCCTTGGCCTGGATCGAGCGGCCCGACGGCGTGTAGTAGCGCGCCGTGGTGAGCCGGAGGGCGCCCGAGCCGCCGAGGGGGATGATCGACTGGACCGAGCCCTTGCCGAAGGAGCGCGTGCCCATGATGGTCGCGCGCTTGTGATCCTGAAGGGCGCCGGCCACGATCTCGGAGGCCGAGGCGGAACCGCCGTTGACCAGCACCACGATGGGCTTGCCCTTGGTCAGATCGCCGGCCTTGGCCGAGAACCGCTGCGTCTCGTCCGGGTTGCGGCCGCGGGTGGAGACGATCTCGCCGCGATCGAGGAAGGCGTCGGAGACCATCACGGCCTGATCGAGCAGCCCGCCCGGGTTGTTGCGCAGGTCGACGATGTAGCCCTTGATCTTGTCGGCACCGATCTCGCCCGTGAGCTTGTCGATGGCGGCCCGCATCCCGTCGAAGGTCTGCTCGTTGAACTGGGTCAGGCGGATGTAGGCGACGTCGCCACCCTCGATCTTCGAGCGCACCGGCTTGATCTTGATCACGTCGCGGGTGAGCGTGACGTCGATCGGGTCCTTCGACTCCTTGCGGCTGATCTTGAGCTTGACGCTCGAGTTGACCGGGCCGCGCATCTTGTCGACCGCCTGGTTCAGGGTGAGGCCCTGGACCTGGTCGTCATCGATCTGCGTGATGATGTCGTTCGCGAGCAGGCCCGCCTTCGCCGCCGGGGTGTCGTCGATCGGCGTGACGACCTTGATCAAGCCGTCCTCCATCGTGACCTCGATGCCGAGGCCGCCGAACTCGCCGCGGGTGGTGGTCTGCATGTCGCGGAACGCCTTGGCGTCCATGTAGCTCGAGTGCGGGTCGAGCGACGTCAGCATGCCGTTGACGGCCGCCTCGATCATCTTCGACTCGTCCGGCTTCTCGACGTAGTCGGTGCGGACCTTCTCGAAGACGTCGCCGAACAGGCTGAGCTGGCGGTAGGTCTCGGCCGAGGCGGCCACGGCCCGCGGACCCGACAAGAAGTCGGTCTGGGTCGCCACCATGGACGTTCCGGCACCGAGGAAGGCGCCGAGCATGATCAGGGAAGTCTTGCGCATCAGCCGCGAACCTTCTCGCCAAGTACCGTATTATTCGGGCTCTTCGCCCACCACGGCTCCGGATCGATGGAGCCGCCGTCCTTCTTGAACTCGACGTAGAGCGTGGGATCACCCTCGGACCCGCCGGGACCCCCACCCCTGTCGCCCATGCTGCCGACCGGTTCGCCCGCGAGCACGAACTGACCGACCTCGACGCTGATCTGGTCCATTCCCGCGAGCAGAAGATAGTAGCCGTCGCCCGCGTTGATGATCAAGAGTTGGCCATAGGACCGAAACGGCCCGGCGAACTGCACCCACCCGTCGGCCGGGGACGAGACCGACGCCTTCGGGCGGGTCGTGAACGACACGCCGCGGGTCGTCCCGCCGTTGCCGTCGGGCTGATTGAAGCCGCGTGCGACGCGTCCGCTCACCGGCCGCGGCACTTCGCCCCGCGCCTCGGCGAAATGCACTTTGGGCGCGAGCCGCGCCGGATCGCGGAAGCCGGCCGCGGCGAACCGCTCCTGCGTGATGCGCACCTCGCGCTCCGCGGCAGCCTTGGCCTCCTCGGCGGAGCGCTTCGCCGCGGCGACCTCCGCCTCTGTGCGGTCGAGCAGGTCCTTCAGGTTCTTGGCCTGCGCGCCGAGCTCGGTGGCGCGGCGCCGCTCGGCCGTGAGGCCGCTCTCCACCTCCGCCTGCCGCGCGCGCCGGGCGGCGACCAGGGCCTGCAGGCGCTGCTGCTCGCGCGCCCAGCCGGCGAGGTCGTTCGAGAGGCCTTCCTTGTCCTGCGCGATCAAACCGCGCAGCCTGATCATTTCCGCGAGATCGGCCGCGAGCGTGTCCACCTCGCCGCGCAGTTCCGGCACCACGGCACCGAGCAGCATCGAGGTCCGGATCGCGGCCAGCACGTCCTCGGGGCTCACCAGCACCGCCGGCGGCGGGCGGCGGCCCATCCGCTGGAGCGCCGCCAGGATCTCGGCGACGATGCCGCGCCGACCCTGCAGCGAGTGCCGGATCGCGGCCTCGCTCTCGCTCATCGCCTTCAGGCGCTCCTCCAGGCGGCTGAGGCGGTCTTCCGTCGCCTGCGCCTGTCGATTCGCGTCGAGGAGGGCGGTGTCGAGCTTCGCGCGGTCGGACCCGATCGCCGCGATCTCGGATTCGAACTGCGCGCGCTGTCCGGCGCTGGCGGCGAGGGCGTCCTGCACGCGCTTCAGGTTCTCGGCCCGGCGCTCCCGCTCCTCGTTGGCCCGCTGGATCGCCTCGGGATCCGTGGGCTTCGGGGTCTCGGCGCGCGCGGCGACAGTGATCGACAGCGCGGCCAGCAGGGCGAGTGCCGCGCGCGCGCGCCGCGACCCAGGCTTCGACTCGGGCTCGGACATCCTCACGGCCGCTCAGCCCGCCTCACCGCGATGGTACGGGTGACCGGCCAGGATGGTGAGGCTGCGATAGAGTTGTTCGAGGGCGAGCACGCGAACGAGTCCGTGGGGCAGGGTGGCGGCCCCGAACGACAGGATCAGCTCCGCGCGCGTCCGAATTGAGGCGTCCAGCCCGTCCGGGCCGCCGATCACCACGACCAGGGCCGGCCGGGCCGCGTCGCGCCAAGCGGCGACGCGCTCGGCCATGGCCTCGCTGGCGAGATCGGCCCGACCGCGCTCGTCGTAGGCGACGAGGACACCGCCCGCGGGCAGATGGGTCGCGAGCGCCGCCGCCTCCTCGACGCACCGGTCCGGGGCGCGGCGGGCGCGGGATTCCGGGATCTCGACGCTGTCGCAGGACGGGAAGCCGAGGCCGCGTCCGAGTTGCGCGGCGCGGTCGCGATATCGTGACGCGAGTTCGCGCTCCGGCCCGGCCTTCAGCCGTCCGACCGCGGCCAGGACCAGGCGCACGGATTCGGATCCGGCCTAGCCGGCCGCGATCCCGACGGGGCGGTCGGCGCCCCACATCTTCTCGAGATTGTAGAAGCCGCGGACCTCGGGGCGGAAGATGTGCACCAGCACGTCGCCGGCGTCGATCAGCACCCAGTCGCAGGCCGGCATGCCCTCGACCCGGGCGTTCCCGTAGCCACGATTCTTCATTTCCTGGATGATCTTGTCGGCGATCGAGCCGACGTGACGCTGCGAGCGACCCGACGTGATGATCATCGTGTCGGCGAGCGAGGTCTTGCCGGCCAGATCGATCGCGATCGTCTCCTCGGCCTTCATGTCGTCGAGGCATTCGAGGGCGAGCGCCTTCAGGTCGTCCGAGCGCGCCTGACCGGCTTCGACCGGGGCTTGGACGGGGGTGCGGATCGTCTCCGTGTGACTGGTTTCGGGCAGAGTCCTGGTTCCTCGTTCTGCCGCACGGCGACGTCGGGCCTTGCGGGATCAGGTGAAATTGGCGGTATCGGGCCGCGATTGCAACCGCGCAGGCTTCGGCGGCGCCGTCCCCCGACCCGTGCGCGCGCGGATCTGCGTGGACGACAGGGTCGAGCGCGGCCCGTGCAGGAACATCCAGGCCGGCGGCGACCGCAGCGCGAGCGTCGACGCCGCCGCCTCGGGGACCCGGGCACCGGCCAGGCGTCGGGCCGCGCGGGCACTCAGCGGCGTCATGGTGAAGCCGGGCCGGTCGATGACGGCGATCGGCACGAGGCGGGCGATCTCGGCGAAGCCCTTCCAGCGATGGAAGGTCCCGAGGGAATCGGCTCCCATGACCCAGACGAAGTGAACGCCCGGGCACCGGCGCGTGAGGAAGCGCAGCGTCTGCACCGTGAAGCGGACGCCGAGCGCAGCCTCGATCCCGGTCACGGCGATCCGCGGGTGCCGGGCGATCTGGCGCGCCTGATCGCACCGCGCCGCGACGGAGGGGAGAGCACTCCGGCTCTTGAGCGGGTTCCCCGGGCTCACCAGCCACCAGACCCGGTCGAGCCCGAGCCGACGCAGGGCCGCGAGCGTCACGTGCCGGTGGCCCAGATGGGCGGGATTGAAGGATCCGCCGTAGAGGCCGATCCGCATGCCGGGAGCGCTCGGCGGCAGGGTCAGCCGCACGCCGAACCGTCAGTGCGCGTCACGGGCGGATCTGGCCGCTGCCGTGGACCCGGTACTTGAACGTGGTCAGCTGCTCGACGCCCACCGGCCCGCGCGCGTGCATCCGCCCCGTGGCGATGCCGATCTCGGCCCCGAAGCCGAACTCGCCGCCGTCGGCGAACTGCGTGGAGGCGTTGTGGGTGACGATCGCCGAGTCGACCTCGGCCAGGAAACGGGTCGCCTCGGCGTCGTTCTCGGTGATGATCGCGTCGGTGTGATGCGAGCCGTAGGTCTCGATGTGCTCGATGGCGGCCTCGATCCCGTCCACCACCCGCACCGCGATGATCGCGTCGAGGTACTCGGTGTGCCAGTCCTGCTCGGAAGCGTCCGTCACACGGGGATCGACCGCGCGCGTCGCGGCATCGCCCCGGACGGCGCAGCCGGCGTCGAGCAGGGCCTGGACCAGCGGCGCGAGATGCGTCGCCGCGCAGGCGCGGTCGACCAGCAGGGTCTCGGCTGCGCCGCAGACGCTGGTGCGACGCATCTTGCTGTTGAGCAGCACGCTGCGGGCCATGTCGAGGTCCGCCGCCGCGGCGACGTAGACGTGGTTGATACCGTCGAGATGGGCGAAGACCGGCACGCGCGCCTCGGCCTGGACGCGCTCCACGAGGCCGCGGCCGCCGCGCGGGACGATCACGTCGACGCAGCCGTCGAGGCCCGCGAGCATCAGCCCGACCGCGGCGCGGTCGCGGGTCGGCACGAGCTGGATCGCGTCCTCCGGCAGGCCCGCATCGGCGAGCCCGCGGCTCATGGCCTTCGCGATCGCCATCGCACTGCGATGGCTGTCCGAGCCGGCCCGGAGGATCGCGGCGTTGCCGGCCTTGAGGCAGAGCGCGCCGGCATCCGCCGTCACGTTGGGGCGCGCCTCGAAGATGACGCCGACGACGCCGAGCGGCACCGCGATGCGCTCGATCAGGAGGCCGTTCGGCCGCTCGATCGCGGCGAGCTGGCGCCCGACCGGGTCGGCGAGCGACCCGACCTTCTCGACCGCGTCCGCGATGGCCGCGAGGCGCCCGGGGTCGAGCGTGAGACGGTCGATCAGCGCGGCGGTCTGGCCAGCGCTCCGGGCGGCGGCCACGTCCCGGGCGTTCTCGCCCAGGATCTCGTCGCGGCTCGCGCGGATCCGCTCGGCGATCAGCTTGAGCGCGACGTCCTTCGTCCGCGCCGAGGCCAGCGCCATGCGCCG
The DNA here is from genome assembly GCF_900107945.1 of Methylobacterium sp. 190mf. Classification (NCBI taxonomy): domain Bacteria; kingdom Pseudomonadati; phylum Pseudomonadota; class Alphaproteobacteria; order Hyphomicrobiales; family Methylobacteriaceae; genus Methylobacterium; species Methylobacterium sp. 190mf. The sequence goes on along the minus strand of NZ_FNVI01000002.1, from coordinate 165,514 downwards.
CGCCGCCGCCCGCGCGCGGCGGCCGATCGCCGCCATCTGCTCCGGAAGGGCGTCGGCCTCGGCGAAGTCCGATCTCAGGTTCAGGACGGGCACGCTGGCGTCCTCGGTTGTCGACGGCCGCGCGCGCGGCCCGGACGGGGGAGAGCGCCGTATTTGCACATCGAACGCCGTCTCGACAAGAGTGCCGGGCCGGGAACGGTGGCGATCATCGAGACAAAAATTGTAAATAGATTAGCTTGTGTCGACGATTTCTAGAATAGTGCCAAGTCATCGCGGTGCACCATCCAGGCGCGACCGGGATAATTGAGCAGTTCCGGAATGCGCGCGCTCGGATGACCGATGATCAGCGCGGCCTCGGCGCTGTCATAGGCCACGAGACCGCGGCCGAGGATCCGGCCCTCCGGATCGCGGATCATCACGGCATCGCCGCGGGAGAAGCTGCCCTCGATCGCGCGCACGCCCACGGGAAGCAGGCTGGCCCCGCTCCGGAGCGCCTGCTCGGCGCCCGCGTCGATCGTCAGGGTGCCGCGCGGCTCCAGCGAGCCGGCGATCCAGGTCTTCCGGGCGGCCGTGGGCGTGGACCCCGAGAGGAACCACGTGCAGCGCGCCCCGTCCCGCACGGCCTTCAGCGGGTTCTTCCCGCGCCCGTCCGCGATGACCAGGTGCGTGCCGCCCGAGGCCGCGATCTTGGCGGCCTCGACCTTGGTGCGCATGCCGCCCCGCGACAGCTCGGAGGCCGGGCCGCCGGCCATCGCCTCGATCTCGGGAGTGATCCGATCGACCACGGCGAGGTGGCGCGCCTCAGGATCGCTCTGGGGCGGCGCCGTGTAGAGGCCGTCGATGTCCGAGAACAGCACCAGCACGTCGGCGTCGATCATGGTGGCGACCCGGGCGGCGAGCCGGTCGTTGTCGCCGTAGCGGATCTCCGAGGTCGCCACCGTGTCGTTCTCGTTCACGACCGGCACCGCGCGCATCTCCAGGAGTTTCAGCACGGTGGCACGGGCGTTGAGGTAGCGGCGGCGCTCCTCGGTGTCCTGCGGCGTCACGAGGATCTGGCCGGCGACGATGCCGTGATGGCCCAGCGCCTCGGCCCAGTGGCGCGCGAGGGTGATCTGTCCGACCGAGGCCGCGCCCTGGCTCTCCTCCAGGCGCAGGACGCCGGGCGGCAGGCCCAGCACCGTCCGGCCGAGGGCGATGCTGCCCGAGGACACGACCAGGACGTCGACGCCGCGCCCGTGCAGCTCCGCGATGTCCTCGGCCAGCGCGGCGAGCCAGGCGTGGCGGAGGCGGCCGGCATTGCGGTCGACCAGCAGGGCCGAGCCGACCTTGATGACCACGCGGCGGAATTCTTCGAGGGCAGGGATCATGATTCTTGCGGGACGGCGCGTTCGGGGCGGGTGTGAACCAAGACCCGCCCTTTGAACAGTCGGTCGAGGGCTACGGCTGCCAGGCGGCCGCCGGCTTCCGCTCGGCTTCGGCGCTGGCATCGATCTCGGCCTGAAGCGCGCGTAGCGCCTCGGGAACGCCCTTCCGACTCGCCGAGGACAGGACCAGCGGCGCGCGGCCGGCGGCGCGCTTCAGCTTGGCCACCTGGCTCTTGAGCGTGTCGGCGTCGAGCGCGTCGGTCTTCGAGAGCGCCACGACTTCGGGCTTCTCCGCGAGGCCGTTGCCGTAGGCCTCGATCTCGCCGCGAACCAGCTTGTAGGTCTTGCCCGCATGCTCGCTCGTGCCGTCCACGAGGTGCAGCAGCACCCGGCAGCGCTCGACATGGGCGAGGAACCTGTCGCCGAGGCCGACGCCCTCGTGGGCGCCCTCGATCAGGCCCGGGATGTCGGCGAGCACGAACTCGCGCCCGTCCGAGCGAACCACGCCGAGGCCGGGATGCAGTGTCGTGAACGGGTAGTCGGCGATCTTCGGCTTCGCCGCGGTGACGCTCGCCAGGAAGGTCGACTTGCCGGCATTCGGGAGCCCGACGAGTCCGGCATCGGCGATCAGCTTGAGCCGCAGCCAGATCCACATCTCCTGGCCTTCCAGGCCGGGATTAGCGTGTTTCGGGGCCCGGTTCGTGGAGGTCGTGAAGTAGGCGTTGCCGAAGCCGCCGTTGCCGCCCTTGGCGAGGCGGATCTTCTGGCCGACCTCGGTCAGGTCGGCGAGCAGCGTCTCGCCGTCCTCGGAGAAGATCTGCGTGCCGGCCGGGACCTTCAGGACCGTGTCGGCGCCGTTGGCGCCGTGGCAGTTCGAGCCCATGCCGTGCTCGCCCTTCTTGGCCTTGAAGTGCTGCTGGTAGCGGTAGTCGATCAGGGTGTTGAGACCCTCGACGCACTCCACCCAGACATCGCCGCCGCGGCCGCCGTCACCGCCGTTCGGTCCACCGAACTCGATGAACTTCTCGCGCCGGAACGAGACGCAGCCGGGACCGCCATCACCGGAGCGGACATAGACCTTGGCTTCGTCGAGGAACTTCACGACCTGAATCCTTTGTCGGGCGCGGATTCGCGACCCGCACCATCACCCTGTCGGCGGCCGCCGGCCAGTCCGGCGCCGCGGGGCCGCCTCAGGCGGCCCGCGTCATCGCCGGCTCGGACGGCGGAGTCTGCCAGCGCTGCCGGTCGAGGCTGAAGAGATCGACCGGAAGGTCCGCGCCGCGCGCCGGAAAGGGCCGGATCGCGCTGCCGGCCTGCGCGAAGCCGCAGGTCTCCAGCACGCGCCGGGACGCCGGGTTGACCGTGCGGGCCGAGGCGGCGAGTTCCGTCCCGCCCGTATAGGCGAAGAACGCGTGGCACAGGGCCGTCACGGCCTCGGCCATCAGGCCGCTGCCCCAGTAGGGCTGCCCGAGCCAGTAGCCGAGTTCCGGCGGTCCGTCGCTCCGCCCCTCGATGCTGACGACGCCGATGAGGCTGCCCGGCGCCGCCCGCGGCGCGAGGGCGAGCGTGAGCGCCGAACCGGCGGCGTTCCGCGAGCGCGCCTGCAGCAGGAACGCGTCCACCTCCGGGGCCGGGAGCGGGTGCGGCACCCGCGCCAGCATCGCGGCGACCGACGGGTCGCCGGCCAGCTTCAGGATCGCGTCCCTGTCCTTGGCGGTCGGCCAGCGCAGCCACAGCCGCCGCGTCTCGATCCGGAAAACGTCATCACGGGTCAGATCGGGGAACATCGTGCCCTCGCAGGGCGGCGCTCCCGGCTCCGGGGCACCGCCTCAAGACGACGAAGGGGAGGATGGCGTCCCATCCTCCCCGGTGTTCCGTCCGACCTGGCCCGTCAGGGGCTCGGCAACGACGTCTCCGGTCCGGTGTGGGACACCGGGCGGGACGCCAGCTTCGCCACTCAGGGCGCCCGCCTCTTATTCCGCGGCCTCGGCCAGCGGGGTAACACCTACGAAGGCGCGCCCGCGGCGCGTCTCGAAGCGGACATGGCCCGGTACCAGCGCGAAGATCGTGTGGTCCTTACCCATGCCGACATTGGCGCCGGGATGCCATTTGGTGCCGCGCTGACGCACGATGATGTTGCCCGGAATGACGGCCTCCGAGCCGAACTTCTTGACGCCGAGGCGCCGGCCTTCCGAATCGCGACCGTTGCGGGACGAGCCGCCAGCCTTCTTGTGTGCCATGGGATGAGCTCCGAATTCTGAGTGGCGTGGATGCGGTCGCGGATCGGTCCCTCAGGACCGTACGCGCCCAGCGTCTGGCGTGCGTCAGGCCGAAATGCCGGTGATGCGCACGACCGTGTGGTCCTGGCGATGGCCGCGCTTGCGGCGGGAGTTCTGCCGGCGGCGCTTCTTGAAGGCGATGACCTTCTTGTCGCGGCCGTGGCGCACGATCTCGCCCGTGACGCTGATGCCCGACAGGGTCGGGGCGCCGACCTGGGTCGCGCCCGCGCCGTCGGCGAACAGGAGGACCTCGCCGAAGGTCACGGCCTCGCCGGCCTCGCCCGCCAGGGAGGCGATGGTGATGGTGTCGTTGGCGGCGACGCGGTACTGCTTACCGCCCGTCTTGATGACTGCGAACATCGTTCTCTCGTGTTCTCGAACGGCCTCCGGGGCGGCTGCCCCTGGACCGGCTTCTTGTTTGAAGTCATTGAACGGGCGTTCGGCCCGGACAACGCGAAACGCGCGGACCCCAGCTGAGGCCGCGCGCCATGCGGGGTCAGTACGGGCGCGGCGGCGCCGTGTCAATCCGCGGCGGCCTGCCGGGCGGTGTCACCGGATCGGCGCGCCGGTCGCCAGGATGCCCTTCGCGACGCTGCCCGCCGGGCCGAAGGCGGCGAGGGCCTGCGCGCACCACGTCTCCCGGCCGTCGGCGGCGAGCTGCTGGCGCACCTGCGTGGCGCGGGTGCGCAGCTTCTCCTCCAGGATCGCCTCCTGCCCGGCATTGACGCGTGCCGCGAGGCGGAGCGTCGTCAGCTGGCCGGCCCGGACCTGCACGCCCGGGCAGGCCTGCTCGGCGATGATGGTCGTGGCCGCCGCCGAGGCGTAATTGTCGAGGGCCGAGGCCGGCGCGGCCGGATTGGCCGGCGCGGCGGGCGCCTGCGCGGCGGCCGTCCCCGCGAGATTCAGCGTCAGGGCTAGCGTCAGGGCAAGGGTGGGGACACCGACACGCCGCACGGCTGAGACCTCCAGGGTAAGCATCGATCGGCGCGGTGGCGCACCCGCACCTTCGCGACGATGCCGGGCGCCGACCGGGAGACGCGCGTTCCCTTGGGCGCGCCCCTCGCCGCGGCGCCGCGACGGCGGCTGACTACACGTCCGGCGACGGGGCGTCACCCGCCGCGTCGGCCCGCGGTCGGCAGACAGACCGGCCGTCAGGGCGCGGCCTTGAACTCGCCCTCGATGCGCAGGCTCACCTCGTCGCCGAGCTGCGGCAGGTAGGCGTTGATGCCGAAATCCGAGCGCTTGACGACCGCGCGCCCGTCGAAGCCCACGGTGTAGCGCTGGTCCACAGGGTGGATGCCGGCCTGGTTGAAGGTGGCGTCGATCGCGAACGGCCGGACCGTCCCACGCAGGTTGAGGTCGCCGGTGATCCGCGCGGTGGTCGGGCTGGTGGGCTCGACCTTGGTGGCGGTGAAGGTGGCGCTCGGGAACTTGGCCGTGTCGAAGAAATCCGGGGCCGCGAAGTGCTCGTTCAGCCGGGTGCTGCCGGTGATGACGCCGCCGAGCGGCACAGTCACCTCGAGGCGGCTCTTCTCGGGCGCCTTCGGGTCGAGCTGGAGCGTGCCGCTCAGGCCGGTGAACTGGCCGTAATAGGTCGAGTAGCCGAGATGCGAGACCGACCACGTGACCTTGCCGTGATCCGGATCGAGGACGTAGCTGCCGGGCCGGACCTGCGTCGGATCCGCGCTCGGCGCGACCGGTGCGGGCGGGGCTGCCGGGTTGTCCGCCGCCCGGGCCGGGCCGGCGCAGAGCAGGCCGATCAGGACAAGAAGTGGCGCGCGCATGTCATCCCCCCGTGACCGGCCAAGCTCGGCCGGCGCGGGCCCGTGATTTCATGATCTCCCTGCGCGCTCAAGCACGTCTGGCGAAGGCCGCCGCGGTTCTGTAGGCAAGCCGAGGTAGCGGCAGGCGTGGCATGATCGGCAAGCTCAAGGGCGTCGTGGACTCGTTCGGCGAGGATTTCGTGATCCTCGACGTGTCGGGGGTCGGCTACATCGTTCACTGCTCGGCGCGGACCCTGCAGCGCATGCCCAAGGTCGGCGAGCCCGCGGCGCTGTCGATCGAGACCCACGTCCGCGAGGACATGATCCGCCTCTACGGCTTCCGCTCGGACGCCGAGCGCGAGTGGTTCCGCCTGCTCCAGACCGTCCAGGGCGTCGGCGCGCGGGTGGCGCTCGGCGTTCTGTCGGTGCTGGAGCCCGAGGCGCTGGCGAGCGCCATCGCCACCGGCGACAAGGGCTCGATCAGCCGGGCCCCGGGCGTCGGGCCGCGCCTCGCCGCCAGGCTCGCCGCCGAGCTCAAGGACAAGGCCCCGGCCTTCGCGCCTGTCGATCCCGCGCTGGTCGCCCTTGCGGGCGCCGTCGAGGAGGGCGCCGCCCCGCAGCCGGTGGCGGACGCCGTCTCGGCACTGGTCAATCTCGGCTACCCGCAGGTCCAGGCCGCCGCCGCCATCGCGGCCGCGCTCAAGGGTGCGGGGGAGGGCGCCGAGGCCAAGGTGCTCATCCGGCTCGGCCTGCGCGAACTCGCCCGCTGACGGCCCGACCTGACAGTTGGGGCGCACTTAGATCGCACGCCCTTGACCCGCGCGGGCGGCGGTGCCATGTCGACCCGCGCCAATAAGGTATTGAAAAGCAAGCTACTTTTCAATTCTTCTAAACTGGCGCGGGTGCCCCGGACGGTCGTCGACGACCGCGGCGGGCACGGGGATGACGGGATTTGCGGCGCGCATGATCGTCTGTTCTTGTAACGTCTTATCGGACGGCGCCGTGCGCGGCTGCCTCGCCCCCGGACCCGGCTGCCCGCGCACGCCCGCGCAGGTCTACGCCTGCCTCGGCTGCAGCCCGAAATGCGGGCGCTGCGCCCGCACGATCCGCGCGATCATGCAGACCGCGCTGGGCGAGGCCGCGGCGGCGGAGAGCAGCCATGCTTGCACGACGGCTTGCGCGAGCGCCTGTAGTTTGGTGAAATTCCAAACTGCGGATGAGGGAGTCGCGGCCTGATGCTTCTACCCCCCGCCTGAGAGCACGGTAAGGAGTACGGGGGCATGAAGGGCGACACCAAGGTCATCGAGTATCTGAATCGCGGCCTGCGCAGCGAGCTGACGGCCGTCAGCCAGTACTGGCTGCATTTCCGCATGCTCAATGACTGGGGCTACGTCGAGCTGGCGAAGTTCTGGCGCAAGGAATCGATCGAGGAGATGAACCACGCCGACCGGTTCATCGACCGGATCCTGTTCCTCGACGGGTTCCCGAATCTGCAGGAGCTCGACCCGCTGCGGATCGGCCAGAACGTTCAGGAGATCCTGGAATCCGATCTCGCCGCCGAGAACGAGGCCCGCAGCCTCTACCTCGAGGCCGCGAAGTACTGCGATTCGATCAACGACCGCGTGTCCAAGCGCCTCTTCGAGGATCTGGCCGAGGACGAGGAGGGTCACATCGACTTCCTCGAGACCCAGCTCGAGCTGATCAAGCAGATCGGCCTGCCGCTCTACGCGCAGAAGCATATCGGCGGCCTCGAGCAGATCGCCCCCGAGAAGGAGTGACAGCGCCCGGGCTCCCGCCGCCCGCGCGGCGGAGCGGGGACCCGGACAGTGATGCGGGCAGGGGTGGGGCCGGCGCGGCCGCGTTCCTGCCCGCCTGAGACGGCAAGCTGGGGAACGGGATGCGGCTCGTGGTGGTCGGCGCCGACGGGCGCATGGGGCGGATGCTGATCCGCGCGGTGGCGCAGGCCGAGGGCTGCACGCTCTCAGCGGCGATCGAGCGCGACGGCTCGCCGGCGCTCGGCGAGGACGCCGGCGTCCTCGCCGGGCTGCCACCCCTCGACGTTCCCGTCACCGACGACGCCCTCACGGCCTTCGCGGGCGCCGACGGCGTCCTCGACTTCACCGCGCCGGCCGCCACGGTCGCCTTCGCCGAGCTCGCCGCCCAGGCGCGCATCGTCCACGTCGTCGGCACGACCGGCCTCTCGGAGGACGATTTCGTCAAGCTGAAGGCGGCCTCGTACCACGCCCGCATCGTGCAGTCGGGCAACATGTCGCTCGGCATCAACCTGATGGCCGCGCTGGTCCGGCGGGTCGCCAAGGCCCTGGGCGACGAGTTCGACATCGAGATCGCCGAGATGCACCACCGCATGAAGGTGGACGCCCCCTCCGGCACCGCGCTGATGCTCGGCGAGGCCGCCGCGGAGGGCCGCGGCGTCGACCTGAAGGCGGTTCGGGTCTCGACCCGGGACGGGCATACCGGCGCCCGCCGGCCGGGCGATATCGGCTTCGCCACCCTGCGGGGCGGCAGCGTCGTCGGCGACCACAGCGTGATCTTCGCCGGAACCGGCGAGAGCCTGACGATCAGCCACCACGCCGCCGACCGGGGCCTGTTCGCCACGGGCGCCGTCAAGGCCGCGCTCTGGGCGCATCCCAAGCCGCCGGGGCTCTACACCATGACCGACGTGCTCGGCCTGTGACCGGCGGCGCGACGGCGATGGAGCGGCTCCTCATCCTCGTCCGGCACGGCCAGAGCGAGTGGAACCTGAAGAACCTGTTCACCGGCTGGCGCGACCCGGACCTCACCGAACGCGGCGTCGCCGAGGCCCGGGCCGCCGGGCGCGGCCTCAAGAGGGACGGCTACGGGTTCGACGTGGCCTTCACCTCCGAGTTGGTCCGCGCGCAGCGCACCTGTGCGCTGATCCTCGAGGAGATGGGCCTGTCCGAGATCCCGGTCCTGCGCGAGCGCGCCCTCAACGAGCGCGATTACGGCGACCTCTCCGGCCTCAACAAGGACGAGGCCCGCGCCCGCTGGGGCGACGCGCAGGTCCACGCCTGGCGCCGGGGCTACGACGTGCGGCCGCCCGGCGGCGAGAGCCTGAAGGACACGGCCGCGCGGGTTCTGCCCTGCTACGTCGCGACGATCCTGCCGCGCGTGATGGCCGGCCAGCGGGTCCTGGTGGCGGCCCACGGGAACTCGCTCCGCGCCCTGGTGATGGTCCTCGACGGATTGACCGAGGCGCAGGTGCCCGATCTCCAGATCCGGACCGGCGTGCCGCTGGTCTACCGCCTGAACGCCGACACCACGGTCGCCTCCAAGACCGTGCTGGAGCAGGTCGTCGACGCGGACCGCTGAGTGGCGACGGAACTCGGACCGGGCCTGATCCACCATCCGGGCTTCCTCGACGCGGCGGCCCGCGCGCGGCTCGCCGCGGAGATCGCCGCGGTTCTCGCCGAGGCGCCGCCCGTGACGCCGCGCATGCCCCGCACCGGCAAGCCGTTCTCGGTGCGGATGTCGAATGCCGGACCCCTCGGCTGGGTCTCCGACGTCGTGGGCTACCGCTACCAGCCGCACCATCCCGAGACCGGTCGACCCTGGCCGGCCCTGCCGCCGACCGCCCGCGCGGCCTGGGAGACGCTGGCGGCCTATCCGGCTCCGCCGGAAGCCTGCCTCGTCAACATCTACGCGCCGGGGACCCGCATGGGCCTCCACCAGGACCGCGACGAGGCGGATCTCGCCGCGCCGGTCGTGTCGCTGTCCCTCGGCGCGGCGGCCCTGTTCCGCTACGGCGGCCTGAGCCGGTCGGACCCGACCCGCTCGGTCCGGCTGCAGGCCGGCGACGCACTGGTGATGGGTGGCGCCGCGCGGCTCGTCTTCCACGGCATCGACCGGCTCTACCCGGACGGCGACCTGCTGGAAGCGGCGGACGGGCCCGGGTTCCTGCCGCCGGGCGGCCGCTGCAATCTCACCCTGCGACGCGTCACGGTGCCGGCCACGCCATGATGCGCGACACGCCATGACGCGCGAGCGAGATCCGGAGCCGGTGCCGACCGCGATGCCGCCGGCGATCCCCGGCGGGCGCGTCAGCGCGGCAGCGCAGTGGCCGGCGCTCGCCGGCTTCGTCGCGGCCGAGGCCCGCCTCCAGGAGGCGGTCCTGGCGCGCGGGCGCGTCACGGCCGGGCTCTACGAGTTCGTCCGGTTCGGGCTCAAGCAGGGCTGGGCCTGCCTGTTCGGCGGCCTGCTCCTGGCGCTCATGCTCGGCACGCGCCTCGTCTGGCCGGCCCACGCGCCCGTCGCCCGGTACGACGCGCTGTTCCTCGCCGCCCTCGTGCTCCAGGTCGCGATGCTGCGGCTGCGGATGGAGACGTGGTCGGAGGCCCGGGTGATCCTGGTCTTCCACGTCATCGGCACGGCCATGGAGATCCACAAGACCGCGATCGGCAGCTGGGTCTACCCGGAGGCGAACCTGTTCCGGCTCGGCGGCGTCCCGCTGTTCACGGGCTTCATGTACGCGGCGGTCGGCAGCTATCTCGCCCGCGTCTGGCGCCTGTTCGATTTCCGGTTCACGCGGCACCCGAGCCTGCGCCTGCTCGCGGTCCTGTCGGTGGCGATCTACGTCAATTTCCTCATCGATCATCGCGGCATCGACCTGCGTGTCGGACTCATCGCGGTCGCGGTCGCGGCCTTCGCCCCCGCGACCGTGTACTTCAAGGTCTGGCGGGAGCACCGCACCATGCCGCTCCTGCTCGGCCTGCTGCTCGTCGCGCTGTTCATCTGGTTCGCCGAGAATCTCGGCACACTGTCCGGCACGTGGCTCTACCCGAACCAGCGGCAGCACTGGTCCATCGTCCCGGTGGCCAAGCTCTCGTCCTGGTTCCTGCTGATGATCGTGTCCTACACGCTGGTCGCGCGGGTGAACGGCATCGCGACCTGGCCGGCCGTGCTGGCCGCGCCCGCGCGTCGGGAGCTGCCGATGGCCCGCGCGACCCATCTCGGCCTCGCGGCCGCGGTGATCGCCCTCGGCCTGCTGCTGCGCGTGCCGCACTGGGGCCTGCCGCTCGCGATCCACCATTACGGCGGCGGGATCCTGTGGGGGGCGATGCTGTTCCTTCTGGTCGCGGCCCTGCGACCCGGCAGCTGGGGCCTGCGCACCTGCCTGATCGCCGCCTTCGCGGCCGCCGCGCTCATCGAGAGCAGCCGGCTCGTCCACACGCCGGCCTTCGACGCCTTCCGGACGACCCTGCCGGGTCAGCTCCTCCTCGGCTCCATCTTCTCGCCGTGGAATCTCCTCGCCTACGGCGTCGGGATCGGCGCCGCCGCCGCGCTCGCGCTTTCCCTTCATCGTGAACGCAGGCGCGCCGCGTTGCCGGCTTGACAGAACAGGTCGCCCGGCAGACCCATCGGGTGCGGACTAACCCAAAGTTGGGTCCACCAGGAGAACCGGTTTTCGATGCGGATGCGCAACCTGACGCTGCGTCTCGGACGGGTTCTATGCGCAGCCGCGCTGGCGGCCAGCCTCGGCTCGGCCGCCCGGGCCGGCGATCCCGTCTATCCCGCGGGCTCGCGCTTCGGCTTCGACCCGCCCGCCGACATGTCGCTGTCGCGGCGCTTCTCGGGCTTCGAGCGGAAAGAGGGTGGCGCGACCGTGTCGGTCGTCGAATTGCCCGCGAACGCCTTCGCGGAGCTCGTCAGCGGCTTCACCGACGCCAACCTGCTGAGCCAAGGCTTCGCGGTCGAGAAGCGCGAGGAGGTCAAGATCGGCGACAACGAGGGCATGCTCTACACCGGTGAGCAGCCCGCCGATCCCGGCTCGTCCGCGCCGGCTATCCGGAAGTGGATCCTCGTGGTTGGCACACCGACCGTGACCGGGCTGATCATCGCCCAGGCGCTGCCCGACGCCGAGACCGAGGCCTCGATGCGCAAGATGGTGACCGGCGTCACCCTCCGGCCGGCCCTGTCGCTGACCCAGCAGGTCGACGCGCTGCCCTTCCGCATCGCCGACATGGCGGGCTTCCGGCCCGTGCGGGTGATGGCCGGCAACTCGGTCCTCCTCACCAGCGGCCCGAAGGACCAGATGCAGAATCTGGAACAGCCGATCCTCGTCCTCGCGCAGGCCGTGCAGCAGCCGCCCGGGGCCGAGCAGCGGGACGGCTTCGCCCGCGCCGCCCTGGCGTCCAATCAGACCCTCAAGGACTTCGTCATCGAGCGGGCGCAGAGCTACCGCTCGAACGGCGTCGACTGGCACGAGATCGTGGCCCGCGCCCTCGATCAGCCGACCAACCAGCCCGTCGTGGTCATGCAGACCATCCGGTTCGCACCGGACGGCTACGTCCGCGCCCTCGGCGTCGTGCGGCAGGATCAGCGCGACGGCGTCCTCGCCAAGTTCCGCCAGGTGGTGGACAGCGTGCAGGTCAAGTAGCGCGTCACCAGACCACGGCCTGCCCGTCGCGGCGCGGGTCGCTCGCGGCCACGTAGCCCTCGACGGCCGGATCGCCCATCCGCCAGATGAACTGGCCAGCGCCGAAATCCTGGTAGCTGTCCTCGATCACCTCGAGTTCGTGGCCGAGGGCCTTCAGGCGCTCCAGGGTCGCGCCCGGCATCGCCGCCTCGACGTTGATGTCGAGGCCCTCGTTCACCCGCCACCGCGGCGCGTCGCAGGCCGCCTGCGGGTTCTGGCCGTGGTCGATCATCCGCACCAGGGTCTGGACGTGCCCCTGCGGCTGCATGTTGCCGCCCATCACGCCGAAGCTCATCACCGGGGCTCCGTCCTTCGTGAGGAAGCCCGGGATGATGGTGTGGAACGGGCGCTTGCCGGGCGCCACCACGTTGGGGCTCTCCGGAACGAGCACGAAGCCGTAGCCGCGATTCTGCAGGGAGATGCCCCAGCCCGGGACGACCACGCCGGAGCCGAAGCCCATGAAGTTCGACTGGATGAAGCTCACCATCATGCCGGACTCGTCGGCCGCGGTGAGGTAGATCGTGCCGCCCGCGGGCGGCTTGCCCGGCCCGAAGACCTGGGCGCGATTCCGGTCGATCAGCTTGGCGCGCTCCGCGAGGTAGGCTGGGTCGAGCATGGCCTCCGGCGTCACCTCCATCCCGCGGGGGTCGGCGACGTACCGGTAGGTGTCGCTGAAGGCGAGCTTCATCGCCTCGATCTGCAGGTGCTGCGACTCCGGCCCATCGACCGGCAGGCCGCCGAGGTCGAACTGCTCGAGGAGGCCCAGCGCGATCTGCGCCGCGATACCCTGGCCGTTCGGCGGGATCTCGTGCAGCGTGTAGCCGTGATAGTCCTTCGCGGTCGGCGTGACCCATTCGGGGCGGAACGCCGCGAGGTCGGCGGCGGTCATCGCGCCGCCGTTGGCCCGCGCGTGCGCGGCGATCGCCTCGGCGATCTCGCCCCGGTAGAAGGCCTCGCCCTTGGTCTCGCCGATCAGCCGAAGGGTCTTCTCGGCACCCGGGAAGGTCACCAGCTCGCCGACATCCGGCGCCCGGCCCCGCGGCAGGAAGAACTCCGAGAAGCCCGGCTGGCGGGTGATCGCCTCGATCCGGGCCGCGGCCGCCCATTTCTGCTGGACCACCACCGGCGCGAGGTAGCCCCGCTCGGCGATGCGGATCGCGGGCTGCATCAGGTCGGCGAAGGGGAGGCGGCCGAAGCGCTCGCTCAGCGCCGCCCAGGCGGCGACCGCGCCCGGCACGGTGACCGAGTCCCAGCCGCGCATCGGCGGCCGCTCGCCGGCGCCGTACTTCTTCAGGAAGTAGTCCCGGCTCCAGGCGGCCGGCGCCCCGCCGGAAGCGTTGAGGCCGTGCAGCGCCTTCCCGTCCCACAGGATGCAGAAGGCGTCGGAGCCGAGACCGTTGCTGCACGGCTCGGTGACGGTCTTAGCGGCCGCCGTGGCGATCGCGGCATCGACCGCGTTGCCGCCGGCCTGGAGCATCTGGATGCCGGCCTGCGCCGCCAGCGCGTGCGAGGTCGCCACGCAGTTGCGCCCGAACATCGGCATCCGCAGCGACGGATACCCGGTCACCCAGTCGAACGGCTTCATCGCTCAGTTCCCGGTCTCGGCAGCCCACGCGCTCCCGCGGCACTTGGCATACAGGATATCCGGCCCCGGTGAAGGCGTGGCCGGGCATGCCCGCCAACGAAAAACGCGGGCCCGAGGACCCGCGCTTCGTGAACGTGATGCTGCCTTGCCGGGCCGCTCAGTAGGGGCGGCCGTAGAGCGGCGAGGTCGGGTCCAGCCGGTCGACGAAGGAGAGGTCGACGTTGCGGATCGCCGAGGAACGGGCGCCGATGAACGGCCCGTTGGTGATCGGATCCGGCAGGATGCCGCGGCCGAAGCGGTCCGTCGGGCCGTAGGGCGGGGTCAGCTGGTTGGACGCCGCGATCAGGTAGGGGTTCAGGGCCGGGTTGCGCGAGCCGCCGGCGCCCGGAACGTTCGAGGTCAGCGGCACGTTACCGGCATCGAGCCAGCTGCGCGGGCGCACTCGGATCGGGAGCGGCCGGCTGACCCGGTAGATCGGGCCGGGGACGTAGCCATCCTGAGCCTGGGCGGGCGCGGAGGCCAGGGCGCCGAGGCCGGTGGCGGCGACGACGCCGAGAAGGGCGATCTTGAGCGAGCGCATGGCCAACCTTGTCCTTGAGTGCCATCAGTATGGCGACCGAAGCTTAACAGTTCGCCGCCTTTGACGATAAGACGCTTGGGCGAGGCTGTTGTTCCGCCCTTATGGCTGAGCTTGTGCGTTTTGCCACACTCCGGCCTCATTTTTTATTTTGCGGCCGCCGGATTAACGATCCGACCCTCCCGGGAGGCTCTGTCGCGGCCGATGCCGGGCACGCGCCCGCCGGATCGGGCGCGACCGAGAAGGCCGCCGTCGTGGCGGCATCGGCGAGGTCGACGAGGCTCAGCGCGTCGAGCATGCAGCCGAGGGCCTGCGGCTCCGGCGGGCGCGCGAGGGGCGCGCAGAGCCATCCGTCGAGCTGGAAAGCCGTGTCGCGCGTGACGAAGCCGGTGCAGGTCCGCTGCGCGGGGCCCGCGAAGGTCAGCTCCAGGGTCTCGACCGCACCGAACTTCGTGCGGATCTGATCGCGGGCGCCGGTCCGGGCCACCGCCAGGGCCGGCCGGTCGAGGGCCGGACCGTTCGCGGCGCGCCGGGCCATGAGGACGAAGAGCGTCGGCGGTGCGCCCGAGCGGGGCCCGCGGGTGAGCTGGACCCGCAGGACCGGCGCCTCGATCGCCGCGACGTCGCCCCGGATGAGGGTGTCCTCGCGCAGCCCGGTCCGCGGATCGACGCGGGCGGACACGCGCACCGGATCGAGCCCGGGTTCCGCGAGCCCGAACTGGGCGACCGAGGCCGCGGGCGGTGCCGGCGAGGCCTGGACCGACGGGACGAAGGCGGTCTCCGCGGCCGGCGGCGGCGCGGGCGCGGAGGTCGGGTTCTCGCCGGGCCAGCGGGGGAGGGCCCACAGGACGGCAATCGCCGCCGCGGCGAGGGCGATGCGCAGGCCGAGAGATCCCGGGGAGACCGGGGCGTCCGGCGCGCGCGCGGCCCGGCCGCCCGGCACGCCGAGCCCGATCCGATCGACGAGGGGCGCTGTTCCGGTCAGGGTCGTGCTCCGTGGCGGCGGGAGGCCGCGGGGTGGACGCCAGCGTCGCGCCGAAGGATTGAATTCCCTCTGCCGGCCCGAGACCGTCACCGGGTTTCCGGAGGCAGGGTGAATCGAGTGTTGCGCCGTCGGCGGCCTTGACAGCACGCGCCCTTGCGCGCCTTGCTCGACCCGGCCGTCGCCCCCACCTCCGCGGAGGACGGGGTCTGCGGCCGCGCCCGTTTGGCGGGCGCGTCCGGCACGAACGATCCTTCGGCCGATTGTACTGGCACAGGCGCGGCACCCGGATCGGTCGGGGTTTTCCGCGCGGAGACGAGAGATGGGTTACAAGGTCGCCGTCGTCGGCGCCACGGGCAACGTGGGCCGCGAGATGCTCGATATCCTGGCCGAGCGGGCTTTCCCCGCCGACGAGGTCGTGGCGCTGGCCTCGCGCCGCAGCCAGGGTCAGGAAGTCTCCTACGGCGACAAGACGCTCAAGGTCAAAACGCTGGACACGTACGACTTCTCCGACACCGACATCTGCCTGATGTCGGCCGGCGGCGAGGCGTCGAAGGAGTGGTCGCCCCGCATCGGCCAGCAGGGCTGCGTGGTCATCGATAACTCGTCGGCGTTCCGCTACGACGCCGACGTGCCGCTGATCGTGCCCGAGGTGAACGCCGACGCGGTGGTGGGCTTCACCAAGCGCAACATCATCGCCAACCCGAACTGCTCGACCGCCCAGCTGGTCGTCGCGCTGAAGCCCCTCCACGAGGCGGCCACGATCAAGCGCGTCGTCGTGTCGACCTACCAGTCGGTCTCCGGCGCCGGCAAGGAGGCGATGGACGAGCTGTTCAACCAGACCCGCGCCGTGTTCACCGCCGGCGAGATCAAGCAGGGCGGCAAGTTCACGAAGCGCATCGCCTTCAACGTCATCCCCCACATCGACGTGTTCATGGAGGATGGCTACACGAAGGAAGAGTGGAAGATGGTCGCCGAGACCAAGAAGATGCTCGACCCGAAGATCAAGCTGACGGCGACCGCCGTCCGCGTGCCGGTCTTCATCGGTCACGCGGAATCGGTGAACGTCGAGTTCGAGCAGCCGCTCACCGCCGAGAAGGCGACCGAGATCCTGCGCGCCGCCCCCGGCGTGCTGGTGATCGATAAGCGCGAGAACGGCGGCTACATGACCCCCCACGAGGCGGCCGGCGAGGACGCGACCTACATCTCGCGCATCCGCGAGGACGCGACGGTGGAGAACGGCCTGAACTTCTGGTGCGTCTCGGACAACCTGCGCAAGGGCGCGGCCCTCAACGCGATCCAGATCGCCGAGGTGCTCGTCAATCGTAAGCTGCTGAACCGCGCCAAGCGCGCCGCCTGAGACTGTTTCCTCTCCCGCTGGGGGAGGGGGCTCTGTCCGACGGATCCTCGGGACACGGTCCCGAGGATCCGTCACGGCTCGGGATCGTGACGCGGATCGGTGGTGCGGACCTTCCGTCCGCGACGTGTCCGCACTGCGTGCGCGGGCCGGCTGTTCATAGCCGAGAGGCTTCGCGGCCGCTCGTTGAGCGCCGCGACCATTCCGGTCATCGACGGCCCGAAGCGGGCCGGGGGACGGTTCACCGACGCCCGATCGCTGTTACCGACCGTCGCCTCGTCGAACACCGCTGTGCGGCTCCGTCGGATGCGGCAGGCGCGGACCGGGCGGACTTCTCGCCGCCCGTTCCGGCTACGCCATGCCGAGGGCTTGCATGTAGAGCTCGAGGATCGCCTCCTGCTCCTGGCGCTCGCTGTGGTCCTGCTTGCGGATGCGCAGGATCGTCCGGACGGCCTTCGCGTCGAAGCCCCGGCCCTTCAGTTCGGCGAACACCTCCTTGATGTCGCCCATGATGCCGGCCTTCTCCTCCTCGAGACGCTCCAGGCGCTCGATGAACTGCTTCAGCTCGTCCGCGGCCACGCCCTCGGCCGACGAGACGTCGCCGCCGGGCCGCTGCGCGGCGGTGGGCATCGAATGGGCGTTCATGGGGCTCTCCCGAATGCACGGCGCGGTTGCGCCCTGGACCCGTGGTTAACGGGCCCGCCTTACCGGAAGCTTAGCCGATTCGCCGCCGTCCGGCCGCCGCATCAATGGTCCCTGATCAATGGTCCTTGGCCTGCGCGGCCGAGAAGCCCGCCTGCTGCTCCGCACTCGCCTCCGTCTGGAAGCGCGCCTTCCACTCGGCGTAGGGCATCCCGTAGACCGCCTCGCGGCTCTCGTCCTTGGTCAGCGCGACGCCCGTCTCGTCGGCGGCGTCCTTCAGCCAGTTCGACAGGCAGTTCCGGCAGAAGCCCGCCAGGTTCATCAGGTCGATGTTCTGCACATCCGTCCGGTTGCGCAGATGCGCGACGAGGCGGCGGAAGACCGCGGCCTCGAGTTCCGTCTGGGTCCTGGGATCGATCTCGCTCATCGGTCGCAACTCTCTTCGGGTCGGGCGGGCCACACCCGATTTCGGGGCCGGCCCGGCGGAGATCAAGCCGCGAGCAGCGGGCGCAGCACGCGGGCGAAGCGCGCCGCCCACTCCGCCTGGCCGTCCGCGCCGGCGATCAGGTCCTGGCGGATCTCCACCAGGGCGTTCGCGAGGCCGCGCGCGGTGGCGTGGCGGTCGATCGTGTCGCCCGGCAGGCCGCCGCCGTAGGGCGCGTTGTCGCCGACGGTGAGCCCGGCCGGATCGGCCTCCAGCGCGCGGATCAGCGGGCGGGCGAAGCGGTCGTCCCGGTCGTACAGGATCCCGACCTGCCAGGGCCGCGCGATCCCGCGCCAGTAGGGCGTGAAGCTGTGCATGGTCAGGAGCACGGGCGGCCGGCCCGCAGCCTGGGCGGTGGCGATCGCGTCGTCGATGGCCGCGTCGAACGGCGCGTAGAACCGCGCGATCCGGGCCTGCTTCCCGGCCTCGTCGATCCGGGCATTGCCCGGCACGACGGCGCCGTCGGACAGGCGCATCACCAGGGTCGGATCGGCGCGCCCGCGATTCGGGTCGATGATGAGGCGGGAGAAGTTCGTCAGGATCGCCGGGGCGCCGAGCTGCGCCGCGAGGCTCCGCGTCACCGCCGCCGCGCCGATGTCGTAGGCGATGTGCCGGGCGTATTCCGACGCGGGCACGCCGAGCGCGATGTCCGGCGGCACGAAGTTCGAGGCGTGGTCGCAGGCGATGACGAGGCCGCAGGCGGGGTCGCCGGGAATGATCTCGCAGGGATGCGCGGGCGTTACGGCCGATTCTGTCTCCGGACGGGTCACGGGGCTCCGAGGTCTTCAGAGAGGTCTTCAGATCTGTGCGAGGGCACCGATGGCGCTTGCCGTCGCGCGGCCGCTCGGGCAGATCACCTATCAAGGATCGTGCGCTCACGGCAAGAAACGGGCCCGCCGCCCAGGGAAGAAACGGGCGGGGATCGCGCGACACAATGGAGAGAGGAGCCCGTTTGACGCCATGACCGACACCGTTCCGCCCGTCACCGACGCGGCCACCCGGGACCAGCGCGCGCTCCTCGATTCGATCCTCACGGCCGCGATCCGCGCCGCCCATCCGGATCTCTGCCTGCCGCCGCACCTGCCGGAGCCGAGCCCGGGCCGCCTGATCATCCTCGCCGCCGGCAAGGCCGCGGGCAGCATGAGCGCCGTGGCGAGCCGCTTCTACCGGCAGAAGCACGGGCTGGGTGACGACCGGATCGTCGGCCTCGCGGTGGCGCGGCACGGCTACGGGCAGGAGGCGCCGGGCATCCACATGGTCGAGGCGGGCCACCCGGTCCCCGATGAGGCCGGCATCTCGGCAACCCGCGAAGCGCTGCGGCTCGCCACCGAGGCCGGGCCCGACGACGAGGTCCTGGTGCTGCTCTCGGGCGGCGGCTCGGCCAACTGGATCGCCCCCGCCGGCGACCTCACGCTGATCGAGAAGCAGGCGATCACCCGGGCGATGCTCCGGTCCGGCGCGCCGATCGGCGAGATCAACACGGTGCGCAAGCACATCTCGCGGATCAAGGGCGGCCGCCTGGCCCTCGCGGCCCGCAATGCCCGGCGAATCCTGACGCTGGCGATCTCCGACGTGCCGTTCGACGATCCGGCGGTGATCGCCTCCGGGCCGACCGTGCCCGATCCGTCGACCCTGGCCGATGCCCGGGCCATCTGCGAGAAGCGCGGCATCCCGCTGCCCGAGGAGGCGGTGCGCCTCCTGAACGACCCCAACAACGAGACGCCGAAGGCCGGCGATCCCGCCTTCGCCCGCGCCGAGTACCGCATCATCGCCCGGCCGATCGACGCCCTGAACGCCGCCGCCGAGGCGGCCCGCGCGGCCGGCTACGAGCCGATCCTGCTGGGCGCCGACCTGGAGGGCGAGGCCCGCGAGGTCGCGGCTGAGCACGCGGCCGAGGCCAAGCGCCACAAGGCGGCCGGCAAGCGCGTCGCGCTGATCTCCGGCGGCGAACTCACCGTCACCATCCGCGGCGAGGGCCATGGCGGCCCGAACCAGGAATACGCCCTGGCGCTGGCGGTCGCGCTCGACGGCGAGCCCGGCATCTTCGGCATCAGCGCCGACACCGACGGGACCGACGGCGGGCGGGGGCTCGCCACCGACCCGGCGGGCGGCCTCGTCGACCCCACGACCCTCGAACGGGCCCGGGCCGCCGGCCTCGACCCGGCCGCGATGCTGGAGCAGAACGACTCCACCGCCTTCTTCGCGGCCCTCGGCGACCTCGTGAACCCCGGTCCGACCTGTACCAATGTCAACGACTGCCGCATCATCCTCGTCAATTAGCTCTCGCGTCTCGGCGGCTCAGCTCCTCCCGGCAGTCACGGTCCTCGGCCTCGCGCTCCTCGGCGCGAGCCCCGCCAAGGCGGACCTGCGCCTGTGCAACCAGACCGCCAGCAAGGTCGGGATCTCGCTGGGCTACCGCGATCCCCAGGGCTGGGTGACGGAGGGCTGGTGGGATCTGGCGCCGAAGGCCTGCGAGACGCTGCTCAAGGGCGCGCTGGCCGCGCGGTTCTACTACGTCTTCGCGGTCGACTACACGCGCGGCGGCGAGTGGAGCGGCCGTTCGCTGATGTGCACCCGCGATTCGGAGTTCACGATTCGCGGCATCGAGGATTGTCTCGCCCGCGGCTACGACCGCAACGGCTTCTTCGAAGTCGACACCGGCGAGCAGAAGAGCTGGACCATCCAGCTCACGGATCCGAACCGGCCGGACGCGCCGGCGAAACCGTAATGTGAAGGCGGCGGCCGAGACTGCGGTCTTGACGCTGTCCGGCCCGAGATGCTCACAGCCGATCTGCGCTCCCTGAGCCAGATCTTTCAACCGCCGGCGCTCGACGCCGCGCGGCAACGAGAACACGGAGGAAATACGCTTGAAACGGTCACGCCGCACGAAGATCGTCGCCACCCTCGGTCCGGCCTCCGATTCGCCGGAGATGATCGAGCGGCTGTTCCGCGCGGGCGTCGACGTATTCCGGCTCAACATGAGCCACCTGCCGCGCGAGAAGCTGCCCGAAAAGGTGGAGGCGATCCGCACCATCGAGCGCGAGGCCAAGCGGCCGATCGGCATCCTGGTCGACCTGCAGGGACCCAAGCTGCGGCTCGGCACCTTCGCGGAGGGCGCCGCGATGATCGAGGCCGGTGCCACCTTCGTGCTCGACGGCGACCCGACCCCCGGCGACGCCGCGCGCTGCCACCTGCCGCATCCGGAGATCCTCGAGGCGCTGGAGCCGGGCCACGCCATCCTGGTCGACGACGGCAAGCTGCGGCTGACCGTGCTCGAGACGGCGCACAACCGGGCCGTGACCCGCGTCGAGGTCGGCGGCCGGATCTCGAACCGGAAGGGCGTGTCCCTGCCGCACACCGTGATCCCGGTGCCGGCGATGACCGACAAGGACCGGGCCGACCTCGATGCCGGCCTGAACGCCGGCGCCGACTGGATCGCCGTCTCGTTCGTCCAGCGGCCCGAGGACGTGGCCGAGGTGAAGAAGGTCTGCGCCGGCCGCGCCCTGGTGATGGCCAAGATCGAGAAGCCGCAGGCGCTGGCGCGCCTCGACGAGATCATCGAGATCTCCGACGGGCTGATGGTCGCCCGCGGTGACCTCGGCGTGGAGATGCCCCTGGAGCAGGTGCCGGGCGTGCAGAAGCGCATCACCCGCGGCGCCCGGCGCTACGGCAAGCCGGTGGTCGTCGCCACCCAGATGCTCGAATCCATGATCACCGCGCCGGTGCCGACCCGGGCCGAGGTCTCCGACGTCGCCACGGCGGTCTACGAAGGGGCGGACGCCGTGATGCTCTCCGCGGAGAGCGCCTCGGGCGCCCACCCGATCGGGGCGGTGGAGACCATGAACCGCATCGCCGAGCAGGTGGAGCGGGACGCGATCTACTGGTCGATCATCCGGGCGCAGAGCGCGACCCCCGACGAGACGGCCGCCGACGCCATCGCGGCGGCGGCGCACCAGATGGTCGACGCGCTGAGCCTCGACGCGATCATGGCCTGGACCAATTCCGGCTCGACGGCCCTGCGCCTGTCGCGCGAGCGCCCGAACGCCACCGTGATCGCGCTGACGCCGCGGCGCGAGACCGCCCGCCGCCTCGCCCTGGCCTGGGGCACGCACCCGATCGTCACCAAGGACGCGAGCGACGTGGACGACATGTCGTTCCGCGCCGCCAAGTTCGCGGTGCGCGAGAAGTTCGCTGCCGTGGGGGACCGGGTGATCGTCGTGGCCGGCCTGCCGTTCGGCACGCCGGGCGCCACCAACCTCGTGCGGCTGACCTTCATCACCCGCGAGCACGCCGAGAAGGCCTGACGGCACCCGGCTAGGAGAGCGGGACCGGCCGGCGCGTCAGTGCGCGACGGCCGGCTCCGGACCGGCCGCGCCCGTCGCGCCGGCCAGCCGGGCGACCTCCTCGGCGACCCGATCGGCGGCGACGTACTGGAGCATGTGGCCGATGCCCGGCAGCAGTACCAGCCGCGCGCCGGGGATCGCGCGGGCCAGCGGCACCGCCTGCGTGTCGGCGCGGACGATCGGGTCCGCCTCACCGGAGATTACCAGGGTGGGCACGCGGATCGCGCCGTAGCGTGGGCTCTGTGCCGCCAGGGCGCGCGGCAAGCCGAGCAGGTCCTGGACGTTGGCGAGGAGCGTTCCGGGCCGCAGGACCAGGTCCGACCGCGCCAAGTCCGGGTAATCCGTCCGCGGCGGTTGCGGCTGGAAGACCCGGCGCGCCGCCTCGGGCAGGAAGTGTCGCGCGATGGGCGGCCCGACCGTCCGGCTGAGCAGCCACGCCACCGGCGGGGTCACGGCGAGCCGCCAGTACCAGGGCAGATCGGGCATCCGGTCCGGCATGGGCATCGCCACCGGCGCCGCGAGGGCGAGGGCAGAGACCCTGTCCGGGTGGTCCAGGACGAGGGCCAGGGCGAGGGCGCCGGCCCAGGAATGGCCGAAGACGAGCGCCGGGCCGACACCCATCCGCTCCAGCGCCTCGGCGATCAGGGCGGCCTGCGCGGCCGGGGGCGCGGCGTCGCCGCCGCCGATCCGGTCGCTCCAGCCGAAGCCCGGCCGGTCGAACGCGATGACCCGGAAACCCCGCGCCGCGAGCCGGCGGCCGATCCCCTCCATCGGATCCGACGCGTTGGCCGAAGCGCCGTGCAGGAGCACGACGGGCGGCCCGTCGGCCGGGCCGTCCTGCAGGGTCGCGAGGCGGCCGCCGGTCACCGCCACGAACGGGCCGGCCGGCGGGTTGGCTGCGCCGACCCGCAGGGTGATGATTAGCGTCGCCAGCGCGCCGGCCGCGAGGACGAGCCCGGCGAGGGCGAGGGGCAGGGCCAGGAGGGTGAGGAGGACGGCGGTCACCCGGCTCACAGGTCGCGGCCGTCGACCTCCGGAGTGAGGCGGTTGATCGCCTCGCCGATCTTCTCCATCTGCGGGTAGAGCGCCCGCGCCCGCCGGAAGGCGGCGAGCGCCCGCGCCTTGTCGTCGAGCGATTCGTAGATCCGGCCCATCGCGGCCCAGGCCTCGAAGTGGCGCGGCTCCAGCACCAGGGCCCGCTGCAGGTCCGCCAGGGCGTCGTCCTTGTCGGACAGGAGCCAGAACACCGTCGCGCGCCGGTTCCAGCCCTCCGACCAGTTCGGCTCGAGGGCGGTGACGCGGTCCATCAGCTCGGCCGCCAGGGGGAAGTCGTGTGCGGTGACCGCCTGACGGGCGCGATCAGTGAGGAGGTCGGCGGTCGGGCTGCCCGACCCAGCCATGCGCCGCTCGATCAGCCGGGCGATGCCCTTGGCCTCGGCCGGGTCCTCGCTGGCGCGCAGGCGGGCGAACAGGTCGTCCAGGCTCGGCGGCTTGGGCGCCGGCTTCCCCTCGGGCGCGGCGCGGCCGGAACGCCCGGCCTCCGGGGCCGCCCGCGCCGCCGGGATGTCCAGGGCGAGGGCCGACAGGCAGACCAGGGCGGCGAGGAGGCGGGTCGGCGTCATGCGGCCAGACTGTGCGCCGGCCCGGGATCCGTCAACGTGCCGCGGTGCCGCGCGCATGCGGAAACGGCCGCGCCCCTTCGGGTACGGCCGTCCCAACGTCGATCGTCGTCCGACCCGGCCTGACCGGGCGGAGCGGCCTCAGCCCTGGCGGGCCTTGAAGCGCTTCTGGGTCTTGTTGATCACGTAGACCCGGCCCTTGCGGCGCACGAGCTGGTTGTCGCGGTGGCGGCCACGCAGGGACTTGAGGGAGTTGCGGATCTTCATGGGTCTCTCGAGCCCGGAGGGCCGTCCGTTGTGTAGGGTGTCGGGAACGTGGTCACGAGGCTGGACGCGGGGTCGCGTCCGGCGATCACGGCTCACGCATCGCGGGATGGCGCGGCCATATCAGGATTCGCCCCCGGAAGGCAAGGCGCGCCGGGCATCGAGCGGAGGGGGGGCGGCTCAGTGAACCCTGTCGAGATCCGGCACCGCCGGTGCCAGCACGAGCTGCCGGCCGATCTCGTGCAGCAGCACGTCGAGCAGCGGCTTCAGGCGCTCGAACCCCGGCTGGGGCAGGCCGTCCTCGGCGGCGTTGTAGAGGGCCAGGGCCATCTCGGCGACCCGGTCGATGCCGCCGGCCGCCACGTCGGTCGCGCAGAAGGCGGATTCGTCGAGGAAGCCGTCGCGGCCGCACTCGGTCACGTCGATGACGATCCCGTGGGCCTCGCTGACGCCGCCCTGCGCGTCGAGGATGAAGCGGCCGCGCGCGAGGATCCACCGGACCTCGCCCGGCTCCGGGACGGTCCGGTACTGCGCGATGTACAGGCCGCCCTGCCGGCGGAGGTCATCGAGGGTCGACGCGATCCGACGCTGATCCTCCGGGTGGATGCGGTCCAGGAAGCTTCCGAAGGTCGTGCCGCTGCCGCTTCTCGTCCTGGGCAGGCCCAGCATCGTCGCGGCGACGGGGTCGCACCGCAGAACATCGTCGGCGATGTGCCAGGTCCAAGTCCCGACATCCGACACAGCGAGCGCGCGCGCCACACTGCTGCCGCCCCGCCGCTTCGTGCGCACGCCGACGCCCACAGGCTCGATCTCCAGCCATTTTCAGGCGGTCTGCCCAGACCGCTTCGTTGGTCGACACAATACTGAGATCACGAATGCGGCACAACGCGCGAGTTCTGCAGGGCTGAGCTGTATCGCACCGGTATCGGTCGGATCAGGGACGATGGTAAACGCCGGTCAATATCCCCTTCGCGAGGACCTGACCGCGCATGGCCTCGATCAGCGCGCCGCGACCCGGCGCCTCGGCGAGGGCGAGGGGCTGACGCAGCGCGTAGATCTGGAAGAGGTACGGGTGAGGCCCGTGGCCGGTGGGCGGGTCCGGCGGCAGCCACTCCGCGCGCAGGAAGCTGTTCCGGCCCACGGCCTCCAAGGTGCCCGCGTGGCCGGGCCCCGGCAGCGCGCCCTCCGGCAGACCGGCGGGCTCCGGCGGGACCGACCAGGCGATGAGATGGACCAGCGGCCGGGGCGTCGGGCTGCCCGCATCCTCCACGAGGAGGACGAGGGCGGCGGTACCCGCCGGCAGCCCGCTCCAGGCGAGGGGCGGCGACACGCCCGCGCCGTCGGCCGTGAAGCGCGCGGGCAGGTCCGCCCCGTCGGCGAAGGCCGGGCTCGACAGCGTCACGGTCTCGGGCACGTCGGGGAAGTCCGCGCGGGACGTCGTCTTCTCCAGGCCCGCCTTCAGCCCCGACAGCGCCTCGCCGAGCACACCGGGAATCTTCTCGAGCATCGCCGCCTCCTCCGCCGCGATGGCAACGGCGGAGGAGGCGGCCCGTTCACGCCGACCGCTCGGCCGCGACCATGTAGTTCACCGCCTTGTCGCGGCTGGTGCGCCACCCGTCCGTCAGCGGGTTGTAGACGACGCCGACCGTGTCGGTGACGTCGAGGCCGCCGGCCCGGATCGCGCGGGCGAGCTCGTCCGGCGTCACGAACTTCTCCCAGTCGTGCGTGCCGCGCGGCAGCCAGCCGAGCACGTACTCGGCCCCGACGATGGCGAGCGCGAAGGAGCGCAGCGTGCGGTTGAGGGTGGCCCCGAACAGCATTCCGCCGGGCTTCACCGCCGCGCAGGCGGTCCGCACGAAGGCCGGCATGTCGGAGACGTGCTCGACGACCTCCATGATCAGCACCGCGTCGAAGCTCTCGCCGCCGGCGACCACCGCCTCGATGGTCTGTCCGCGGTAATCCACCGGCACCCCGGCCGACTCGGCGTGGGCCCGGGCCACCGCGACGTTCTGCTCGGCCGGGTCGAGGCCGGTCACCCGGGCGCCGAGCCGGGCTAGCGGCTCCGAGAGCACGCCGCCGCCGCAGCCGACGTCGCAGATCGTCAGCCCGTCGAGGGGGAAGGGCGCCTTCGGGTCGCGGCCGAACCTGCGGCAGAGGGCGTCGCGGATGTAGGTGAGCCGCACCGGATTGAACCGGTGCAGGACGCGCATCGGGCCGGTCTCGTCCCACCACGTGGCGGCGAGCGCGTCGAAGCGCGCGACCTCGCCGCGGTCGACGAACCCTTCCGTGACCCGGTCCGTGGCTGACCTGTCCATGCGTGTTCCGTCCTCATGCCGGCGGGTGGGATCCAGCGCGCGGCGTCGTGCCTGCTTCGTGCCCGCGCTCTAGCACGGCGATCGCCCGGAAGTCGCCGCGGCGCGCGGGCGCCATGCTTGGCCGGTTGTTGACACTCCTCCGGGCCGCTTGTACCCGCCGGGCACCGTCCGGACGGGGCTGCAGCGGCCCGTCCAATCGCCACCGGGAACCCGCGACCGAGAGACCATGCCCCGTCTGGTGATGAAATTCGGCGGCACCTCCGTCGCCAACGTCGACCGCATCCGCAACGTGGCGCGCCACGTCGCCCGCGAGGTGGCGGCCGGCTACGACGTCGCCGTCATCGTGTCCGCCATGTCGGGCAAGACCAACGAACTGGTCGACTGGGTCAAGGACGCGAACCCGATCTACGATCCGCGCGAGTACGACGCCGTCGTGGCGTCCGGCGAGCTCGTCACCGCCGGCCTCCTGGCGATCGCCCTGCAGAAGGACGGGCTCAAGGCCCGCTCCTGGCAGGGCTGGCAGGTCCCGGTCGTGACGTCGGACGCGCACGGCTCGGCCCGCATCGCCGACATCGACCCGAAGAATCTCGAGGCGGGCTTCGCCAAGGGCGAGGTCGCGGTCATCGCCGGCTTCCAGGGCGTCCACGACGAGACCGGCCGGGTGACGACGCTGGGCCGCGGCGGCTCCGACACCTCCGCGGTGGCCGTGGCGGCCGCGATCGGGGCCGAGCGCTGCGACATCTACACGGACGTCGACGGCGTCTACACCACCGATCCGCGCATCGTCCCGAAGGCCCGTCGCATGGAGCGGGTCACCTTCGAGGAGATGCTGGAGATGGCCTCGCTGGGCGCCAAGGTGCTGCAGGTCCGCTCGGTGGAGCTCGCCATGGTCCACCGGGTGCCGACCACGGTCCGGTCCTCCTTCGATCCGCCGGACGCCGCGCGCCCGGGCACCCTCATCTGCGACGAGGACGACATCGTGGAACAGCAGATCATCACCGGGATCGCCTTCTCCCGGGACGAGGCGCAGATCACCCTGCGCAAGGTCAAGGACAGCCCGGGCGTCGCCGCCGCGATCTTCGGACCGCTGGCGGATGCCAACATCAACGTGGACATGATCATCCAGACCGTGTCGGGCGACCAGTCGACCACCGACATGACCTTCACGGTGCCGTCCGCCGAGTACGAGCGGGCCCGCAAGATCCTCGACGAGGCCCGCGCGCAGATCGGCTACGCGCAGATCGAGGGCGCCACCGACGTGGTGAAGGTCTCGGCGATCGGCGTCGGGATGCGCAGCCACGCGGGCGTCGCCGCCAAGGCGTTCCGGGCGCTCGCCGAGAAGGGCATCAACATCCGCGCGATCACCACCTCGGAGATCAAGTTCTCCGTGCTGATCGACGCCGCCTATACGGAGCTTGCCGTGCGCACGCTTCACTCGCTATACGGCCTGGATCAGGCCTGAGCCTGGGACGCGGGTTCGAGCGGGGCGCGTGGTGTGAACTGAACAGTCACGGGCCGATCCGCCGATCCCAGAACGCCTCTGGGACCAGCGACCCGGTCCATCCGGCGCCGGCCGTCCCGGGTCTGGCGCCAAGGTTGCAGGGTGGTCGACGCCAAGGCCGCTCACCGACGCTGGAACGACGAACCGATGCCCGCTGCGCCCGGAGGCCCGCGCCTGCTGCTGCGCCGCCTCCGCGAAGCGATGGCGGAGCCGGTCAGCCCCCAGGCGCGCCTCGACCGCATCGTCGTCCTGATCGCCGCCAACGTGGTGGCCGAGGTCTGCTCGGTCTACGTGCTGCGCGACGACAACACCCTCGAGCTGTTCGCCACGGAAGGTCTGAACCGCGAGGCGGTGCACCAGACCCGCATGCGCACCGACGAGGGCCTCGTCGGCCTCATCGCGCGCACGGCGGAGCCGCTCTCGCTCTCGGACGCCCAGAACCACCCGGCCTTCTCGTACCGGCCTGAGACGGGCGAGGAGGCCTACCACGCCTTCCTGGGCGTCCCGCTCCTGCGCGCCGGCAACACGCTCGGCGTCCTGACGGTCCAGAACAAGACTTACCGCGTCTACTCCGAGGAGGAGATCGAGGCGCTCCAGACCACCGCCATGGTGCTCTCGGAGATGATCGCGTCGGGCGAGCTGGAGGGGCTCGCGCCGGACGCCGGCACCGCGGCCCGCCGCCCGGTCCTGGCCCGGGGCATCGCCCTCGCGGACGGCATCGGCCTCGGTTACGTGGTGCTGCACGAGCCCCGCGTCGTCGTGAAGACGCTGATCGCCGAGAACGTCGAGCGCGAGGTCGCGCGCCTCGACGCGGCGATCGAGGAGGTCCGCTCGGCGATCGACGCCCTGGTGGAGCGCGGCGACCGGATCGGCACGGCGGAGTCCCGCGAAGTGCTCGAGACCGTCCGGATGTTCGCCCACGACAAGGGCTGGCTCCGCCGGATGCGCGAGGCCGTGGGCTCGGGCCTGACCGCGGAGGCCGCGGTCGAGCGGGTCCAGTCGGACAACCGCGCCCGGATGATGCGGCAATCGGATCCGTACCTGCGCGAGCGGCTGCACGATCTCGACGACCTCGCCAACCGCGTCCTGCGCACGCTCATCGGCCCCGAGGCGGCCGGCGCCCTCGTGCTGCCCGAGAACGCCATCCTGGTGGCGCGCACCATGGGGCCGGCGGCGCTCCTGGACTACGAGGCCTCGACCCTGCGCGGAATCGTCCTGGAAGAGGGCGGTCCGACCAGCCACGTCGCCATCGTCGCCCGGGCGCTCGGCATCCCGGCTGTGGGCGAGGTCGAGAACGCCACCGCCCTGTGCGACGCCGGCGACGCGATCATCGTCGACGGCGTGGCCGGCGAGATCCATGTCCGGCCCGGTCCCGAGGTCGAGGCCGCCTACGCCGAAATGGTGCGCCTGCGCGCCCGCCGGCAGGAGCAGTACAGGGCGCTGCGCGACGTCCCGGCCCAGACCCGCGACGGCGTGCGCGTCGGCCTGCACCTCAACGCCGGCCTGCTGGTGGACTTCAGCCACCTGCAGGAGACGGGGGCCGAGGGCGTCGGCCTGTTCCGCACCGAACTGCAGTTCATGGTGGCGCAGCGCATGCCGTCGGCGGCCGAGCAGGAGGAGCTGTACCGCAAGGTCTTCGCGGCCTCGGCCGGCAAGTCCGTCACGGTCCGCACCCTCGACATCGGCGGCGACAAGATCCTGCCCTACATGGCCAAGCTCGAGGAGGAGAACCCGGCGCTGGGCTGGCGGGCGATCCGCATCGGCCTCGACCGGCCGGCGCTGCTGCGCATGCAGCTGCGCGCCCTCCTGAAGGCCGCCGACGGCGACCCGCTCAAGATCATGTTCCCGATGGTCGCCACGGTGGACGAGTTCGTGCGCGCCCGCGGCATCGTCGAGCGCGAGAAGGCCTACCTCAAGCGCCACGGCTACCGGCTCCCGACCGATTGCCGCCTCGGCGCGATGATCGAGGTGCCGTCGCTCCTGTTCCAGATCGACGAGATCGCCAAGGAGGCCGACTTCCTCTCGGTCGGCTCGAACGACCTGATGCAGTTCCTGTTCGCGGTGGACCGCGAGAACCGGCGGGTCGCCGACCGGTTCGATCCGCTGAGCGTCGCGGCGCTGCGCGCGTTCCGCCTGATCGCCGAGCGGGCCAACGCGGCCTCCTGCCCGGTGACGGTGTGCGGCGAGATCGGCGGCCGGCCCCTCGACGCCATGGCGCTGATCGGCCTCGGCTACCGACAGCTGTCGATGTCGCCCGCCGCCATCGGCCCGGTCAAGGCGATGGTGCTGAGCCTTGACGCGGCCGCGATCGCCGCGCTGATCGACGCCGAGATGGCGCGGATGCACGACGGCGATTCCCTGCGCCCGGCGCTGACGGCCTTCGCGCACGCGCACGGCATCCCTATCTAAGCGCGAACGCGACCCTTGCCGAACATTCGGCCGGGGTTGTACGGCAACGCCACGACGATTTCGGTCGACGCGCCGCGGCTTCCGCTCTCGGACGGACGAGGCGTGGATTTGGGGGACGTCCTGCCGGGTCCTACACCCTCCAAGCCACGCAGCTCCGTCCCGCAGGACGAGACGCGCGCCCGGCCCGGAACCGCACGCGCAGACCTGCAGAAACACGGGCGATGATCCCCTTTCCCACCGAGCGCCTCGACGCCATCCTGGCGCGGCACGACATCGTCACCGCGCAGCTCGCCTCCGGCGAGATCGATCCCGAGACGGTGGTCCAGCTCTCCCGCGAGCTGTCCGACCTCGACCCGGTCGTGGCGGCGATCCGCGCCTACCGCGCCGCCCTGGAGAACCTCGCGGGCGTCGAGGCCCTGATCGACGAGCCCGGCACGGATCCGGAGATGCGGGCCCTCGCCGCCGAGGAGAAGCCGGAGGCGCAGGAGGCGCTCGAGGCCGCCCACCGGGACCTCCAGCTGCTGCTCCTGCCCAAGGATGCCGCCGACGAGAAGAGCGCGATCCTGGAGGTCCGCGCCGGGACCGGCGGCGACGAGGCCGCGCTGTTCGCCGGCGACCTGTTCCGGATGTACGCGAAGTACGCCGAGTCGAAAGGATGGCGGGTCGAGGTGATCTCCGAGAGCGAGGGCACGGTCGGCGGCTTCCGCGAGGTCGTGGCCGAGGTGAAGGGCCGGGGCGTGTTCGCCCGGCTCAAGTTCGAGAGCGGCGCCCACCGCGTCCAGCGTGTGCCCGATACCGAGACGCAGGGCCGGATCCACACCTCCGCCGCCACCGTCGCGGTGCTCCCGGAGGCCGAGGAGGTCGACATCCACGTCAACGACGCGGACCTGAAGATCGACACGATGCGGGCCCAGGGCGCGGGCGGCCAGCACGTCAACAAGACGGAATCGGCGATCCGGATCACGCACCTCCCGACCGGCATCGTGGTCTTCGTCCAGGAGGAGCGGTCGCAGCACAAGAACCGGGCCCGTGCCATGGCGCTCCTGCGGGCGCGGCTCTACGACGCCGAGCGCAGCGCCAAGGATTCGGCCCGGGCGGCCGACCGCAAGGCGCAGGTCGGCTCCGGCGACCGCAGCGAGCGGATCCGGACCTACAACTTCCCGCAGGGCCGCGTGACCGACCACCGGATCAACCTGACCCTCTACAAGCTCGAGGAGGTGATGGCCGGGACCGCCCTCGACGAGGTGGTGGACGCCCTCATCACCGAGCACCAGGCGGAATTGCTGGCCGCCGAGGGCATGGCCTGATCCGCGCCGTGACGCCGGACGTGATGCAGGACATGACCCGCCGCGAGGCGCTGCGCGCGCTGACGGCGCGCCTGCACGCCGGTGGCGTCGCCGAGGCGGCGGGCGACGCCCGGTTCCTGCTGCTCGGCCTCCTCGGCCTGGAGACCCGCGACCTGCTGATCGAGGGAGATCGCCGCGTCGGCGCGGCGGGTGCGGCCGCCCTCGCGGCGGCGCTGGCCCGGCGGCTCGCCGGCGAGCCGGTCGCCCGCATCCTCGGCGCCTGGGAGTTCTGGGGCCTGCCGTTCCGGCTGGGCCCCGACACGCTCGTGCCGCGCCCGGACACGGAGATCCTGGTCGAGGTCGCGCTGGCGGCGCGGCCCGAGCGCGCCGCGCCGCTCCGCTGCCTGGACCTCGGGACCGGGACGGGCTGCATCCTGACGGCCCTCCTGTCCGAGCGGCCGCGGGCCACCGGCGTCGGGCTCGACCGCTCCGAGGGCGCCCTGCACGTCGCCCGGGACAACGCCGTCTTGAACGCCGTCGACGACCGGGCGCGCTTCGTCGCCGGCGACTGGTGCGACGCCCTGCGCGGCCGCTTCGACCTCGTGGTCTCGAATCCGCCCTACATCGCCCGCGCCGTGATCGCGTCCCTGGCGCGCGAGGTCCGCGGCCACGACCCGGAGGCCGCCCTCGACGGCGGCACCGACGGACTCGACGCCTACCGGCGGATCCTGGACGGCGCGGGCGCGCGTCTCGCCCCGGGCGGCCTGCTCGTGCTCGAGATCGGCTACGATCAGGCGGCGGCCGTCACGGAGCTCGCGCGCGCCGCCGGCTATCGCGAGCGCGGGCTGACCCGCGATCTTGCCGGTCATGACCGAGTCCTGTGTTTCGACCGGCCGGAGGGTCTTTTATCCGGCCACAGGGATGCCTAAGTCTGGGTCGACCATCCCGGCACCGAAAAATTGCTTGTTGCATCAACCGGGGAACGCTAGAGTCGGCTTGAAGATCGCGAACCGTCCGTTAAGACGGACGGCTGTAAGGTCGGTGGTGACCATGGGTCGCCGATTGGTTCGCTGATCCCCCTAACCCGTCGAACCAGAACGCGCCGGTGCCAGCGCGGCGGGACGACACATTCGAACCTGACAATCGACTGAGGATCGGCGGCCTTCACCGGGCGCCCGGTTCGAAGGGTGGTCAGGCAGACGCGCGGACCGAAGAGCGGTCCCACGCGCGGCGCCGCCGGATGCGCTTGGCCGGTTCGCGCCACGAGATCCGCCCGGGCGCCTCCGTAGACAGTCGTTTGCGTGAACGAGGGTCATAACAGACCGATGAGACCAAACCAGAATCGACGGATGCGCGGCCGGAACCGGCCGAAGGGTCCGAATCCGCTGACGCGCTCCTACGAATCCAACGGTCCCGACGTCAAAATCCGCGGCACCGCGCAGCACATCGCCGACAAGTACGCGCAACTCGCGCGGGATGCCCTTGCCGCCGGCGATCCGGTCGCCGCCGAAAACTACTTTCAGCACGGCGAGCACTACTTCCGTATTGTCTCCGGTGCGCAGGACCAGAATCGACCGGCTAACACCGGTGGCTATGCCAGTCGTCCCTACGACGACGACATGGACGAGGGCGACGACGACGCCCAGGGCAATGGCGGGTCGCAGAACGGTCACGCCTATAACGGCTACGACGACAACGATCCCGGCCAGCAGCCGCAGCCCTACGAGAGCCGTCCGGAGGGGAATCAGGACGGCCGCCAGGGCCGCGACCGGTTTCAGAACCGCGACCAGCGCCGGTTCGACAACAACGGCCGTCAGGACTACCGGCGCCAGGACCAGCCGCGTCAGGATTATCAGCGCCAGGACTACCAGCGGCAGGATTATCGCCAAGAGAACCGGCAGGATCGTCAGGACCGCCAGGATTACGGCCGTCCGGACTACCGCCAGGAGCGGCACGAGGGCCGGCCGGATCGCCAGGACCGTCCGGACAATCGGCAGGATGGCCGCCAGGACGCGCGTCCGGACAACCGTCAGGACAATCGCGGCGACCAGGGCCGCTACGAGAACGGGCGCGGCGATGCCCCGCGCGCCGAGGCCCGTCCCGAGGCTCGCCCGGAGCGGGCGCCCCGCGCCGAGGCCGCACCGCGCCGCGAGCGCCGCCGCGAGGCCGCGCCCGCCGCGGAGGCCGAGGAGCCCACGGGCCTGCCGGCTTTCCTGATGGCGCCCGCGCGCCCCGCGCCCGCGGTCGAGCCGTCGAGCGCTCCCGAGCCCGAGGCGGCGGCCGACGAGGCTCCGGCCGCCAAGCCCCGCCGCCGTCGGCGCCCGCGCTTCGAGAGCGCCGCTGACGAGGGCGGCGCCACCACGCCGGCGGCGGACGTGCCGACCGAGTGATCCGACATCGCGGATGACGTCGAAGCGAGGCCGTTCCGGGGAACCGGGGCGGCCTTCTTCATTTGCGGCTCAGCGCGCAGACCGCCGCGCGGCCTTCCAGTCCGGGTAGGCGTGCATGCGGTGGATCAGGCGGCGACGCCGGCCGATCTCGCCGAACGGCGCGATCTCCCAGTCCCAGGCTTCCGGCGCGGGCGGCAGCGTGATCCCGAACAGCAGGTCGGCGCTGTTGACGGTCCGGCCCGCCCGGTCCTCCTCGCGCTGCACCGTGTCGGTGATCAGGCAGACGCGCTCGACGCGCCCGGCGAGCGCGTCGAGCGCCGCCAGGTGGGTCTCGACGAGGTGCGCGCCGAGTCGCGGGGGGGCCTCGCGGCCCCGGGTCTCGTGGGCCTCGATCGGGAGGAGCGGGATCTGCGACAGCAGATTCGCCGAGACGATCAGGTCGGCGTCCGCGCAGAGGTCGGCCCAGGCCCCCGCGAGACCGGCGCTGATCTCCGCGGTCGCCAGCGCGACGTTCGGGACGCGGCGGGCGGCGAGGCGCGCTGGCCAGGGATGGACGGCGTCCACGAGGCTGACCCGGTCGAACAGGCGGGCGAGGGCGTCGAGCGGCACGTCGTCGAGCAGGCCCGAGCCCAGCACCACCGCGTGCCGGCGCTGCCGGGTCGCTTCGGCCGCCGCCGCGATCACGGACCGGGCCCGCGCGAGGTGCGGCGCCCAGGCCGCCCGGCAGCGGCGCGAGCGGGCGTGGAGCAGGCCGCTCTGGCGGACATAGCCGAGCCGGCGCAGGGGAAGCGGCGCCGGGTTGAGGACGGACAGGGTCCAGGCGAGGAGCATCGCCGGGCGGCTCAGCCCTCGTCGGCGGACGCCGCCCGGCCCGGCGCGCCCCGGTAGCCGGTCGCCAGGACGTAGAGCTCGCTCGAATCGGCCCGGCTCGCGGCGGGCTTGACGTGCCGGACCGTGGCGAAGTCGCGCTTCAGGTCGGTGAGCAGCGCGCCCTCGGTGCCGCCCTGGAGCACCTTGGCGAGGTAGGCGCCCCCGGGGCCCAGGATCTCGCGGGCGAACTCCGCCGCCGTCTCGGCGAGGCCGATGATCCGCAGGTGGTCGGTCTTCTTGTGGCCGGTGGCGTTGGCGGCCATGTCGGACATGACGAGGTCGGCGGGGCCGCCGAGCATGCCGGTCAGCCGGTCAGGCGCCTCGGGATCGAGGAAGTCCAGGGTGATGAACTCGACCCCGGCCATCGGCTCGATCTCCAGGAGATCGATGCCCACGACGCGGCCCGTCGGCCCGACCACCCGCGCGGCCACCTGCGACCAGCCCCCCGGCGCGGCGCCGAGGTCCACGATCTTCTGGCCGGGCCGCAGGAGCTTGTAGCGCTCGTCGATCTCCAGGAGCTTGTAGGCCGCCCGCGACCGGTAGCCCTCGCGCTTGGCGCGGGCCACGTAGGGATCGTTGAGCTGGCGCTCGAGCCAGCGCTTCTGGGACAGGGTCCGTCCGCGGCCGGTCTTCACCCGCTGCTTCAGTTCGCCTCGGACACCGCCGCCGGAACTCGCGCCGCCGCGCCGGTCGCTCATCGCGCCGCCCTCATCGGACCGCCTTCCGGTTCCAGACCCCGTCCTCGCGCATCATGTTCATCAGCAATCCTTCGCGCAGGCCGCGATCGGCGATGCGCAGGCGCTCCGAGGGGAACGCCCTGCGAATCGCCTCGAGGATCGCGCAGCCCGCGAGCACGAGATCGGCGCGGTCGCGGCCGATGCAGGGGTTGTCGGCGCGCTGCTCCAGGCGCGTGTCGAGCAGGTCGTCGATCGCGGTCGAGACCGCGTCGTCGCTCATCCACAATCCGTCCACGCGCCGCCGCTCGTAGCGGGCGAGCCGCAGATGCATCGCCGCGATGGTCGTCACGGTCCCGGAGGTGCCGAGCAGGTGAAAATGCGGCGCCGTCGCCGCGGGCGCGGC
Source organism: Methylobacterium sp. 190mf (assembly GCF_900107945.1). Lineage (NCBI taxonomy): Bacteria > Pseudomonadati > Pseudomonadota > Alphaproteobacteria > Hyphomicrobiales > Methylobacteriaceae > Methylobacterium > Methylobacterium sp. 190mf. Next base: position 129,950 of record NZ_FNVI01000002.1, on the reverse strand, counting down.
GCGGAGCGCGAATGCCGAGAGCTTCTCGGCCACCTCCTCGACCATGCCCTCGAACATGCGCCGGGTGACCTCGGCGCCGCCGTGGCGCTCGGCGAGCGTGACCACGCCGACCGGCAGCGAATCCCAGGCCCGGATCCGCAGCGTCGGGTCGGTCGACGGGTTGGCGGCCGCCCCGTCCAGCCACGCGATCTCGGTCGAGCCGCCGCCGATGTCGAAGATGATGACCGATTCGGCCAGCGGGTCCGCGAGCGCCGCGCAGCCGGTGACCGCGAGATACGCCTCCGTCTGCCGGTCGACGATCTCGAGGTCGAGGCCGACGCCGCGGCGGACGCGCTCCACGAAGGCGGCGCCGTTCACCGCGAGGCGGCAGGCCTCCGTGGCGATGATCTTGGCCCGCTGCACCCCGCGGGCCTGCATCTTGGCCCGGCAGATCCGCAGGGCCTCCACGGTCCGCTCGATCGCCGCCTCGCTCAGGCGGTCGGACGTGCCGAGGCCCTCGCCGAGGCGCACGATCCGCGAGAACGCGTCGATCACGCGGAAGCCGCTGAAGGTCGGCTCCGCGACCAGCAGGCGGCAATTGTTGGTGCCGAGGTCGAGCGCCGCGTAGGCGGCGCGGCGGCGCTCGCGGCCCGGCACGGGGGCTTGCGTCTGGAGCGGCACCGCGCCGGTCTGGATTCGGGACGGCGCGGCCGCGGCGGTCTCGTCCCTCATCGGCGCGGCCGTCGATCCTTCGGGTCGGCCCTGAGCAGCGCGCTCGGACTCTGTTGAACTGCGACCCTACAGGCTCGGCGGGGAACTGCAACGCCCCATCGCGGTCGCGCTCAGGCGACGGCCTTCATCGCGCTGGCCCGGCGCGGGATCGGCCGCAGGAGGCTCTTCACCTGCGAGTAGGGGCGGGGCCGGTTGATCACCTCGTCCAGCCGCGACCACAGGGTCTTGGGCGAGAACGGCTTGGCGATGATCTCGTTGACGCCGAGCGCTACCGCCCGGTCGACCACGTTCCGGCGGGGCTGGGCCAGCATCAGGATGATCGGGATCGTGGGGCAGGGGGAGGTGGTCGGGGTCCGCGCGAGCCGGATGAACTCCTCGCCCGACAGGATCGACAGGTCCCAGTCGATGATGCTGATGTCGGGCTTGCTCTCGGCGAGCACGCCCAGCGCCTCGGCCCCGTCCGGCGCCTCCAGCACACGCTTGATGCCCACGCGCATCAGCATGTCGCGCACGATTCGGCGGATGTAGAGACTCTCGTCGACCACAAGAGCGGAGAGATCGGGGAAAGTCGGTGTCGCGATCATGGCCGGCCGGTTCTGCGGGGCGCGGGGCCGAGTCTAGCCGGACAGCCTTTGCGTTTCGCTAACGCCTTCCCTCGAATGAGAAAGGGCCGGCCCGGGAGCGGGGGCGGACTCCGTTGTTTGCCGCAAGAAAGTAACGAAACGGGCGCCTCTGAGCCAAGAAGGTCCTTGCGGTCAAGGCCCGATTGCGTCAGGACTGGGGCGTTATTCTTGGTTACCGCGACCTGGGGTAATGATAGTGCGGGGCGTGGGCTGTCTGGGATGGCGCGCACGCGGTATTCGAGACAAGGGCGGCGGACGGTTTTTGCGAGCTTTCTATGGGACGTGGTCGTGATTTCAGAGGGCCGCAGAAGCGCGGCTTCGACGAGAGTGGCGAGCCGAGATGGCCTGATCAGGCTCCCCCCAGCGGCGGATACGGCGGCGGCGGTTTCGGCGGTGGCGGCGGTGGTTTCGGCGGGGGCGGTTTCGATCGCGGCCCGTCGCGTGGCGCGGCTCCCGTCGCGTCCGGACCGGAGCGCGATGCGACGGTCAAGTGGTTCAACAAGGAGAAGGGCTTCGGCTTCGTCGAACTCGGCGACGGTTCGGGCGATGCCTTCCTCCACATCCGCGCTGTCGAGGCGGCCGGCCACGACGATCTGATGCCGGGCACCCGGCTGACGGTCACGACGGCCCAGGGTCAGAAGGGCCCGCAGGTCACGAGCGTCACCAGCGTCGACACCTCCACGGCCGAGGCGCCCGCGCCCCGGCGTGAGTTCCGTCCGCGCACCGGCGGCTTCGGCGCCGGGGCCGGCGGCGGCTACGGCGACCGCGATCGCGGTGGTTACGGCGGCGGCGGTGGCGGCGGCTACGGCGGCGGCGGTGGTGGCGGCGGTGGCCGTTTCGCCAGCGGCCCGTCGGTCGAGATGAGCGGCACCGTGAAGTGGTACGATCCCGCCAAGGGCTTCGGCTTCGTCTCGGTCAACGACGGCGGCAAGGACGTGTTCGTGCACCGCTCCGCGCTGTCCCGCGCCGGTCTCGATTCGCTCGCCGAGGGCCAGCAGGTCACGCTCGGCGTGGTCGAGGGCCAGAAGGGTCGTGAGGCCCAGAGCATCAACGTCGAAGATTGAGGAATTCGCGGCGGTCTCTTTGCCGCCGCGTTCCGCGAAGATCATGAGGCGGCGGCTCCGAGCGGGGCCGCCGCCTTTCTCGTTCGGGGACGATCGATGCGCCGCCTTGTGCTGTCCACGGCCCTGGTGCTGCTCGCGGGAACTGCGCGAGCGGAGGACTTCACGGGCTTCTACGCGGGGATCAACGCCGGCTACGGCTGGGGACACGCGCGCGACGGCCGCGCGGTCGGCCCGGCACCCGGATCGGCCGCGGCGTTCAGCAAACCCGATCCCGGGGCCGATCTGCCGCCGAGCGCGCGGAATGCGGCCGTGGCGATCCGCAGGCCGAGCCGCGACGGTGCGTCGGGAGCCGCCGGCCCGTAGCGCTGGGCTGCGAGCGTCGGATCCGACCTCGGGACGCGCCGCTTTCCGGCGTCCTAAACGCCTCTTTTCACACTGGAATCGTTCCGGAACATAGGCGTTGCGCGGCGGCCCGGACCGCTGGTACGTCGCGCCATGGGCTCACGGGAACGAGGGATGGCGCCATGAGCGCCCGCGCCATGCCGACGCTGGCCGACCGCGCGGCGGTCGCCGGCCGGGTACTGCTCGCGATCCTCGGCGGTTACGCGGTCGCCGCCCTGTCGAGCGCGCTGCTGGCCCTGGTTCTTCCCTTCCCGCGGGCCGAGGCGGTCTCGGCCGGGACGCTGGCGAGCTTCGCGATCATGGCGGGGGCGGCGATCTGGGTGTTCGCGGCCCGCACGCTCGGCCGGGCGGCCGTCGTCCTGGGCCTGACGGCGCTCCTGCTGACCGGTGCCCTGTGGCTCGCCGGCGCCTTCGCGCACGGGGCGGCCGCGTGAGCCGGGCGCGGAGTGTCCGCCAGGCGATGGCGTGGCTGCACACGTGGTCCGGCCTCGTGGTCGGCTGGGTGCTGTTCGCGATCTTCGTCACCGGCACCGCCAGCTATTACCGCACCGACATCTCGCACTGGATGCGGCCCGAACTGTCCGCGACCGCACCGGATCCCGCCGCAGCGGCGACGCGGGCCGGGGCGTTCCTGCGCCGGACCATGCCGGACGCGGCCGGATGGTCGGTCAAGTTGCCGAATGCCGAGACCCCGGCCGTCGAGGTCTACTGGTGGCCGCGTCCGGGTGGCCCGTTCCACCACGCGCTCCTCGATCCCGCCACGGGCGAGCCCGCGCGCATCCGCGACACGCGCGGCGGCGACTTCCTCTACCGATTCCACTTCGAGCTGAGCCTGCCGCCGATCTGGGGTCGCTGGATCGTCTCGGCCTGCGCCATGGTCCTGCTGATCGCGCTGATCTCCGGGATCGTGACGCACCGGCGCATCTTCGCCGACTTCTTCACCTTCCGGCGCGACCGCTCGGCGCAGCGCGGCTGGCTCGACGCCCACAACGTGGTCGGCGTCCTGGCGCTGCCGTTCCACCTGATGATCGTCTACACGGGCCTCGTCACCCTGTCGGCGATGCTGATGCCCTGGGGCATGAAGGCCGTCTACGGCGACGACGTGCTGCGCTACTACGCCGAGGCCGGCCTGGCGATCCCGGGCGCGGCCCCGGTCGGGCGCCCCGGCACGCCGCTGCCGCTCGGCGAGATCGTCGCCCGCGCGACGGCCGCCGGGGGCGAGGTGCCCGAGGTGGTGCTGGTAACGCGGCCGGGCGACGCCGGCGCCACCGTGACAGCGTATTTCGAGGAGCCGCACGGGCTCGCGCACCTGCACCCGCAGATCGCCTACGCGGCCGATACCGGTTGGGAGATCGCCCGGGTCGGCGAGGCTGGCGCGGCGACCCGGACCGGGGCCGTGATGGTGGGGCTGCACGAGGCGCATTTCGCCGCCGCCCCCCTGCGCCTCCTGTTCTTCCTCTGCGGCGTGATGGGTGCCGCCACGGTCGCCAGCGGCCTCGTGCTCTGGACCGTGGCCCGGGCGCCGAAGGGCGCGGATCCCGAGGGTTTCGGCCTGCGTCTCGTGCGGTTCCTCAACCTCGGCACCATCGCGGGTCTGCCGGTGGGCCTCGCCGCGTATTTCCTGGCGAACCGGTTGCTGCCCGACGGGCTCGGGGCCCGGGCGGACTGGGAGGTGCGCGCCTTCTTCGCCGCCTGGCTCGTGGCCGCGCTCGCGGCGTCCCTGTACCCGCGACGGCGCGCGTGGTCGCTCGCCCTGGCGGTGCCGGCCTGCGCCTTCCTGGCGATCCCGCTGGTGGACGTGATCCTCATCGGCCAGCAGCGCTTCCTCGCCTTCGACGCCGCCATGGCGGCCGTCGGCCTCGCGCTCGGCCTCGCGGCCCGGCTGGCCACGCGGCGGGGCGTGGCCGCGGCCCGTCCGGCCAAGGTAACCCTGTCCCGGACGGTCGAAGCATGACAGCCGCCGCGCTGATCCTCAGCCTGCTCCTGAGCTTCTCGGGCTTCGCGGCCCTGGCCCTCAGCCTCGACCGGCACCATCGGGCCGCCTACCGCGTCGGCGTGCCGAAGGCGCGGGTCGGCAGCCTGCGGATGGCGGGCTGGTGCGGGCTCGGCCTCTCGTTCGCGGCGGCCGTCGCGGCGGGGGGCTGGAATTTCGGCCCGGTGCAGTGGGTCGGATCGCTGACGGGCTCCGCCCTCGCCGTGGTGGCGATCGTCGCGTACCGGCCCACGTGGCTGCGGAACGCGGCCCTGGCGGCGCTCCCGCTCGCTGCGGCGTCCGTTCCGCTGGCCCTGCTCGGCTGAGGAACGGCGCGCCGATTCGGCACATCATCGATTCGGCCGGTCGCCGGGTCCGGCCGATCGTCGCCCGGCGGCCGGCCGGACGGTGCCGGAGACGAGGCACTTTTGCCCGCTCGCGGTGATGCCGGGAAGCGCGTAGGATCGGCGCACTCGCGCACTGGCCAAAAGTCCACCTTGATTCGGCAGGCCAAAAGCCATTGGCTGCGAACAGAGCGGAAGCGGATGCGGCCCCCAGATTCGGTCGCCCGAGCGCCAGCTTAAGCCCAAGAGCCGCGGTTCGCGAGGCCGGGGCCCACGGAGGGAACACAGCGATGAACAAGCCGGAATTCCTCGGCGACTCGAAGGTCAAGTCGCCCTTCTCGGCCCGCTACGACAACTTCATCGGCGGGCAGTGGGTCGCCCCCGCGGCCGGTCGCTACTTCGAGAACACCTCGCCGATCACCGGTAAGGTGGTGTGCGAGGTCGCTCGCTCCGACGCCCAGGACGTCGAGAAGGCCCTCGACGCCGCCCACGCCGCCCGGGAGGCCTGGGGCCAGACGGCGCCGGCCGAGCGCGCCCGCATCCTCCTCAAGATGGCCGACCGGATGGAGGAGAACCTCGATCTGCTCGCCCTGGCGGAGACCTGGGACAACGGCAAGCCGATCCGCGAGACGACCCACGCGGACATCCCGCTGGCGATCGACCATTTCCGCTACTTCGCCGGCTGCGTGCGGGCGCAGGAAGGCTCGATCTCCGAGATCGACCACGACACGGTCGCCTACCACTTTCACGAGCCGCTGGGCGTCGTCGGTCAGATCATCCCGTGGAACTTCCCGATCCTGATGGCGGTGTGGAAGCTCGCCCCGGCCCTCGCCGCCGGCAACTGCGTGGTCCTGAAGCCCGCCGAGCAGACCCCCGCCTCGGTGCTGGTGCTGGCCGAGATCGTCGGCGACCTGCTGCCCCCGGGCGTGCTGAACATCGTCAACGGCTTCGGCCTCGAGGCCGGCAAGCCGCTGGCCTCCTCGCCGCGGATCGCCAAGATCGCCTTCACGGGTGAGACGACCACCGGCCGCCTCATCATGCAGTACGCGTCGCAGAACCTGATCCCGGTGACGCTGGAGCTCGGCGGCAAGTCGCCGAACATCTTCTTCGCCGACGTGGCGAACGAGGACGACGACTTCCTCGACAAGGCCCTCGAGGGCTTCACGATGTTCGCCCTCAACCAGGGCGAGGTCTGCACCTGCCCGAGCCGCGCGCTCGTGCACGAGTCGATCTACGACCGGTTCATGGAGCGCGCGGTGAAGCGCGTCGAGGCGATCACGCAGGGCTCGCCGCTGGATCCGGCCACGATGATCGGCGCCCAGGCCTCGGGCGAGCAGATGGAGAAGATCCTCTCCTACATCGACATCGGCCGGCAGGAGGGCGCGCAGCTGCTCACGGGCGGCGAGCGGAACGTCAAGGACGGCGAGTTCGCCGAGGGGTTCTACGTGAAGCCGACCGTGTTCCGCGGCCACAACAAGATGCGCATCTTCCAGGAGGAGATCTTCGGGCCGGTCCTGTCGGTCACGACCTTCAAGGACGATGCCGAGGCGCTCTCCATCGCCAACGACACGCTCTACGGCCTCGGCGCCGGCGTCTGGACCCGCGACGGGACCCGCGCCTACCGCTTCGGCCGGGCGATCCAGGCCGGCCGCGTCTGGACGAACTGCTACCACGCCTACCCGGCCCACGCGGCCTTCGGCGGCTACAAGCAGTCCGGCATCGGCCGCGAGACCCACAAGATGATGCTCGATCACTACCAGCAGACCAAGAACATGCTGGTCAGCTACTCGGCCAAGAAGCTCGGGTTCTTCTGAGTTTCTTCCCGGGTCAACCCCCGAGACAACTTCAGCCCCGGCCGCAAGGCCGGGGCTTTTTCGATCCCGGACCCGGTGACCATGCACTCCGCGCTCCGGAGGGCGCAGCAGTGGAAACCGGCCGGCGCGCACGCATATTCAGGCATCGACCGGGAGGATCGCATGAGTTCGGAGCAGAGTGTGGACGCCAATGTCGCCGAGCAGGCCGGCGCCGACGGGACGCCGCTGCGGGTCACCGCAACCCCGGCGGCCCTCGCGCTGATCGACGAGCTGCGGGGCGAGTACGGTCCGGTCATGTTCCACCAGTCGGGTGGCTGCTGCGACGGCTCGTCTCCCATGTGCTATCCCGTCGGCGATTTCCTGGTGAGCGACGGCGACGTCCATCTCGGCACCGTCGGCGGCGCGGACTTCTACATCAGCCGGTCGCAGTTCGAGGTCTGGAAGCACACGCACCTGATCCTCGACGTGGTGCCGGGCCGCGGTGGCATGTTCTCGCTGGAGAACGGGCGGGAGAAGCGCTTCCACATCCGCTCGCGCCTGTTCTCCGAAGCGGAGAACCGGGCGCTCGAGGAGGCGTGCAGGCTCTGACGGCGCGAGCTTCGAGGAAGGGACTGCGATGGCGACCGTGAAACTCTGGTCCGATTCCGAGGCCGAGGCCGACCCGCGCGTCCGCGCGGTCTTCGCCGACATCCGGGCCACCCGCGGATCCGACTTCGTCAACAACTTCTGGCGGGGCCTCGCCAACGATCCGGCACTGCTGGAGCGGACCTAGTCGACGCTCAAGATCGTCATGGGCCCGGGTACCCTCGATCCGCTGACCAAGGAACTGGTCTACATCGCGGTCTCGATCGCGAATGGCTGCCCCTATTGCATCCATTCCCACACCGCGGCGGCGCGGGCCAAGGGCTTGACGGAGGCCCAGCACGGCGAGTTCCTGGCGGTCGTCGGGATGGCCAACCAGACGAACGCGCTGGTCAACGGCATGCAGATCCCCGTCGATCCCGCCTTCAGAGTGGAGGAAGGTCCATGAGTTCCGCGTCCGGCACGGAGAAGCAGGGGTTCCGGGTGGTGCACGAGAGTGCGCCGTTCCGCGGCAAGCAGGGGCACATCTACCGACCGGCCGTCTCGGCCGAGTCCGTGGATTCGAAGGCGCTGCACATGCAGCTCCTGGAGATCCCGCCCGGGGAGCGGGCCCACGCCCACAAGCACGAATCCCACGAGACGGCGATCTACGTGCTGTCGGGCGTGTCCGGCTGCTTCTGGGGCGAGCGACTGGAGAACCACGCGATCGCGGGCGCCGGCGAGTTCGTCTACATCGCCGCCGACGTGCCGCACCTGCCCTATAACCGCAGCCAGACGGAGCCCGTCACCGCGGTGATCGCTCGGACGGACCCGAACGAGCAGGAGAGCGTCGTCCTGCTGCCGCACCTCGAGGCCGGCGTCGACTGGTCGAAGGCCGAGGTCTAGCGGCTCAGCGCTGCTCGATCCGCTCGTTGGCGAGACGCTCCGCCCGGGTGCGCTCGTCGGCCGAGAGACCGGAGAGGGTCTGATCCAGCCACGCGTCGGACAGGCCCTGTCCGGCCGCCGCTAGGTTCCAGGCGGCCGCCTCCACGGGATTCTTGGCGACGCCGCGACCCACGGCGTAGAGCCGCGCGACGCGGTTCTGCGCGATGGCGTTGCCGCGCGAGGCCGCGTGCAGGAAGTACCGTGCGGCCGCCCGCTCGTCCTTGGTGACGCCGGTGCCGTTGAACAGCAGGATCGCGTACTCGACCTCGCTGGCGAGATCGCCGTTGTCGGCGCCGCGCCGGAACAGCTCCGCGGCCTTCGACGGGTCCTTGGGCACGCCGCGGCCCTGCAGGTAGAGCACGCCGAGGTCGTGCTGGGCCGGGCCGATCTCGGCGTCGGCCGCCTTGCGGAACTGCGCCGCCGCTGCCGCCTCGTCGGCGGTCGCGCCGGTGCCGATCAGGATCAGGCCGAGATTGTAGGCCGCGGTCGGCGAACCTTGGGCCGTCGCCTGCTCGAGCCAGCGCCGCCCGCCCTTCGGGTCCTTCGGCATGCCGCGGCCGTCGAGGGCCATCAACCCGAGGGACGCCATGGCGGAGGCGTCGTTCTGCGCCGCGGCCAGGCGATACCAGTCGGCCGCCTTCACCGGATCCTGCTTCACACCGAGGCCCTGATTGTACAGCTCCCCGAGCAGCGTCATGGCGGCGGCGTCCTTGGGATTCGCCTCGATGCGCTTCGTCGCCTCGCGGAAGGCGGTGACGTACTGGCCCTTCTGGTAGGCGCCGTAGGCGAAATCCGGCGGCTGGCTCCCCGGCGGCGGCACGGCGCCCCGCGCGTAGTTCGGCGTGTAGGGGCTCGGCAGCTCCGGCATCGACGCCTTGCCGGTCTGCGCCGCGGGTCCGAGCGAGCCGGGCGCCGCGGTCCGGGCCGGATCGGCCGGCCCCGAGGCCGCCCAGGCCGGCGCCGCCAGCAGCGCGGCCCCGGCGAGAGCAGCCGCCAAGCGAACGTCGCGGCCCCTCACGCCTCGATCTCCCGGACGGCGCGCTGGGCCCGCTCGACCGCGCCCGAATCCTGCAGCCATAGGCCGCTCTCCAGGCCGACGAACTCCGCACCCGTCGCGGCGAGCGGCGCGATCTCGTCGGCGGCGGCGGCCACCGCGATGCAGGGCGTCTCGAAGATCTCGGCCCACCACGCGGCGCGGGCCCGGACCGTCTCCGCCTCGGGCGCGACGCCGTCCGGGTAGAGGCCGCCGAACATCAGGTAGTCGATGCCGGCCTCGCCGGCCTCCATCGCGCCGTGCTTGGTCTCGAGGCCGCCCGCGCCGAGAATGCGGCCGTCCCGGAGCCGGCCGCGCAGGTCCTTCAAGTCGCGCGGCTTGTCAACGTGGATGCCGTCGGCCCCGCCGCGGATCGCCACCGTGGCGAGGTCACCGGCGAAGCCCGGGCAGGCGACGACCAGCGCCGCGCCGCGCTCCTGCACAATCGGGGCGACCGACTTGACGCGGGCCGTCAGCCCGCGCTCGTCGGTGGCGGCGAGCCGCAGGATCACGGCGGCGACATCGCCGGCTTCGCAGGCGGCCTTCAGGACCGTCACGAAGTCCGCGATGCCCTCCGCGTCGAGACCGTGCGGTCCGAGCAGGGCGAGGCGGGCGCTGTTGCTCATCGCGGCCGACAATCCGCGCCCTACTGCGGGCCGATCTTCGGGTCGAGGGCGCCGCTGGCGTAGCGCTTGGCCATCTCGGCGACGGAGATCGGGCGGAGCTTCGAGCCTTTCCCGGCGGTGTTGAACTCCTCGAAGCGCTGCTTGCAGAGCTTCGTCATCGCCTCCATGGCGGGCTTCAGGTACTTGCGCGGATCGAACTCGGAGGGGTTCTCGGTGAGCACCTTCCGGATCTGGCCGGTCATCGCCATGCGGTTATCGGTGTCGATGTTGATCTTGCGCACACCGTGCTTGATGCCGCGCTGGATCTCCTCGACCGGGACGCCCCAGGTCGGCTTCATCTGGCCGCCGTACTGGTTGATGATGTCCTGTAGGTCCTGCGGCACCGAGGAGGAACCGTGCATGACGAGGTGGGTCGTCGGCAGGCGGCGGTGAATCTCCTCGATCACGTTCATCGCCAGCACCTCGCCGTCGGGCTTGCGGGTGAACTTGTAGGCGCCGTGGCTCGTGCCCATGGCGACCGCCAGCGCGTCCACCTTGGTCGCCTCGACGAACTTCACCGCCTCGTCCGGGTCGGTCAGGAGCTGGTCGTGGCTGAGGGTGCCCTCGGCGCCGTGGCCGTCCTCGGCCTCGCCCTGGCCGCTCTCCAGCGAGCCGAGCACGCCCAGCTCGCCCTCGACCGAGACGCCGGCCCAATGGGCCATCTTGGTGACGTTGCGGGTGATCTCGACGTTGTAGTTGTAATCGGCCGGGGTCTTGCCGTCGGCCTTCAGCGAGCCGTCCATCATCACCGAGGTGAAGCCGTACTGAATGGCGGTGGCGCAGGTGGCTTCGTTGTTGCCGTGGTCGAGATGCATGCAGACCGGGATGTGCGGGTAGATCTCGACGAGGCCGTCGATCAGCTTCGCGAGCACGACGTCGTTGGCGTACGCGCGGGCGCCGCGGCTCGCCTGGAGGATCACCGGCGAGTCGGTGGCGTCGGCGGCCGCCATGATGGCGAGCCCCTGCTCCATGTTGTTCAGGTTGAAGGCGGGCACGCCGTACTCGTACTCAGCGGCGTGATCGAGGAGCTGCCGGAGGGTGATGCGTGCCATCGTGCGTGTCTTCCCGTTTCCCGTTTCGTCGTCCGCCCGATCGCTGGAGTTGCCGTCAGGCCCTCAGCTGAGCTGTATCGTGTCGCTCTGCCGAGTGCCTTGCTTTCGGTCAATCTCCGACGCGGCGCAGGGCATTCTTTCGGCGGATGATCGGCACCCGGACCGGTTCTCCAGGGCTACGACGGCCTCCGCGATCGCGCTGACACGCGCGTCGAAGCCGCCCGCCATAGCCGGCATCGCCACGCGCCCGGATGCCCTTCAGGATCTCGAAGGTCGCGTTCGCCACGTCGTCACCGATCGACTCGGCCCCCCAGCCGATGGAGGCCGGTACCGTAGATAGGGCTCGGTCGAAGGGGGAGGAGAGCAAGGCGGCCGTCTCAGCCCTTCGCCCGCAGCGCCTCGACGCCCGGGAGGGCCTTGCCTTCCAGCCACTCGAGGAAGGCACCGCCGGCGGTCGAGACGTAGGTGAAGTCCTGCGCCACGCCGGCGTGGTTGAGTGCGGCCACCGTGTCGCCGCCGCCCGCCACCGAGACGAGCTGGCCGGCCTCGGTCCGGGACGCCGCGTGCTTGGCGGCGGCCACGGTCGCGGCGTCGAACGGGGCGAGCTCGAAGGCGCCCAGCGGGCCGTTCCACACCAGGGTCTTTGCCCCGTCGATGGCGGCGTTGATCTCGGCGACCGAGCGCGGACCGGCGTCGAGGATCATGCTCGCGTCCGGCACGGCATCGACCGGCACGGTCTCGTGCGGGGCCTGCGCCTTGAATTCGGTCGCGGCGACGGCATCGACCGGCAGGATGATCCGGCAGCCGGCCTTCTCGGCCGCCGCCAGGATGCGCGTGGCGGTCTCTGCGAGATCCTTCTCGCAGAGGGACTTGCCCACCGCCTTGCCCTGCGCGTGCAGGAAGGTGTTGGCCATGCCGCCGCCGATCACCAGCATGTCGACCTTGGCGACGAGGTTCTCGAGGAGGTCGATCTTTGAGGAGACCTTGGCACCGCCGACCAGCGCGATCACCGGGCGCTGGGGCGATTCCAGGCCCTTGGTCAGCGCGTCGAGTTCGGCCTGCATCTCGCGGCCCGCGTAGGCCGGCAGCCGGTGCGCCAGACCCTCGGTGGAGGCGTGCGCGCGGTGAGCCGCCGAGAAGGCCTCGTTGACGTAGACGTCGCCGTTCGCCGCCAGGGCGTCCGCGAAGGCCGCGTCGTTCTTCTCCTCGCCCGCGTGGTAGCGGGTGTTCTCGAGCAGGAGGACATCGCCGTCCTTCAGGGCCGCCACCGCCTGCGCGGCCGCGTCGCCGACGCAGTCCGCCGCGAACGCGACGCTGCGCCCGAGGGCCGCGCCGAGGGCGGGGACCACCGGCTCCAGCGAATCCTTCGGCTCGCGCTTGCCCTTCGGGCGGCCGAAATGGGCGAGCAGGATCACCTTGGCACCCTGCTCGGCGACCTCGCGGATCGTCGGCGCGACACGCTCGATGCGGGTCGCGTCGGTCACCCGCCCGTTCTCCATGGGCACGTTCAGGTCGACGCGCATGAGGACCCGCTTGCCCTTGAGGGAGCCGGCATCGTCGAGGGTGCGGAAGGCGCTCATGCGGTCTGGTGCGGTCCTGTTCGGGGCGGGGCGGTTACTGCGCGGTGGTGCCGATGGTGGCCCGCTGCGGCAGCAGGCGGTCGAGGTTGAGCCGCTGGACGGCGACCATCAGGACCACGGTCAGGATGGCGGTGATCACGGCGGTGAGGACGAGGGCGCCGGTCCCGGGCAGGCGCCGGGTGCGCTCGGCGAGGCCGCGCATCTCCGTGCGGAGCGCGGCGAGGTCGGACTGGCGGGCGGACTCGTTCATCCGGTTCGCCGCGTTCTCGACCTTGTCCTCGACGCGGGACAGCAGCGCCTCGGAGCGGGCGTACTTGTCCTCGATGCGCGAGCACTTGTCCTCGATGCGCGCGAGCTGATCGAAGAGCTGGTTGGCCGGGAGCGCGTGGGACGGGAGCGCGGAGGCGGCGGGCGCGGCGGTCGCCACGGGAGGTGGTGCGGTCTGGGTGGTGGGCGGCGGCGGAGCCGGCCTGGGGGCGGGCGGCACGGCAGCCGGCCCGCTCGACGTGCCCTGCGAAGCGTCGGTCATCCCTGGAGAGTCCCTGGTTCGAAGAAAGGCCGTCCGAAGAGAGGTGCGGCCGCCGGCCTCAAGGGAGGCGGCGACCGCTGAAGTCCGGCTCAGATGAGCTTGGCCATCGCCACGGCCGTGTCGGCCATGCGGTTCGAGAAGCCCCACTCGTTGTCGTACCAGGTCAGGATGCGCACCAGCACGCCGTCCATGACCTTGGTCTGGTCGAGGTGGAAGGTCGACGAGTGCGGATCGTGGTTGAAGTCGATCGAGACGTTCGGCCGGTCGGTGACGCCGAGGACGCCCTTGAGTGGGCCGGAGGCGGCCGCCTTGATGGCGTCGTTGATCTCCTGGACCGTGGTCGCGCGCTTGGCCGTGAACACGAGGTCGACCGCCGAGACGTTCGGGGTCGGCACGCGGATCGCGGTGCCGTCGAGCTTGCCCTTGAGCTCCGGGAGCACGAGGCCGACGGCCTTGGCCGCGCCGGTCGAGGTCGGGATCATCGAGAGCGCCGCGGCGCGGGCCCGGTACAGATCCTTGTGCATCTGGTCCAGCGAGGGCTGGTCGTTGGTGTAGGAGTGGATCGTGGTCATGAAGCCGCGCTCGATGCCGACGGCCTCGTCCAGCACCTTCGCCACCGGGGCGAGGCAGTTCGTGGTGCAGGAGGCGTTCGACACCACGTGGTGCTCGCCCGTGAGCTTGTCGTGATTGACGCCGTAGACCACCGTCAGGTCGGCGCCGTCGGCCGGGGCCGAGACGAGAACGCGCTTGGCGCCGGCGTCGAGATGGGCCTTCGCCTTGTCCTTCGAGGTGAAGATGCCGGTGCATTCCAGGGCGATGTCGACGCCGAGGTCGCGGTGCGGCAGCTCGGCCGGGTTGCGCACGGCCGTGACCTTGATGCGCTTGCCGTTGACCACGAGGAACTCGCCGTCGACCGCGACCTCGCCGGGGAAGCGGCCGTGCACGGAATCGTAGCGGAGCAGGTGGGCGTTGGTCTCCACCGGGCCGAGATCGTTGATCGCCACGACCTCGATGTCGCTGCGGCCGGCTTCCGCGATCGCGCGCAGGACGTTGCGGCCGATGCGCCCGAACCCGTTGATGGCAACCTTCGTCACGGCGTGACTCCTTCCTGATGCGGCTCGCCGCGCCGGACCTCAGGGGGGCGGTCCGCGGAGCGGTCTCGGCGGCCCGCCATACCGTCCGGGCCGGGCCGGGCGGGATCTGGGCGGGCGGGTTTGAACCTGCGATGAACCGGACCGGGAGAGGCCGGGCTTCCACGCCCGTGACCGTCAATTCGGACGGTGCTGGCTGAGGCCTCGGAACTGTCGCGGACCGGCCCTCCGGCATGTCTCGCGCGGTCCCTCTCGGGATCGCGCGGCTGTCTAGCATGGAGCCTCGACCTGTCAAACGCGTGGCTGTGACAAAGACCTTCGATCCACCGACCAATAAACAGGGATCGCGACGATCCATTCGATCAGCGACCGGATCGGGGATCGAACGCGTTTTCGCGCTGGAATTTCGCCTGCATTCGACGGAAAGCTTCGCGTCGGGATAGACGAAGAACCATGGCCGACGAGACCGAGACCCGTTCCATCGACGACGCCCTCAACCGGCTCGAAGCGGCGATCAACCGCCTCGACGCCGTCGTCCAGCATCACCTCGAGACCGACGCGCAGCCCGACGACCGGGACGCGGAACTCGCCCTGATGGACGAGGACCGGGCCCGGCTCGCCGCCGCCCTGGACGCGGCGAGCGCCCGCCTCGCCACGGTCTCGGCGACGACCGGGGAGGTCGGCCACCGGCTCGACCGGGCCATCGAGACCGTTCAGGATGTGCTCGGACGCGCCTGACGCCACCGCTCAAGCCTGTCGGAGCGACCACCGGAGCGATCCTTGCCGCAGATCAACGTGACCATCGACGGCCGCAGCTACCGCATGGCCTGCGGCGAGGGTGAGGAGGCGCATCTCACCGGTCTCGCTGCCCTCCTCGACGGGCGCATCGGCGAGATGCGCAAGAGCTTCGGCGAGATCGGCGACATGCGCCTGCAGGTCATGGCGGCGCTGACCATCGCCGACGAACTCGCGGAGCTGCGGTCGCGGATCGCGTCGCTGGAGAGCAGCGTCGCGGAGCTGCGCGCTGCCGCCGAGACCGCCGAGCGTGGGCGGGTCGACGATGCCGAGCGGGCGGCGTTCGGGATCGGCCGGGCGGCCGAGCATATCGGGCGGCTCGCCGACGCCCTCGGCGGATCGGCGCCGCGGGCCTGACCCTCTTCGCGCGGGCGGACAGCGCGAGGTCCGACGTCCCCAAGAAGCCGTGGCAGGCCGCGCGCGACGCTCCTAGAGGGGCGCTGCGTCGAACCGGGTCCGCGCCGCCCGGATCGCGCCGTGACGCTCCTCCGCCCATTGCACGAGGCGCGCCAGCGGCTCGAGCAAGGCGGCCCCGAGATCCGTGAGCCGGTACTCGACGCTGGGCGGCTTCGTCGGGAACACCGTCCGCGCGACGAAACCGTCCCGCTCCAGGTCCCGGAGCGTCTGCGTCAGCATCCGCTTCGAGATGTCGGGCAGCGTCCGGAGGAGGGCGCTGAACCGGTGCGGCCCGTCGGCCAGGGCGATGAGGAGCAGCATCGACCACTTGTCGCCGACCCGATCCAGCACGTCCCGCACCGGGCACGCCGCCGGATCGAGGGTGCCGGCCTGCCAGGCCGCGTACTTGGCCGCCAGCTCGGCGCGGGCGAGCGGCACCGCGGTTTCCTTCGAGTAACCTGGTCCCAAAATCCTGCCTCCTTCACCGCGCTGACGGTCTCATCTAGTGACCTTGCTCCGATATTGAACCATGAGGAGCCAGCTTGAGCTCGACCAGTCAGCCGACCTACTTCGTGACCGGCGCCACGGGCCAACTCGGCCGCCAAGTCGTCGCGGCGCTTCTGCATCGCGTACCGGCCAGCGCGGTGATGGCCGGCGCGCGCGACACCGAGGGCGAGGCTGCACGGAGCCTGCGAAGCCTCGGCGTCGCGGTCCGACGGGCCGACTACGCGGACCCGACGAGCCTGGACGCGGCGCTCGAGGGCATCCAGCGTCTCCTGCTGATCTCGTCCAGCGAGATCGGCCGGCGCGTGGCGCAGCATCGCAACGTCATCGACAGCGCCAAGCGGGTCGGTGCCGGCCTGATCGCTTACACGAGTGTTTTGCGCGCCGACACGTCGGCCCTCGCCCTGGCCGAGGAGCATCGTCGGACCGAGCATCTGCTCGAAGCCTCCGGCGTGCCGTTCGTGGTGTTGCGCAACGGCTGGTACACGGAGAACTACGCCGCCGGCATCGCGCCGGCGCTCGCCCATGGGGCCGTCCTCGGCTGCGCGGGCGACGCGCGGATCGCTTCGGCGGCGCGGGCGGATTACGCCGCGGCGGCGGCGGCGGTTCTCACCGGCGACGGGCAGGGCGGCCGCGTCTACGAGCTGGCGGGCGACGAGGCCTACACGCTGACCGAGTTCGCCGCGGCGATCGCTGCGGCCGCCGGCAAGCCGGTCACGTACCGCGATCTGCCGCAGGCCGAATACCGCGCGGCGCTGGTCGGCGCCGGGATGCCGGCGGACTTCGCGGCGCTGCTCGCCGACTCGGACGCGGCCGCGGCCCGCGGCGCCCTCAACGACGACACGCGTCAGCTGAGCGCGCTGATCGGCAGGCCGACGACGCCCTACCGGTCCACGGTGCGCGACGCCGTCGCGCGGCTCTGAACCCGCGCCGGCCCGTCACTCCGTCTCGGCGATGTAGCGCCCCAGCGCCGCCGCGGCCCTGAGCATGTGGGCGCGCATGCGACGGGCGGCCGTCTCGCCGTCCCCCTCTGCGATGGCCGACAGGATCTCGCCGTGCTCCTCCCGCGAGCGGCGGATCCGGTCGGCGTGGCGGAGCTGCGTGCGCCGGAACGCGGCCAGCCGCTCGCGGATCGCCAGGGCCTGCTCGGCCATGAAGCCGTTGTGCGTCGCCGTGTAGAGTGCCTCGTGGAAGGCGCGGTTGAATCGGTCGTAGGCGTCGACGTCGCCCGCCTCGACCGCCTTGGCGGATTCCTCGTGGAGCTCCATCAGCTCCCCGCGCTCGAGGGGCGTCATCCGGTAGGTGGCCAGCCGGGCGCACATCGCCTCGATCTCGGCGGTCGTCTCGAACATGTCGGCGATCCGCTGCGGCGTCAGGCGCGCCACCACCACGCCCCGCCGGGGCCGGATCTCCACGAGGCCCGAGGCCGCGAGCTGGCGCAGCGCCTCACGGACGGGCGTGCGCGATGCGCCGTAGCGATCGGCGAGGTTCTGCTCGTCGAGGGCCGTACCGGCCGCGATCGTCCCCGACGCGATGGCGTCGGTGAGCGCGTCGCGGATCCGGTCCGAGAGCAGCCCGCTGTCGATCTTCTGGAAGTCGCCGTGCATCCGCCGTTCCTCGATCGTCCCCTGAGCGGCGCCTGCCCGTCCTCGGGAAGACGATGCGGGACCATACCCTAATCCGCGCGTGCGGATCCGCTGTTCGGCCGGGAAGCCGGTGAGCCGACGCGTCAGCCGACCAGGGCCCGCACCGTCAGGAACAGGATCGACGGTCCGACGAGGCAACCGATGCCGGTGTGGAACGTCGCCGTCAGTGCGCCGTAGGGGACGAGCTTCGGATCCGTCGCCGCGAGGCCCCCGGCGACTCCGCTGACCGTACCCATCAGGCCGCCATACGCCATGGCCGAGCGCGGGTTGTCGAGGCCGATCAGCCGGGCGACCAGGGGCGTTCCGACCATCACCATCACCGCCTTGGTCACTCCGGTGGCGATGGACAGCGCCATCACGGTGGAATCCGCGCCGATCGCCGCGCCGGTGACGGGCCCGACGATGTAGGTGATCGCCCCGGCGCCGATCGTCGTGATCGAGACCGCGTCGTGATAGCCGAAAGCCACGGCGGTCAGGGTGCCGACGATGAACGGCAGGATCGTGCCCAGCGCCAGCGCCAGGACACCCAGCAGGCCCGCGCGCCGCGCCTCGATCACGTCCACCTCGAAGGCGGTGGCGACGATGGCGAAGTCGCGCAGCATCGCCCCGCCCATGAGGCCGATCCCGGCGAGCGCCGGGATGTCGGCGAGGCCCTTCTTCCCGCCCGTGTAGAGCCCGCCGACATAGGCGAGCACCAGACCGAGCACGATCGCGATCGCGGAGCCGTGGACCCGGCCGTTGGTCAGGTGCTTGGCGGCGAAGTTCGAGACCAGGATCAGCGCGCCGACCACCGCGAAGGCGGCCACGAGGCTCTGCTCGACGAAGACGTGCTCGATGCCGTGCCAGATGTCGGGTCCCATGGCGATCATCCCTTCCTGGCGATGGGGTCGGCGTCGCCGTCGATCACGGATCCGCCGTGCTCGACGGGGCCGCCGCCGGGATCGCGCCGGCCGATCCGGCTCAGCAGGGCGACCGCGCCGAAGCACAGGACCAGGGAGCCGGTCGCGGCGATCAGCACGATCGGGCCGCCGCTCACGGCGGCGACGACGTTCTGCTGGGCCGCCATGGCGACCACGATCGGGATGTACATCCCCGCCCAGAACTCGACGCCGAACTGAACGCCCTTCGTCAGGCGGCCCCGGCGGGACAGCCACAGGCGCGCGGCGATGAGCAGGATCATGGCGATGCCGACGCCGCCGACATTGGCCTTCACGCCGAGGGCCAGGCCGAGGAGATCGCCGAGATACACGCCGACCAGCGTGCAGGCGGCGAGCAGGGCGACACCGAGGACGATCATCGGCGTTGCCCCTTCCAGGAAGCGGCTCTTCCGGCCGCATCCGACGGCCGTATGGACGCGTGCGACATAGCGCGTTGCCCTCCCGGATCGGCCTCGGGGGCCGTTGGTGAAAGTATGCAAGATATTGACAGGTGCGCAATCCCGTATACGAAACTGTGATAGAGAAGGGTTTGAGAATACCAGAGCGCCCGCTATATGACGTTCGGTACACCGGGGGGAGCACGCGGATGGGCGAGTGGCGCGGTGAGAGGCAGGCGCGCGACGCGCGGATCGCGGCGGGGCGCGCCCATGCGGACGGCAAGGTCGTGCCGGCCGGAGCCGTGGTCGACCTCCTGGAGGCCATCCTGCGGCCCGGCGACCGTGTCTGCCTCGAGGGCGACAACCAGAAGCAGGCCGACTGCCTCGCCCGCGGCCTGAGCGCCTGCGATCCCGGGAAGGTCCACGACCTGCACATGGTCCAGTCGGGAATCGTGCTGCCCGAGCACCTCGACGTGTTCGAGACCGGGATCGCGAAGCGGCTCGACTACTCGTATTCGGGCCCGCAGGGCGCCCGCATCGCCAAGATGCTCTACGGCGGCCAGATCGAGCTCGGGGCGGTGCACACCTACCTGGAGCTGTTCGCCCGCTACTTCGTCGACCTGACGCCCAACGTGGCGCTGATCGCCGGCGTCTCGGCCGACCGGAACGGCAACCTGTATACGGGGCCGAACACCGAGGACACGCCGACCGTCGTGGAGGCGACCGCCTTCAAGAACGGCGTCGTGGTCGCGCAGGTCAACGAGATCGTCGACGCGGTCCCGCGAGTCGACATCCCGGGCGACCGGATCGACTTCGTGGTCGAGGCCGACAGGCCCTTCTACGTGGAGCCGCTCTTCACCCGCGACCCGGCGGCGATGACCGAGACGCAGATCCTGATCGCCATGATGGCGATCAAGGGCATCTACGCGGAGTACGGCATCAAGCGGCTCAACCACGGCATCGGGTTCGGCACGGCCGCGATCGAGCTGCTGCTGCCGACCTACGGCGAGAAGCTCGGCCTCAAGGGCAAGATCGCCACGCACTGGGCGCTGAATCCGCACCCGACCCTGATCCCGGCGATCGAGTCCGGATGGGTCAAGCAGGTTCACTGCTTCGGCTCCGAGGTCGGGATGGACCGCTACATCCGCGAGCGGCCGGACGTCTTCTTCACCGGCGCCGACGGGAGCCTGCGCTCGAACCGGGCCTTCTGCCAGACCGCCGGCCTCTACGCCTGCGACATGTTCATCGGCGCGACCCTGCAGATCGACCTGATGGGCCATTCCTCGACCATCACCCAGTCGCGGGTGGCGGGCTTCGGCGGGGCGCCCAACATGGGGTCGGACCCGCACGGACGACGCCACCCCTCCGACGCCTGGATGAAGGCCGGCCGCGAGGGCCAGATCGTCGGCGATCCGGCACTGATGCGCGGGCGCAAGCTCGTCGTGCAGCTCGTCGAGACCTTCGGCGACAAGCTGGTGCCGACCTTCGTGGAGAAGCTCGACGCCCTCGAACTGGCCAAAAAGATCGGCCTCGAGCTGGCGCCGGTCATGATCTATGCGGACGACGTCACTCACATCGTCACCGAGGAAGGCATCGCCAACCTCCTGCTCTGCCGCGACGCCGACGAGCGCGAGCAGGCGATCCGGGGCGTGGCCGGCTACACCGAGGTCGGTCGCGGTCGAGACCGGGCGAAGGTCGAGGAGCTGCGCGCCCGGGGCGTCATCCGACGCCCGGAGGATCTGGGCATCGAGCCGCTCGACGCCGACCGCGCACTGCTCGCCGCGAAGTCGATCAAGGATCTCGTGCACTGGTCCGGCGGGCTCTACGAGCCGCCCGCCCGCTTCCGGAACTGGTAGCGTCGCGCGATGACGTATCCGCACCCGAGGAGCCGGCGATGGAATCCCTGACCTTCCGCCACACCACCAGGAAGCCGCTGGCCGGCTCGGCGCCGAGTGCGATCACCGGCGTCGTCGCCTCCGGCAACCTGGAGATCCTGCTGGAGCGGGTGCTGCCGCCGGATGCCTGCGAGGTGGCCATCGAGACCCCGATCGCCGGCTACGGCGACGTCTGGGAGGCGGTGGTGGCCGATTTCGTTGCCCGGGCGCAGCCGGGCGGCCTCCGCATCAGCATCAACGACGGCGGCGCTCGCCCCGACACCGTGTCGCTGCGCCTGCTCCAGGGCGCGCGGCTGATGGAGGCCTGACCATGGCTGCCGACCGCGCCGCGCGCTTCGATCCGGACGCCCTGAGCTGGTACGAGGCCACCGCCCGCCAGCGCGTGCTGGCGCTCACCGATCCGGGAAGCTTCCGCGAGTTCCTGCCGCCAACCGAGCGGCGGATGAGCCCGCACCTGCCGCTCTTCGACCTGCCCCGCGCCTTCGACGACGGTATCGTGGTCGGGAGCGCGCGCCTCGACGGCGACCCGGTCCTGGTCGCCGCCCAGGAGGGCCGCTTCATGGGCGGCGCCTTCGGCGAGGTGCACGGCGGCAAGCTGGTCGGCCTGCTCCGCGCGGCCCTGGAGCTGAAGCCGAAGGCGGTCCTTATCTTGTTCGACACCGGCGGCGTCCGCCTTCAGGAGGCCAATGCCGGCGAGACGGCCATCGCCGAGACCATGCGGGCCATCGTCGACGTCCGCGCGGCCGGCATCCCGGTCGTCGGGCTGATCGGCGGGCGGGCCGGCTGCTACGGCGGCGGCGGCCTCATCGCCGGCACCTGCTCGCGGCTCGCCGTGTCGGAGAGCGGGCGCATCTCGGTCTCCGGCCCCGAGGTGATCGAGACCAACAAGGGCGCCGAGGAGTTCGATTCCCGCGACCGCGCTCTGGTCTGGCGGACCATGGGTGGCAAGCACCGTCGTCTGATCGGGGGCGCCGACGCCTTCTGCGCCGACACGGTCGCGGCCTTCCGCGCGGCCGCCCGCGACCTCGTCGGCCGAGCGCCGGCCTTCGATCTGGCGACCCTGGACGCCGAGCAGGCGCGCCTGAAGGCCCGGATCGAGCGATTCGGCGATTGCCGCGACGCCACCGAGGTCTGGGCGCGCCTCGGCGTGAACGATCCCGACGCGGTGCCGGCGATGGACACGCCCGCCTTCGACGAGACCGTGGCCCGGAGCCCGGAGGCCGACCATGACGCTCGCTGAGATCCTCGCCTCCCTGTTCCCGCGAGGACACGCGGTGGCGGTGCGCGACGGCCTCGTGACCGGGACCGGCCCCTTCGCGGACGGCCGGATGCACGTGGTCGGCGTCGACGGCGACACGCCCCTGGGCGTCGACGGGGCGCTGGTCCTGTCGCGCGCCGTGCTCGACGCCGTCCGGGTTGGCGACCGCGCGCCGATCCTCGTGGCGGTGGATTCCGACAGCCAGCGCATGAGCCGCCGCGACGAGTTGCTGGGTCTCAACGAGTGCCTCGCGCATCTCGCCAAGGCGCTGCTCCTCGCGGACCGGGCGGGCCATCCGACGATCGGGTTGATCTATGGCCACTCGGCCGCCGGCGCCTTCATCGCCACGGCCCTCGCGACGCGGGTCCTCGCGGCCCTGCCCGGGGCGAACCCGAGCGTGATGGACCTGCCGTCCGTCGCCCGGGTGACCAAGCTGCCGCTCGACACGCTGAAGGACATGGCGAAGTCGACGCCCGTCTTCGCGCCCGGCCTCGACAACATGGTGGCGACCGGCGCCGTCCACGTGGTTCTAAACCCGGACCTGTCCCTGGAGGGCCAGATCCGCGCGGTGATCGATACCCTGCCGGCGGAGGATATCCGCGACCGGCTGGGCGCCGAGCGAGGCGGTCGCCCGGTCGCCCGCACCGTCGCGGCGGCCGTGGCCGACCAAGCCCGTCTTGGCTGAGCCGTTCCGACGCCACGACCTCGTCCGGGTCGATCCGGCGGCCTGGGCGGCGTGGCGCGCGGACCGGCCCGACCTCGGCGCCGTCCCCCATCTCGACGGCTGGGCCGCTGCGGGCCGGCCGCTGATCGTCCGCCGCCGCGTCCCCGGAGAGACCGGCGACGCGGTGCCGCTCGGCCTGCCGCTGCCGCCCGCGGACGGCAAGCGGCGGATCGGGCTAGCGCTGCCGGCATCGGCGCTGGCGCCCGCACCGGTGGTGACCCTCGCCCAGGCCGCCACTCGCGCGCCGGCGGCCTGGGGCCCGAGCCTCGACGCCCTGACGGCGCTCGGCCGGCGGCACGGCCTCGTGCCGCGCCCCTTCGGCAGCCTGCTCTGGCAGGCGGTCACCGGCCTAACCTACCTGAGCGCCAGCTCCGATCTCGACCTGCTCTGGCCGTGCCCACCACCGGTGCCGGTCAACCTTCTCGACGGCATCGCCGCCGCGGCGGAGACGGCGCCGATGGGCATCGACGGCGAGATCCAGTTGCCGGACGGCGCCGACCTGCACTGGCGCGAGCTGCGCGACGCGCCGGAGGACGGCTCGGTGCTCGCCAAGAGCCTGGACCGGCTGGTCCTGCGGCCGGTCGCGGGCCTGAGGGGCGCGCCCCCGGCATGACCCTCGCGATCCTCCTCTCCGGCCAGGGCGGCCAGCACCCGGCGATGTTCGACCTGACGGCCGATCATCCAGCCGCCCAGGACGTGTTCGCGGCCGCCAGACCGCTCCTCGACGGCGCCGACCCGCGCGACCTGGCGCGCGCCGGCGGCGACACCCTGACCGCCAATCGGACCGGCCAGATCCTGTGCTGCGTCGCCGCCCTGGCGGCGTGGCGGGCCCTGGTCGGGGCGATGCCGGACCGGTCGATCGTGGCCGGGTACAGCATCGGCGATCTCGCCGCCTGGGGCGTGGCCGGACGCCTCGATCCTGCGGACGTCCTCGCCCTGGCCGCGCGGCGCGCGGAGGCCATGGATGCCGCCTCCGGCGCGGGGTTCGGGCTGGCGGGCGTCCGCGGCCTGAGCCTCGACAGGCTCGCGGATCTCGCGGCGCGCCACGGCTGTCACCTCGCCATCCGCAACGCGGCCGACAGCGGCGTCGTCGGCGGTCCGCGCGCGGCGCTGGAGGTGCTGTGCCGGGAGGCGACCGGCGCGGGCGCGCAGCGCGCCGTGGTCCTGCCCGTTCACACGCCGTCGCACACGCCCCTGCTCGACGCCGCGACGGTCGCATTCCGGGACGCGCTCGCCGCGGTGCCGCCGCGCCGCCCGCCGCCCGGAGCGCCCCGGCTGCTCAGCGGGCTGGACGGGAGCACGGTGTTTCGGGATGCCGAGGGTCGCGGGAAGCTGGCCCTCCAGATCTCGCGCACGATCGACTGGGCCGCCTGCCTGGAGGCGTGCCGCGAGTACGGCGCGGACCGCGTCCTCGAGCTCGGGCCGGGCCACGCCCTCGCCACCATGGCCCGGGCCGCCCTCCCGGCGGCGCGCGTCCACGCCGTCGAGGAATTCCGCTCGCTCGACGGCGTGGCGGACTGGCTCGCGCGACCTTAGCCGTGCCGCACTGGGGTCGCATGACCATTGCAGATGGCTGTCGAGTTGCGACGCTAGTCTGGCGATGTGCCGCTCCGGCTCCGCTTGCTTGGCGCAATACTGATGTCGACACATCGCCTTGACGCGCGGCCCGTTGCGGTCGTAGCAGCCGGGCATCTTCGGGACGGGACGGGTTCATGACGGCCAAGCGAGCGCTGATCACGGGTGTGACGGGCCAGGACGGCGCGTATCTGGCGCAGCTGCTCCTGCAGAAGGGCTACGCCGTCACCGGCATCGTGCGGCGCTCCAGCCACGCCGGAGTCTTCGACCACCGGTTGAAGTGGCTCGGCATCACCGACGACGTCGAGCTGGTCGACGGCAACCTGCTCGACCAGTCCGCCCTGCTGCGCATCGTCCAGGCCACGAAGCCCGACGAGATCTACAACCTCGCCGCCCAGTCGTTCGTGACCTCGTCCTGGCAGCAGCCGCTGCTCACCGGGCAGGTGACCGGCCTCGGCGCGGTGCACATGCTGGAATGCCTGCGCTCGGCGGCGCCCCAGGCGCGCTACTACCAGGCCTCGACCTCGGAGATGTTCGGCCTGATCCAGGAGGCCAAGCAGAGCGAGTCGACGCCGTTCTACCCGCGTTCGCCCTACGGCGTGGCCAAGCTGTACGCGCACTGGATGACCATCAACTACCGCGAGAGCTTCGGGCTGCACGCGTCGAACGGCATCCTGTTCAACCACGAGAGCCCGCTGCGCGGCGTCGAGTTCGTCACCCGCAAGGTCACCGACGCGGTGGCGCGGATCAAGCTCGGGAAGCAGAAGGAGCTGCGGTTGGGCAACATCGACGCCAAGCGCGACTGGGGCCACGCCCGGGACTACGTGCAGGCGATGTGGCTGATGCTGCAGCAGGACCGCCCGGACGATTACGTGATCGCCACCGGCCGGACCACGACCGTGCGGGACATGTGCGAGATCGCGTTCAAGCATGTCGGCCTGAAGGTGGACGACCACCTGATCGTCGACCCGGCGCTGTTCCGGCCGGCGGAGGTCGAGGTGCTGCTGGGCAACCCCGCCAAGGCCAAGGCGACGTTCGGCTGGGAGGCCGAGACCAGCCTCGAGGCGCTGATCACCGAGATGGTCGACGCCGACATCAAGCGCCTCAGCGCCAACGCCTGAGCCGTCGGGCTCGCCGCGAGCGGGCTCCGGATCCATATGGCGCGCATCCCCGGACGGAGAGGCGCGCCGTGAAGACCTACCAGCTCTACATCGACGGCCAGTCCGTCGATCCGGTCGAGGGCTCGTGGTTCGAGTCCATCGACCCCTATCGCGGCGAGCCCTGGGCGCGGATCCCGCGCGCTGGGCGCGCCGACGTCGACCGGGCGGTAGCCGCGGCCAAGCGCGCCATGTGGGACGGACCCTGGGCGATCATGACGGCCTCGGCCCGCGGCAAGGTCCTGCGCCGGATCGGCGATCTCGTCGAGCGCGAGGCCAAGGCGCTGGCCGAGATCGAGGTCCGCGACAACGGCAAGCTCTTCGCCGAGATGTACGGCCAGACCCGCTACCAGCCGGAATGGTGGTGGTACTACGCGGGGCTCGCCGACAAGGTCGAGGGCGCGCAGGTGCCGATCGACAAGCCCGAGACCTTCGCGTTCACCCGGCACGAGCCCGTAGGCGTGGTCGGGGCGCTGACGGCGTGGAACTCGCCGCTCCTGTTCGTCGCCTGGAAATGCGCGCCCGCGCTCGCGGCGGGCTGCGCGGTCGTGGTGAAGCCGTCCGAGTTCGCCTCCGCGAGCACGCTGGAATTCGCCCGCCTGACCAAGGAGGCCGGGCTGCCCGACGGCATGTTCAACGTCGTCACCGGCTACGGCGGCGAGGCCGGCACCGCCATCGTCGAGCATCCCGACGTCGCCAAGATCACCTTCACGGGCTCGGACGTCACCGGCGCGAAAGTCTACGAGGCCGCCGCCCGGCAGATCAAGCGCGTCTCCCTGGAGCTAGGCGGGAAATCGCCCAACATCGTCTTCGCCGATGCCGACCTGAAGGCCGCCGCCGCGGGGGCGATCTCGGGCATCTTCGCGGCCACCGGGCAGACCTGCATCGCCGGCTCGCGCCTGCTGGTGCAGAACAGCATCCGCCAGGAATTCACCGAGCGCCTGATCGAGCTGGCCCGCACCGCCAAGCTCGGCGACCCGATGCAGGCCGACACCAATATCGGGCCGATCACGACGCCGCCCCAGTACACGAAGGTGCTCGACTACATCGCGCTCGCCAAGAGCGAGGGCGCGCGCTGCGTCTTCGGCGGCAACCCCGCCTCCGGACCCGGCGTGCTCGGCGGCCAGTTCGTCGAGCCGACGATCTTCACGGGCGTCACCAACGACATGCGCATCGCCCAGGAGGAGGTGTTCGGCCCGGTGCTGTCGATCATCGGCTTCGAGGACGAGGCCGAGGCGCTGAGGGTCGGCAACGACGTGATCTACGGGCTCGCGGCGGGTGTCTGGACCCAGGATATCGGCCGCGCGATGCGCATGTCGAAGGGTCTGCGGGCCGGCACCGTCTGGGTGAACACTTACCGGGCGGTGAGCTACATGATGCCGTTCGGCGGCATGAAGCGCTCGGGCATCGGCCGCGAGAGCGGCATCGAGTCGATCCGCGAGTACCTGGAGACCAAGAGCGTCTGGATCTCCACGAGCCGCGACGCCCCGGAGAACCCCTTCGTCATGCGCTGAGCCCGCGGGCCGCGCCGCGATCCGTGGCGGCGCGGTCCCTAATCCGGGGTCGATTGGGCGCGGTCCGGTGGCAGCGCGAGGGATGCCAGGACGAAGCCCATGAAGAAGAGGAAGTACTGGTTGACCGACAGTTCCTCGAACATGAGCGACGGGATCAGGAACACCGCGCTGTAGGTCAGGAACGGCCCGAAGGCGGCGGGCGCCAGCAGGATCCGCCCGAGGCCGGCGACGAGCAGCAGCGCCGCGGCGATGCCGCTCTGGAGTGCCAGCGACACGAAGCCGTTGTGTGGTGTCACGAGCCCGGTCAGGGCCTGCAGCTCCTCCCGGCGGGCGACCTCGCCGACGCCGAACGGGTACTCGAGGACCAGCTGGAGCGCGGTCACGCCGGACAGGAACCGCTCGTCGAAATTGCCCGTGACGTTGTGGTCCTCGGCGAAGCGCCGCTCGATCGCCTGGGACAGCGTCCCCGGCAGCGGGATCTCCCCCGTCACCGCCCAGGCCACGAGCAGGACGCCCAGGACGCCGAGCGCGGCCAGCACCGCGGGCGCCTTGAGGTTCCGCCGCATCAGCAGGCCGAGGAACAGGATCGGCATGAACAGGCCGGCGCGGTTGTTGGTGAACGGGAAGCTCGCCAGGAGGGCCGCGAAGTAGGCGAGATAGACGATCTTCAGGCGATAGCGCAGGCTGAGCAGCAGGGCCGCGGCCCCGGCCAGGGCGAAGACGTGGCCGGTCTCGTTGCCGGAGGCCCAGAGGCCGCCCTGCTTGTCCTGCACGAACAGCTTCAGCTCCTCGTCGAGCCCGTCCGTGGGAACGGCGAGTCCGAACCGGTCGAGCGGCATGCCGGAGGCGGCGAGCAGCAGGACCGCGAGGGAGGCGAGCATTCCGGCGAGCAGGCCGACGCAGAATGCGTCCTCGACGCGCCGGTCGCGGAACATCACCAGCAGGATGAACGCCTGGACCACGTAGAGCAGCAGGACGAGGGTCAGGTAGACGTCGCCCGCCTGCTTGTGGGCCTTCAGCACCAACGAGGCCGCGATCAGCGCCAGGATGCCGGCGAGGGGCGCGGCCTGCCGCAGTGCCTCCGCGACGACGGCGCGGCGCAACCCGAGCCAGGGGATGAGCAGGAACGGCAGCAGGTCGGACAGGCGCTGGAACGGCAGCCCGAAGGTCGAGGTCAGGACGTTGAAGTTCAGGGCGGCGCCGAGCAGGAACACGGCGACGCGGTCCGCGAGGAGGGACGCGGCCGGCGCACGCGTCTCGATCGGCAACGCCTGTCCCGCCATCACCCTGCACCGTCCCCGCGCATCGGCCGCCGATGAACGCTCCGCCGGCCGCGGCCTCTAGCGGGCAGTGTCGCCCACAAAGGTTGGCGGAGGGTGCAGATCAGGCGGGGCGTCTCAGGACCAGGCCGACGGCCGTGCGGAGCGTGCCGCGCATGAAGATCCAGGCGAGGCCCAGATAGGCCGCGATCCCGATTCCGACCGCCGCGAACAGGCCGACCCGGTCCCCGAGGGCGGCGTGGATCGGCCCCTGGACGAGCAGCACCAGCCCGGCCATCGCGCCGGCGCAGAGCGTGATCGGCGCGAGGAGCCGCACGAGCCGCCCGTTCGTGACCGGGACGACGCGCCCGACGCTGGCGACGATCGCGGGCGTGAACAGGTAGGCCCGCACCACGTGCCCGGCGACCAGTGCGGCGAGGCCGAAGGGCGCGGTGACGAGGGCCGCCGCGGCGCCGAGGCCGAACTGCGCGCCGGCGAGCCGCAGGGCCGTGCCGTTGCGGCCCAGGGCCGTGAAGATCATCCACAGCATCGAGGTGGCGACGAATTCCGGGGCGAGGAGCGCGAGCGTCCGCAGCACCGGCGCCGCGTCGTGCCACTGGTCGCCGAACAGGAACGGGATGAGGGTCGGGGCGACGGCCGCCATGCCGAAGAAGGCGGGCACGGCCAGGAAGGCCGAGGCCTCGGTGAATCCGTGGAAGGCCGCGGCCAGCTCGCCCGGACGGTCCTGGAGGCGCGCGTAGGTGGTCAGCCCGACCGTGGTCAGCGGGATGACCGCGACCTGGCTCACGAGGTCGATGCAGCGCCACGCGAGGCGCAGGTAGCCGACATCGGTGGCGGACAGGAAGTAGGCCGCGATGACTTCCTGGCTCCGGATCGAGGCGACGAGCAGCAGATAGGTGCAGAACAGCCGCGAGCCGAACGCGATCTGCTCGCGCACGGAGGCGAGATGCAGCCGCAGCGGCGGAATCCAGCGGGCCGCCGCCCAGGTCAGGAGCGTGGTCGCGGTCGCGGCGACGAGCCGCTGCACCACCAGGCTCCAGACGCCGTAGCCGTCGAGGGCCAGCACGAGGGCCGCGGCGCCGCCGAGCACGTTGGCGCCGAGCGCCCGCAGGGCGAGCTTGCGGAACCCGAAGCTCCGCTGGAGCCGCGCTTCGTGGATCGCACCCGCTGCGGTGATGACGAAACAGGCGGAGAGCGCGCACAGGACCGGCCGCAGCGCTGGCAGGTCGAAGATCCAGGCGATCGGGCCGGCCAGGGCCACGAGGCCCACGGCGCACAGGACACCCGTGGCGAGCATCACCCAGAAGGCGGTGGCGGCGAAGTCCTCGTCGAGGTCGGCGCGCTGGACCACCGCGTCGGGCAGGCCGCAGCGCGCGACGATCTGCAGGATGTCGATGAAGACCGCGGCGATCGCCACCATCCCGAACTCGGCGGGCCCGATGAGGCGGGCGAGCACGAGGAACACCCCGAAGCTGAGGACCACGTTGCCGACCGAGGCCACCGCCACCCAGCGCGCGGCGTCGAACGAGCGCCGCGTCACCGCGGCGCCGGAGGCGAGCCCCGGCTCCTCCTCGGCGGCGGCCGCCTCCGACAGGACCGGCGCGGCGGCGCTCACGGGCGGCTCGCCCGACGCTCGGCAACGAGTTCGGCGTAGAGATCGAGGTACTTCTCGGCGACGCGCTCCGAGGTCGATTCGCGGATGACGTGCTGGAAGGCGCGCTCGTCCGGCAGGTCACCGCGGCCGCGGGCGATCACGGTCCGCAGCCGTGCGGCGAGGTCGGCGTCGTCGCCCGGCGTGAACAGCCAGTCGGCATTGTCCTCGCCGATCAGCTCGGGGATGCCGCCCGAGCCCGCCCCGATCACCGGAACGCCCATCGTGTAGGCCTCGTAGATCGTCCGCGGCGACGGCTCGGCCCAGAACGACG
Source organism: Methylobacterium sp. 190mf (assembly GCF_900107945.1). Lineage (NCBI taxonomy): Bacteria > Pseudomonadati > Pseudomonadota > Alphaproteobacteria > Hyphomicrobiales > Methylobacteriaceae > Methylobacterium > Methylobacterium sp. 190mf. The sequence goes on along the minus strand of NZ_FNVI01000002.1, from coordinate 99,580 downwards.
GGACGATGAGCACGTCGATCGCGCTGAGGAACTCGGCGGGTTTCGCCCAGCCGACGAAGTCGATGGGCAGGCCCTCGGCCTGCGCCTTGAACCGCTCGATCGAGTCGTCCATCGCGTGGCCGGCGACGAGGCAGCGCCAATCGCCGGGACCGATCCGCCGGAAGGCGTCGATCATCGTGCCGACCCCCTTCTCGTTGTTGATCCGGCCGAGATAGCCGAAGGTCATCGGCTGGCCGGTCCGGTCGATCCGGCGCCTGGCCTCCGGGTCGCCCTCTGGGACGGTGCAGGAATAGAAGATCACCCGGCGCCGCTCGGGCGCGAGATGCGCGAACAACCCGTGGCCGACATGGGTCTTGAGGATCTCGGTCCCGACGCTGACGACCGCGTCCACCGACCGGTTCGTGATCTGCTTGGCGGCGTTGACCACCTTGCAGCCCAGGTGCCAGCGGTCGCACGGCTTGCCGTCCCTGAACATCGCGGCGTTGCCGCAGATCAGGTCGTACTCGCAGACCGTGTGGACGATCGGGATCCCGCGCTTGGCCGCCTCGCGCCAGACGAGAGTCGAGACGTCGAGCAGCGAGTGCGTGTTCACGATGTCGGGCCGGAAATCGTCGAGGACGCGGCCGAACTCGGCCGCGACGGCGAAATTCCACTGCTGCTTGAGCTTCGCCCAGGCGCGGCCGAAGCGGCTCGCCTGGGGCCAGTCCTCGAGCCAGAAATCGTTGTGGTGGGCCATGCGGTAGACGGTGACGCCGCCCCGCACGCTCTTGGGCTCGGGCTCCCGGGCGATGCAGGCCGCCGCCACCGTGTGGCCGGCCGCGACGAGTTCCTCGGCGAGGTGCTCCACCGAGCGCTCGGCGCCGCCCACGATGTAGGGCGGGTAGAGGGCGCTGAGATGCAGGATCCGCAGGGGGCCGGTCACCGCGCGCGCGGCCGCCTGATCCCTCGGGCGGTCCCGGTCCTGGGCGCGGGGTTCCTCCGAGAGGACCCGGGCGTAGCTCGACGACAGGGTGGGGGTCATCATGAACGGCACTCGCTGAGGTGCGGGCGCTCCGCGCGGGCGGAAGGCTCGGGAAGCGGTTCGATGGAGGCCGCGTCGCGGGTCGCGGCGTAGAGATCGAGATAGGCGGTCGCCACAGCGACCGGATCGGTGCCGGCGCGGATGCGTGCGGCGCGGGCGAGCCCCTCGGCGAGACGGGCCGGCTCCGCGATGATCCGGGCCATCGCGGCGGCGAGCGCCGGCGCGTCGCCGGGCGGGACCAGCCAGGGGCCGGACCCGACCTGCTCGCCGATGCCGCCGGTCGCGGTGCCGATCACCGGGACGCCGCGCCCGTAGGCCTCTGCCACCGTCCGGCCGAAGGGCTCGGGCCAGATCGGCGGGACCACGAGGCAGTCGAGATCGTCGAGGAAGGCGTCGCGCTCCGCGTAGCCCGGGAAGGTGACGGGCAGGCCCTCGGCCAGGGCACGGTAGCGGTCCAGCCCGTCCACGGCACGGCCCGCGACGGCGAGGTGCCAGCCGGTTTCCGGCAGGCGCCGGCAGGCCTCGAGGAGGACGTCGAGGCCCTTTGCGCCCTCGATCCGGCCCAGATAGCCGAACCGGACCGGCGCGCCGGGCGCCCGCTTCGCCCGCGTCACCGGCGAGCCGGGCGGGATGGGGTTCCAGATCACCCGGCGCAGCGACGGCGGCACATGAGCGAAGAGGCCGGCGGCGAGGTGGCGGTCGAGGATGTCCGAGCCCACGGCGGCGACTGCCGTCACGGCGCGCTGGCAGCGCCGGTGCGGCGCGGCGTAGAGGCGGCACTTGAGATGCTGCCGGGCGCAGGGACGCCCGTGGCGCACCATCGCGCCGTTGGTGCAGAGGCTGGTGAAGTCGTGCAGCGTGTGCACGACCGGCACCCGGAGCCGCCGGAGCATCGGCCAGAGCGCCGGCGGTAGCTCGGAGATGGAATGCGTGTTCACGAGGTCGGGGGCGTAGTCCCGGACCGCCCGCTCCATCCGGTCGACGGCGTGGCGGTTCCACTGCGCCGCGACCTTGTAGCGGAGGCGCTCGACCCGCCCGCGCTGCGGCCAATCGAGGATGTGGAACGGCGTCCCGTAGCCGATCCGGTAAACCGTGACGCCGTCCTGCAGGACCGGTCCGCCCTCGGTCCGCGCCGCGCAGGCAACGGCGACGCTGTGGCCGAGATCCGCCTGGGTCCGGGCGAGCGTCTCGACCATCAGTTCGGCGCCGCCGACCTGCTCGGGTGCGTAGAGGGAGCTAAGGTGCAGGATGCGCATGCGGCACCTCCCGGGCGGAACGCGCCGCCGCGCCGTCTTGAAGCGCGTCGAGCAGCAGTGTCTCGTAGCGGCGGGCGGTCTCGGCCCAGTCGTAGCGCCGGACATTGTCGCGGCCGCGGGCGATCAGCGTGTCCCTGAGATTGGGCTCGTCCAGCAGGCGGCGCAGGCACTCGGTCAGCGCCGCCGCGTCGGCGGGATCGAAGGTGAGGGCGCCGGCTCCCGCGATCTCGGGCGTCGCGGAGCGGTCCGAGCAGATCACGGGACAGTCAAGGGCCTGCGCCTCCAGAACGGGCAGGCAGAATCCCTCGGCGAAGGACGGGACGCACAGGCACAGCGCGCCGCGATAGAGGGCCGCCAGCCTGTCGTCGCCGATGCCCGACAGGCGGGTCAGGGGGATCGGCGCGTCGCCGATTGCGGCGGCGACGGCCTCGTCGGAATCCTCGCCGACGTGGACGATCCCGATCCCCGGCCTCCCGAGCGCGACCACGGCGCGCGCAAGGGTCGCGAAGTTCTTGTTGTAGAGGGCGTTGCCGACGGCCAGCACGTACGGCCCCGCCGGGACTTCGGCGACGGAACAAGCCACTGATGGGTCCAGCATGGCCGCGGACGGCACGGTGCGCGTCCGGCCGCGGAGCCGCGGGTAATGGTACTCCAGATCGCGCCGTGTCGCGTCCGAGACGGCGATTACCCGGGCGCTGTTGCCGAGGACCAGGCGGAAGATCGGGTCGGTGGTCAGGGCCTCGCGGGAGCGGACGCGCTCGGGCAGCGTGCGGAAATACAGGTCGTGCACCACGCTGACGCGGACGCGGCCGCCGAAGGCCGCCCCGTACGGGTCGATGTTCAGCACGACGTCGATGGCGCGGGCGCGGCACAGCCGCGGGACGGCGAGGCACTGGCGCAGGACGTCGAGCAGCATGATCCGCGGCCGCGGCACCGTCACGACCTCGACGCGGTCGCGGATCGACGCCGGCAGCTGGTCGCGGCGCCACGGGGAGCGGAGCACCACCGCGAAGGTGCCGCGCGCGACCAGGCCGGCGATCACCCGGAAGGCGACGAGCGCGACGCCCGACGGCCGACCGGCATGCTGGCTCGGCATGTTGACGAGGACGCGCGGCATGGCGGGTCTGGCGGCTCCGAACGGGAAGGGGGATCGCCGGCCCGTCAGGCCCGGCCGGCGACCTGGAGGATGATGTCGGCGAGATCGCGCTGCATGCTCTCCGCGCCGTAGCGGGACAGCGCCCGCTCGCGCGCGAGCGCGGCGCGCGCCCTGAAGGCGTCGGGATCGGCGAACAGCGCCGACAGGGCCGCCGCGAGGCGATCCGACCGACGCGGCGGCACCAGCGTCCCGGCCGCGCCGCCGTCGAGGATCTCAGTGGACGCGCCGGCGTCGGTGGCGATCACCGGCACGCCGACCAGCATCGCCTCGACCAGGGTGCGGCCGAACGGTTCGGGATCGACCGAGGGGTGCACGACCGCGTCGACCGCCTGCATCAGCCGGGGGACGTCGTCGCGCTGTCCGAGGAACAGCACCCGGTCCGAGAGGCCGCGCCGCGCCGCGAGGTCGCGCAGGTGCGCCGCGTAGGCATCCTCGCCGAATAGCGGCGCCCCGACCACGACGCAGCGGAGGCCGGACAGGGTCGCCAGCGCCTCGATCAGAACGTCCTGCCCCTTCCAGGGCGCGAGGCGGCTGAAGACGCCGACGAGGGGGCCGTCCGGCAGGCCGAGTTCCGCGCGCAGAACGGCGGCGGAGCAGGGTGCCGGATCGACGTCGAGGCCGTTCGGCACGACGCGGATCAGCGACCGGCGCCCGCCGGCCTGGACGAAGGCCCGCGCGGCGGCCTCGGAGGGAACGATCACCCGGGCGGCGCAGAGATTGGCGAGCCGGATCTGCAGGATGCGCTGCGCCCGGCCGAAATGCGCCCCGTCGAGGATGTCGTGGAGGTGCCAGATCAGGGGGCGCCCGGCGGCGCGCGCGGCCAGAGACGAGAGCAGGAAGGCCTTCTGCGAGTTGGCGTAGACCACGTCGCAGGACCGGGCCGATCGGGCGATCTCCAGCGCCAGGGCGCCGAGCTGGCCCAGGACCGGGAGCGCGCTCAGCGGTGACACGTCCCGCCGGAGGCCCGCCAGGGCGGACTGGCGACGCGCGAGACGGATCTCCAGACCCGCGTCGCGGAGGGCCGCGGTCAGCGCGCCGTCCTCGAACAGGAAGGCGCTGGAGCCCGCCCAAGGCCGGACTGCGTCGCGGAGCACCAGCTCGGCACCGGACATCGTTCCGGTATGGCTTACGAACAGGACCCGCGGCCGCGCGGCGACGACGGACCGCGCGGCCTGCGCCCGGTCCAGGAGGCCGCGCTTCGCGAGCGCGTCGGCGGGGAGCACTTCGGTCATCGCGCGCTCGCGGCCGTGCGGGGATCGGGCAGCGGCATCACGTCGTAGGTCGACTGGATGCCCGGGCGGACCATCGTCATGGCGATCCCGAGGACGTGTCCGCCGGCGCGGCGCAGGTTCGCCACGGTCTCGACCGTATCGGAGAGCTGCGAGCGCCCGTAGCGGGCGCAGCAGAGCACGCCGTCGACGTGGCGGGCCAGCATCGCCGCATCCATCAGGAGGCTGGTCGGCGGGGTGTCCAAGAGGACGAGGTCGTAGCGGCGGCTCCACTTGAGGAAGTCGGCCATCCGGTCGCCCATCAGGAGCTCGGTCGAGTCGGCCGTCGGCGTTCCCGCGGGGATGACGTCGAAGCGTCCGGCCTGGACCACCACGTCGGCCGGGTCGATCTCGCCGCGGAGCACGCCGCCGAGGCCGGGGCCGCGGCCGAGTCCTAGGGAGGCCTCGAAGTTCGGCCGCCGCAGGTCGCACTCGACCACCAGCACCCGGCGGCCGCTCGCGGCGCCGATGCCGGCCAGCGCGAAGGCCGTGAACGACTTGCCCTCCCGCGGCTTCGCCGAAGTCACCAGGATGACGCGGGACTTGCAGGCGCCCGCCAGCACGAGATGGGCGTGCAGGTTGCGCAGGACGTTCTGCATCACCGGGTCGACCCGCGCCCGCGCCAGGGCCTCCGCGAGGTCGAGCTCGCGCTGCCGCTCGGAGAAGCGGCCGACGAGGCCGGCGGGCTCCAGGCTCGGCAGCTGCGCGAAGACCGGGGCGCCGGTGCCGGCCATGAGCTGCGCCGAGGTGCGCACGCGCCGGTCGGTGTAGTCGCGCAGCAGCGCGGCGGCGGCCGCGAGCACGCCCGCCAGCACGATGCCGCCCGCCAGGAACGGCACGGCCTTGGGCGAGAACGGCTCCTGCGGCAGCTCGGCGAGGCTGACGAGCCGCGTGCTGCCGGTGAGTATGCGCCGCTCGGTCTCCAGCTCGCCCGCCCGCTTGACCAGATCGGCGTAGCGGGTGCGCTTGATCTCGGCGTTGCGCACCATGCCCTCGATCGACGCCTCGTCGTCCATGGCGGCGGCGGCGTCGGTCTTCGCCGTCTCGAGCTGGGCGCGCAGCGACTTGGCCAGGGCGTTCGAAGCCTCGTAGGACTTGCGCAGGCCCTTGGCGACGTTGCCGATCTCCTGCTCGATCCGAGCGCGCAGGCTCGCCTGCTCGGTCTCGAGCGCCCGGATCACCGGGTGGTTCGCGCCCAGCAGGGTGCTCTGGTTGGCGAGCTGCGCGCTGACGCCGCTGAGCTGCTGCTTCAGCGAGACGATGGTCGGGCTTGCCAGGACGGCCGGGGCGCTGTCGGCGCCGCGGGCACCCTTGGCCTCGATCTCGGAGAGCCGCGCGGCCGCGTCCGCCTTGGCGGTCTCGGCCGCGGCGAGCTGCTGGCTGATGCTGGTGAGCCGCTCCGCGCTGATCGGGGCGAGCGAGCCCTTCAGCAGGCCCTTGCGGCGCCGGAAGGTCTGGATGCGGGTCTCGTCGGCCCGGATCGAGGCGTCCAGCTGGCTGATCTCGGTGTGCAGCCAGTCGGCCGCCGCCTTGCGGCTCGAGGCCTGCGCCTCGCGCTGGTCATCCAAGAAGGCGTTGATCAGGCCGTTGGCCATCGTCTGCGCCGTCTCGGGCAGCGGCGACTTGTAGCCGATGGTGATGATGCGCGAGCGACCGGAGCTCAGGACCGTGTAGCGCTTCTGCAGGTAGTCGACGAGCGCGTTGCGGTCGGTCGTGAGCTTCGTGCAGGCGGCGTCCTTCTTCTCGCTGATCCGGTCGGGATGCCCCCCTGTGGCCGCGTAGCGGCACTCGGCCAGCACCGCGGCGACCAGGTTGTCGTCGATCGCGAGGCGCAGGAGCCGCGGCGAGCGGATCACCAGGATCTGGCTCTCGATGTCGGCCGGGTCGCCGATCTTCTGGATCCAGGCCATCGAGGCGTTATTGGCGCCCGGTTCCGCCTCGGCCACGATGACCGAGCCGCTCGCCACGTATTGCCGCTGGATCATCAGCAGGGCGGTCACGGCGAGGCCGAGGACGGTGGCGAACACCGCCGCGAACAGGTAGCGGCGATGCCAGATCCGGGCGAGGGCCGCGGCCAGCGGACCGCCGCGCGCCGGCTCCTGGGCGAGGGCGCGAACCGGCGTCCGGTCGGCCAGATCGACAGTCAGGAAGGACATGCGGCGCGTCCTCAGCCGACGGCTTCGAGGCGCGGCAGGATCCGCGGGCGCGTCTCGCAGGCGGCCCGGTGCATCGCCATCTGGTCGTCGACGAAGGTCGAGAACCGGCTGCGGAACAGCTCGGCCGAGAACAGCTCGGCCTGCGCCCAGCAGGCCTCGCGGGTGAAGTGGCTCTCCTGCAGCAGGAAGCGCTGGACGCACTCGGCGATCGCCACGGGCTCGGGCGTGTCGAAGAACATCCCGGTGCGCTGCGGGCCGCGGGTCTGGACCGTCTCGCGGGCGCCCCCGCGGCCCAACGCGAGGACCGGCGTGCCCTCCGACGTGGCCTCGACCACGATGATCCCGAAATCCTCCTCGGCCGCGAAGATGAAGGCGCGGGCCGTGGCCATGAGGTGGCGCAGCTCCGCGTCGGGCACGAAGCCGGAGAACGACACGTTCGGCCCCGCGATCTCGCGCAGCCGCGCGGCATCGGGCCCGGTGCCCGCCACCACGAGTTCGAGGTCGGGGAGCAGCGCGAACGCGCGGATCACCGCCTCGACGTTCTTGTACGGCACGAGCCGGCTGGCCACGAGGAAGTGGTTGCCGCGCGGCCCGTCATACTGCTGGATCGGCAGCGTGATCGGCGGGTGGATGACCTCGGCGGTGCGGCCGTAGACCTTGTGGATGCGGCGGGCGACGAAAGCGGAGTTGGCCACGATCGCGTTGGGACCGGCCGCCGTGCGAAAATCCCAGACGCGCATCCGGTGCAGGATCAGCCGGGCGAGCACGCTCTTCATGCCCGCGTCGCAGCCGCTCTCCCGCAGGTAGGTGTGCTGCATGTCCCAGGCGTAGCGCATGGGCGAGTGGATGTAGGAGACGTGGAGCTGGTCGGGCCCGGTGAGGACGCCCTTCGCCACCGCGTAGCTGCTCGAGATGACGAGATCGTAGGCCGACAGGTCGAACTGCTCGATCGCGAGCGGCATCAGCGGCAGGTAGTTGCGGTGCCGCGTCCGCGCGAAGGGCATGCGCTGGATGAAGCTCGTATGCGCCTGGGTGTAGCCCAGCCGCGCCCGGTCTGCTTCAGGCAGGAAGTCGAAGAGCGCGAAGACATCCGCGTCCGGATAGATCCGCAGCAGCTGCTCGAGGACACGCTCGGCGCCACCGACGATGTACAACCAGTCGTGAACGATCGCGACACGCATCACAGCTTCCTCGTCGGTGCGCCGGACGCTGGACCATGCATTACGTCCTGCCGGTCCCGCCGGTGACAGCGGGCCAAGGCACACACGAGAGGGTAATAGCAGCGTGATCTGTAAAAAAGGGGTCACCGCCGCAGCAACAGTCGAAAATAGCGCCTGTTTAGACGAGAGACGCGGCGTGTAAACTTAATTTTTGCCAATAATTAACGTTAAGCGAAGGGTGTTCTCAGACCTGCAATCTTCGGCATGACTCCCCGTGGGTGCCCGCTGCGCCGGGTCGGCACACCGGCGGCGGGGGCCCGGCTGCGCGGCCTACGAAGCGGCCGGAACGGGCAGGGGATCGGGCGAGGGCCGCCGGTCGAGCCGGCGCCGCAGGGCCGCGATCACCGGCGTCTCGACATACCGGAACAGCAACTCGCCGGCGGCGACCGCCGCCGGGAACGCGATCGCGAAGATCAGGGCGGCGCGCGCGAAGCCGGGCGCGACGACGAGCGCCGCGATCTTGGCGGCGCTGTGCAGCAGCAGGTTGTGGACCAGGTAGAAGGAATAGCTGGCATTGCCCTGCGACAGCAGCCAGCGCGACTTCAGGGCGATGCCGCCCCGCTCCAGCAGCAGCATCGCACCGACGATCAGGACGGCCGCTGACCCCCAGATCAGCGGGCGCGCGAAGCCGGACAGCTCGGGGCTGACGCCGAGCGCGTCGGCCACGATCTGGCCGCCGAGGATGAGCACAAGAGCGGCCGCGACGGCCGCGCACGCCACGCGCCGGACCGGGAAGCCCGCGGCCGGCGCCCGGAGCCGCAGGTAGGCGTATCCCAGCCCGATGCCGGCGGCGAACTCGATCAGGATCGGCTTCGTGTAGTACGCCCAGTAGAGATTCGACGCGGGCAGCAATCCGAGCAGGATCAGCGCCGGGAAGATCGCGGCCGCACCGAACGCCCGGAAGGCGGGTCTCGGCACCATGAGCAGCGCCGCGAAGACCACGTAGAAGAACATCTCGTAATTGAGTGTCCAGCCCACGGAGTTGAGCGGCTCGACGAAGCCGCCGCGGGAGAACGGCAGGAACAGCAGGGACTGGACGACGTAATCTGGCCGGATCTCCACGATCCCGATGGGCTTCAGGCCCGTCAGCGCGATGAGCGCCAGGGCGAGCGTGACGAGCCAGTAGACCGGGACAACGCGCGACGCGCGGCGGAGCAGGAACTCGCCCGGGCTCTCGCGGCGCCCGCTCGTGCTCACGAACATGATGAACCCGGAGAGCACGAAGAACACGTCGACCCCGCTCGCGCCGAAGGCGAGCAGATCCGGTCTCGGCAGCACGGGGCCGATGTAGAGGCCGAAATGCGTGAGGAAGACGAGGTACGAGGCGACGGCGCGCAGGATTTGGAGGTTGTAGATCATCGCGCGCCGGCTGATCGCTGGGCCCGCCCGGGAAGGGCGACGTCGCGCCCTTATGGCCGAGATGGCCCCGCCGCGTCACGACGAGTCCGGAAACGTCCTAAATGGCCCGGGTCTCGAATTTAAGATCAGGCGGGGCATTTACACGCATGAGTTGCTAAATCCGCGAAATCTCTGGACGGACGATCACGAAAGCAAGAGCTGGAAAGTGATCGTAAAGGTCGCGCCGCCGAATGTAAGCCGCCGGCCACATCCGGTTCCTGTTTGCACGGCGCGCAACCCTGTGTCGCCCTCTACGGACCGCTATTTACTATTAATCAATAGATAATTTGACGCCGAGCCGATCCGTTCAATAGCGTCGTGATAACTGGAATAAGGAGTTCCGCCTTGAACATCGCTCAAGACATCCGTGAGATTCTCGGGGCGAACGAAGCCTTCGCCGGGAAGGCCGACCAGCTCTCCGAGGATGACAGCCTGTTCGATCTCGGGCTGGACTCGTTCGGTTCCGTCCAGCTGATGCTGGGCCTCGAGGAGCGCTTCAGCATCGAGTTCCCCGACGAGCTCCTGAACCGCAAGTCGTTCTCGTCGATCCGCGCGATCCGCGAGGCCGTCTCCACCCTCATCCAGCAGGAAGCCGCATGAGCACGCTCGCCGCGCGCGCCGAGCGGGCCGCGGCGGTGGCGGCGCACCACGCCGACGCCGTCGACCGCGAAGGCCGCTTTCCCGAGGAGGCCGTGGCCGCGATGAGGTCCGAGCGGCTGCTCGGCCTCCAGATCCCGGGCCAGTTCGGCGGGGAGGGGGCGGGGCTGACGCAGATCGCCGAGCTGTGCAGCACGCTCGGGCAGGCCTGCAGCGCGGCCGCGATGGTCTTCGCGATGCACCACATCAAGGTCTCCAGCCTCGTGACCCACGGCATCGACAGCCCGTGGCACGGGCGCCTGATGGAGCGCATCGCGCGCGAGCAGCTGCTGGTCGCCTCCTCGACCACGGAGGCGGGCATCGGCGGGGACCTGCGCAACAGCCTCTGCGCCGTGGAGACGACCGGCGAGGTCTTCGCCCTCGGCAAGGACGCGTCGGTGATCTCCTACGGCGCCCACGCCGACCTGATTCTCGCCACAGCCCGGCGCCATCCGGACGCCGCGACGTCCGATCAGGTCCTCGTCGCGCTGATGGCCGACCAGATCTCCCTCGCGCGAACGGGCGACTGGGACACGCTCGGGATGCGCGGGACCTGCAGCGACGGCTTCCGCCTGGAGGCGCGGAATGTCCCGGTCGAGCAGATCCTCCCGAAGCCGTTCGCGGAGATCGCCGCCCAGTCGATGCTGGCCTCATCGCACCTCCTGTGGAGCAGCGTCTGGTACGGGATCGCGACCTACGCGGTCGACCGCGCCCGCGCCTTCGTGCAGGCCGAGGCGCGGCGCCGGCCCGGGCAGGTGCCGCCGACCGCGACGCGCCTCGGTGAGGTCTCCAGCGCGCATCAGGCCATGCGCGGCACCATCGTGTCGGCCCTGCGCCGCTTCGAGGACGCGCACGGCGACGCCGACACGATCGGCTCCGTCGGCTTCTGCGTGATGCTCAACAACCTGAAGATCACCGTCTCCGACATGGCGGTCGACATCGTCCGGCGGGCGCTCGCGATCGTCGGCCTCGCCGGCTACCGCAACGACACGCCCTTCAGCCTGGGCCGGCCGCTGCGCGACGTCCTCTCCGCGCCGCTGATGATCGGCAATGACCGCATCCTCGCCAACACCGCCAAGCTCCTGCTCGTGCAGAAGGGCAGCGGCCAGCTCATGAGCGCGTGATGGAATCGATCTCCTCTCCCCCCGGCGACGTCGTGCTCGAGGACGAGCCGGCCGGCGGTCCCACCTTCCTCGACCGCCTGTTCGACCACGGCCTGCTCGTCCGAACCGGCGTCGACGGCCTCTACGGCCGCAGCGGCGGATTCGAGAGCGTCGTCGACGCCCTCGACCGGATGATCACGCGACTCGGAGCCGCCGAGGAGGCCGAAGTGCTGCGCTTCCCGCCGGCCATGAGCCGCCCGGCCTTCGAGCGCAGCGGCTACCTGAAGGGCTTCCCGAACCTCGCCGGCACCGTACACAGCTTCTGCGGCGACGCGCGCGGCCACGCCGAGATCCTCGCCTGCCTCGAAGCCGGGACCGACTGGACCGGGCAGCAGGAGGCCACCGACATCGTGCTGACGCCCGCGGCCTGCTACCCGGTCTACCCGGTCGCCGCCGCGCGGGGCGCGCTGCCGGCCGAAGGCCGCCTGTTCGACCTGCAATCCTACTGCTTCCGGCGCGAGCCCTCGCTCGAGCCGACCCGGATGCAGCTGTTCCGGATGCGCGAATACGTGCGCATGGGCAGCCCCGAGCAGGTCCTGGCCTTCCGCGAAGCCTGGCTCGAGCGCGGCACGGCCATGATCCGCGCCCTCGGTCTCCCGCTCGCGATCGACGCGGCCAACGACCCGTTCTTCGGCCGCGCCGGCCGGATGCTCGCCAACAACCAGCGGGCGCAGGGACTGAAGTTCGAGCTGAACGTCCCGGTCAACAGCGTCGACAAGCCGACGGCCTGCCTCAGCTTCAACTATCACCAGGACCATTTCGGCAGCACCTGGGAGCTGCGCCAGGCCGACGGCGAGGTCGCCCACACGGCCTGCGTCGGTTTCGGCCTGGAGCGGATCACGCTGGCGCTCCTGCGCCACCACGGGCTCGATCTCGCCGCGTGGCCGGCCGCCGTGCGCGCCGAGCTGTGGGGCTGAGGCGGTGACCGCCGCGCTGCGCCTGCCGGAGGGTCTCAGAGCCGCGGGACCCTACGTCCCGCACCCGCTCCACGATTCCGGCCGCGACTGGCCGGAGACGAACTGCTACGTCGACCTCTGGATCGAGCTCCTGCACGGACGCGGCCTCGTGCCGGAGGCGATGCTGGGCTTCACCCTGCGGCAGGATTTCGAGGGCGACCAGTTCACCTTCTTCAAACCGCCGACCGGTGATATCGAGCGCCTCTACGGTCTGGAGGTGCTGGAACTCGCGGTCTACGGCGGCCTCGAGAACCACGCCGTGATCCAGGCCGCGGCCGGCCGGCCGGTGCTGGTCGAGGTCGACGCGATCTACCTGCCGGACACCCAGGGGACCACCTACGGACGCGAGCACGGCAAGACCACGATCGGGATCTTGGCCCTCGATCCGGCCGCGCAGGAGCTCGATTACCTGCACAATGCGGGTCGCTTCCGCCTCGCCGGGAAGGATTACGCCGGGATCTTTGGGCCGGCGACGCTGCCGCCCTACGCCGAGTTCGTGAAGACCGTCGCACCGTCGCTCGGCGCGGCGGATCTGCCGGCGGTCGCGCGCGAACTGCTCGTCCGGCATCGCGCCCGGGCGCCCCGGCGCAACCCCGTCCTGGCGTTCCGCGACACCCTCGCGGCGACGGCCGCGGAGCTGGTCGTCCGGCCGCTCAGCGTGTTCCACGCCTATGCCTTCAACACGACGCGCCAGCTTGGCGGCAACTTCGAGATGCTCGCCAGCCATCTCACGTGGCTCGAGGACCGGGAGGCCGACGGATTCGGGCCAGCCGCCGCGGCCGCCGCGGACCTGAGCCGCGAGGCCAAGGCCTTCCAGTTCCAGCTCGCCCGCGCGTTCCATCGCCGCTCGGCCGAGGGCCTGGCGCCGCGCCTCGACCGCCTCGCGGCGACCTACGACCGCGTCTTCGCGGATCTCGACCGCGCGCTGGACCGCTGAGAGGCGTCGTGGCCCGCATCCGCAGCGTCGACGACCGCGCGCCGGAGGTCCGGTTCGGACCCTGGCGACTCGCCGCGACGCCGGCGGGCGCCTGCGCGGGTCCCGGCAATCTTGATGAGGTCACCGGCTGGATCGCTGCCGAGGTTCCGGGCACCGCCGCCGACGCCCTTCGAGCCGCCGGACGCTGGAGCGAGGCGGCGCCGGAGCCGATCCACGACCGCGACGTCTGGTATCGGACACGCATCTCCGGTTCTGGCCCGGCCCGGCTGCGTTTCAGGGGCCTCGCCACCCTCGCCGAGGTCTGGCTCGACGGTGTCCCAGTCCTGTGCGCCCGCGCAATGTTCGAGGAGCACGTCGTCGACGTGGACCTCGGCGGCGCCTCCGACCTCGCGCTGTGCTTCCGCGCGCTCCGCGCGGAACTCGACCGCCCGGCCAAGCGCGGGCGCTGGCGGCCGCGGATGATCACGCCCGGGTCGCTGCGCCATGTGCGCACCAGCGTCCTCGGCTTCATGCCGGGCTGGTGTCCCGAGATCGACCTCGTCGGGCCCTACCGCCCGATAACCGTCGAGCCGGTCCGCCCCCGCGCGAGCGCCGCGGATGTGCGTACGACCCTCGACGGCGACGTCGGCCGGGTGGCCGTGCGCCTGCGGGTCGACGGTCCGGTCGGCATCGTCCTCCTCCGATGCGGCGGCGGCGAAGCCCCGCTCGCGGAGGTCGAGCCGGGCCTGTTCGCGGGCGCGCTGGCGCTGCCCGGCATCGCGCCCTGGTGGCCGCATACCCACGGCGCACCGAACCTCCACCCGGTCGAAGTCCGCGTCGACGGGGCGCAAATCGACCTGGGCCGCGTCGGCTTCCGGACCCTGTCGCTCACGCGACCGTTCGCGGAGGGGCTCGCGCTGGCCGTGAACGGCGTGCCGCTCTTCTGCCGAGGCGCCGTCTGGACGCCGCCGGACCTCGTCGGGCTGGGCTCGGACGGCACCCGCGCCTCGCTCGAGCTGGCGCGCGAGGCCGGCATGAACATGCTGCGCGTGCCCGGGACGACGCTCTATCCGGCCCCGGACTTCTACGATCTCTGCGACGAGCTCGGCATCCTGGTCTGGCAGGACCTGATGCTCGCCAACTTCGACTACCCGCACGTCGAACCGGCCTTCGCGGCCGCGCTCGACCGCGAGTTGACCGGATTCCTCGACCGCACGCAGACCGCGCCGTCGCTCTGCGTGGTCTGCGGCGGCAGCGAGGTCTGGCAGCAGGCGGCGATGCTCGGGGCGCCGCGCGCCGTCTGGGCCGACGCCTACTGCGCGGAGACGCTGGCGGAGCGGGTGGCAGCGCGGCGGCCCGATCTCGTCGTCGTGCCGAACTCGCCCTCCGGCGGCGACCTGCCGTTCTCGCCGCGCGGGGGTTGCACGCACTATTTCGGCGTCGGCGCCTATCGACGGCCCCTGGAAGATGCCCGCCGGGCCGAGGTCGGGTTCGCCAGCGAGTGCCTCGCCTTCGCCAACCCGCCCGAACCCGGCACGCTGGGCCCGACCGGACCGGCCGACCCGCTCTGGCAGGCCGGCATCCCGCAGGACCGCGGCACCGATTGGGACTTCGAGACGGTGCGCGACCACTACGTCGGCGCGCTCTACGGCGTCGATCCGGCGTCCCTGCGCGCCGAGGACCCGGACCGCTACCTCGAGCTCGGCCGCGCCGCGGTGGCCGAGGTCATGGAGGCGACTTTCTCCGAGTGGCGCCGGCCGCGCTCGCCGACGGCCGGCGGCCTCGTCCTGATGATGCGCGACCTCGCGCCCGGAGCCGGCTGGGGCGTGATCGACTGGACGCAGCGCCCGAAATCGGCCTGGTACGCGCTGAGGCGCGCCTTCCGCCCGGTCCAAGTCCTCCTGACCGATGAGGGCCTCGACGGCCTCCATGTCCACGTCCTCAACGAGACGGCGACGGCCCGGGCGCTGACGCTGTCCCTGATCTTCTGCGATGTGGCGGGCCGCGTCGCGGCGCGCGCCGAGCGCGATCTCGTGGTTGGCCCGCGGGCGGCGCTCACGTTCACCTCCGCGACCCTTCTCGGGCGCTTCTTCGACGCCACCGACAGCTACCGCTTCGGGCCCCGGATCCACGATCTCGCGCACGCGCGGCTGACCGACGCCGACGGGCGCGTGATCGCCGACAGCTTCCACGTCCTGAGCGCGGGGCCGCTCGACCGGTCGACCGTCGGCCTCCGGGCCGAAGCTGTCGCGACCGAGGCGGGGCCGGGTCTGCGGATCAGCACCGAGCGCTTCGCCCGCGGCGTCCAGGTGCTGGCCCCGGGGGCACGGCCGGCCGACAGCGGCTTCCACCTCGCCCCGAGGTCGAGCCGGATCATCTCCTTCGCGGAGGCCGCCCGGCTCCCGCGCGGGCGCGTGCGGGCCATCAACAGCGACGAGATCGTGGAATTCGGTCATGACGGGTGAAGTCGGGTCCGAGGCCGCGGTGTCGGTGCCGGTGACCTTCGACGGGCTGTTCGGGTGGCTTCATCCGGCGGCCGGGACGCGGGGCGTCGTCCTCTGTGGGGCCTACGGCTTCGAGCAGATGGCCGCGCATCGGCCCTGGCGCTCCCTGGCCGAGGGCCTCGCCGCGGCGGGCTGCCCGACGCTGCGCTTCGACTATCCGGGCGAGGGCGACTCGGCCGATCTGGACGAGGCGCGGGTCGCTGGCTGCGTCGCTGCGGTGCGTGGGGCCATCGCGTACCTGCGCGCGACGACCGGCGTCGCGGAGATCGTCGTCGTCGGCCTGCGGCTCGGCGCGACCTTCGCGGCTCTGGCCGGCGAGGCGGAGGCCGTCGACCGCCTCGTCCTGCTGGCGCCGGTCACGACCGGGCGCGCGTATCTGCGCGAGATGCGGCTGCGGGCGCAGACGATCGGCCGCCTGCCGGACGGGTCCGCCCCGGCGCAGGAGCCGGACAGCCTCACCGTGGGCGGCTTCCGGATGGAGGCGGCGTTCCTCACCGATCTCGCCGACCTGAACCTCGCGCGGCTCGCGCGGGCGCCGGCCCGCCACGCGTTGCTCCTCGCACCCGAGACCAAGGCGCTGGCCGCGAACCTCGGCGCTCTCGGCTGCGACGTGGCGACGGGAGCGTTCCCGGGTCTCGCGGCGCTCGTCGCCGATCCGATCTTCTCGGATGTCCCGACCGCGGATTTCGCCCGCGTCATCGGCTTCGCGACCGACGGGATGGCGGCCGCCGGGCCGCGACCCGGCGGCATCGCCATCGACGGGCGCCGGAACGGGCTGACCGGACCGGGCTGGGCGGAGGCGCCGGTCCGCTTCGGGCGCGGCCTGATCGGCATCCGCTGCCGGCCCGACCGGGCGGAAAGCGCGGCGCCGACGATCCTGTTCGTCTCGACGGGCATGAGCGTGCATTCCGGATGGGGGCGCCAGACCACGGATCTCGCCCGGCGCCTCGCCGCGGAGGGGATCGCGTCGGTCCGGTTCGACCTGCGCGGCATCGGCGACAGCGACGAGCGGCCGGACGGCCGCAAGCCCCTCTTCGCCGGGGACGGCTTCGCCGACGTCGCGGCGGCGGTCGACCTGATCGCCGGCGCGGGCGGCCCGATCCTGCTGGTGGGCGGGTGCAGCGGCGCCTACGCGGCCTTCCACGCGCTCTGCCGGGACCGCCGGATCGACGGCGCGCTCCTGCTCAACCTCTACTGCTTCGACTGGGACCCGGATCAGGACCTCGAACAGGTCATCCGGCAGACCTTCGGAAGCGCGTCCACCTACGCGGCCCTGCTCAAGCGGGGCGCGACCTGGCGCCGGCTGATCCGCGGCGAGATCCGGATCGCCGCCATCGCCTCGGTCCTCGCCCGGCGCGGCATCGAGGCCGGGATCCGCCGCCTGCGCCGGGCTCTCCGCCCCGGTCCGCTCGGGGGCTCGCCCGCCCGGCGGGTCGCGGCCCTCCGTCGGCGGGGCGCGGAGATCCGCCTGCTCTTCAGCGCGGGCGATCCGGGCCTCGCGGCCGTCCGCCGCCATCTGGGACGCTCGCCCGGACCGGCCGACCGCCGTGTCGGAGCGCCCGTGACGGTGGTACCGGGCGTGGACCACAATTTCGGTTCCCGCCAGGCCCAGGCCCGGGTCGCGGAGGCGCTGCAGGACCTCCTGCGCGCCGTCCGCCGCGCCCACGCGACGCGCACCGTCGCGGCGAAGGCCGCCGCGCCGGGAAGCGGTCTCACCCTGGCGGGCCGGACGTGACCCGTCTCACGCGCCGGTCGGCCCTCGCCCTGGCGGCGGGCGTCTTCGCGGCCGGGCGGGCCGCCGCGGCCGAGCCGCTGCACCGCTGCGAGGCGCTGATCGACTCGATCGGCGTCAACGTGCATCTCGGCCATCGCGGCACCCCCTACGTCGACCGCTTCGCCGCCTGCGCCCAGGCGCTCGACGAACTCGGGATCCGGCACCTGCGCGACGACATCGTGCTCGTCGGCGACGAGCCGGCCGGGCAGTTCGAGCGCATCGCCGATCTGGCCGACCGGGGCTACCGTTTCAGCCTGATCTTCTACGACGGGCTCACGCCGGGGCCGCGGGTGCCGCCGGAGCGCTTCGCCGAGATCGCCGGCTGGGCCGGCGACGGGCTCATCGTGGCGGAGGGCGGCAACGAGCCGCCGGTCGCGGCGCGGCCGGGCCTCGCGCGGCTCTCGGCCGATCATCAGGCGGCCCTGTTCCGCGCGGTGCGGGCGGACACGCGGGCCGAGGCCGTGCGTGTGGCCGGACCGAGCTACATCCAGGGTAACGTCGCGGCGGCGCAGAACCTCGCGGCGGTCGTCGACCTCGCCAACATCCACGCCTATCCCGGGGCCGAGCACCCGGAAACCGACGGCGGCGGCAGCCTCGCGCGCTTCGTCGCGGCCGCGCGCCCGGTCTTCGGCGACGCGCCCGTGATCGCGACCGAGAACGGCTACCACACGGCGCTCGCCACCGGCAGCGCCCACCTGCCGATCTCGCCGGGACTGCGCGCCCGCTACCTCCCGCGGATGCTGCTCTGGAGCTACCTCCAGAGCGTGCGGCGGACCTACCTGTACGAGCTGATCTCCAGCTTCGACCGCGGCGACGCCGATCCCGAGAGCCGCTTCGGCCTTCTCGCCCACGACGGTCGCCCCACACCCGCCTTCGCGGCGGTGCGCAACCTCGTCCGGCTGTTCGGCGCCCCCGCCGGGGAGATCGCCGCCGTTCCGGCCGATCGCGACGTCACGCTCGGCAGCCCCGTTCCCGATCTCATCACCGCACGGTTCGCGCGGCGGGACGGGGCGACGCTCGTCCCGATCTGGCTCGGCCTCGACGGCTGGGACCGGCGTAGCCGGGCACCCCGGCCGGACTTGCCGGCGCAGACCGCCGAGCTCCGGCTGTCACGGCAGCCCCGGCGGGTGCGCCTCCATCGCTTCGACGACGACGGCGCCGTGAGCGTGGTGGAGCTTCCCGCGGACAGGCGGGTGCCGGTCCCGGTCACGGACCGCCTCGGCGTCGTCGAGCTCACCTAGGGTCGCCGCCGACGGAGTCGTTCCGTGACGCGCCCGATCTCCGATTCTCGCGGAGGCCTGATCCATGCTGAGCTACCTGGGTGACACGATCGTCGGCCTGACCCTCGCGGTCCTGAACGCGCTGGCGCCGCTCGAAGTCCACGTGGACAAGGGCGTCCCCTATGCCGACGGGAGCGCGCACCGCGCCGACATCTACCGGCCAGCCGCCGGGAAGCCGCGTCCGGTCGCCGTGTTCCTGTACGGCGGCGGGTGGCGGACCGGATCGAAGGACGAGGTTGCCTACGTGGGCGCGGCCTTCGCGCGGCGGGGCGTCGTCGCGGTCATCCCCGAGTACCGCCACGTGCCGGCGGCGAGCCTCCAGGACATCCTCGCGGACAACGCCGCCGCCGTCGCCTGGACCCTCGCGCACGCGGCCGAGTACGGCGGCGATCCCGCCCGCGTCACCGTCGTGGGGCATTCCTCGGGGGCCTGGGCCGCCGCGATGCTGGGCCTCGACGCGACTTGGCTCCAGCGGGCCGGCTCCAGTCCCGCCAAGCTCGCCGGGATCGTCGGGCTGGCCGGACCCTACGCGACTTCGGCGCTGACCGATCCGCTGGATCGCCAGGTGTTCGCGGGCAGCGATCCGGCCCTGCAGCCGATCAACCACGCCGCCGATCCCCATCCGGCGATGCTGCTGGCCACCGGCGCGGCGGATCTCGACGTCAACCCCGCCGGAACCCTGTCGCTCGACCGGGCGCTGCGCGGCTTCGACGGCAGGGAGACGATTAAGATCTACCCGGGTCTCGGGCACGGGCAGATCGTCCACGCGATGAGCTTCCCGTTCAGTCTCCGGTACTCGGTCGCGGACGACGTCGCGCGTTTCGTTAAGGGCGCCCGTGCCGGCCCGTGAGGCCGAGCGCGCGAGGGCAGGGACCGGCGCGGCGCGCCGATCCCTGCGTCCCCATTCGACGGGCCGCGGGTCTCAGTGATAGCCCGGCGCGCCCGCCGCGACCTTGCCGCGGAACAGCCAGTAGACGTAGCCGGTGTAGGCCAGGATCATCGGGACCAGGATCACCGCGCCGGCCAGAAGGAACGCCTGGCTGCTCGGGTGGGTCGCCGCGTCCCAGATCGTGACCACCGGCGGGACGATCATCGGCCACAGGCTGATGCCGAGCCCGACATACGACATGAGGAACAGGCCCAGGGCGCAGAGGAACGGCTTCACTTCGGCCCGCCGATCGAGCGCGACGAAGAAGCGCCACGCCAGCAGCGCGACGAGCGCCGGCACCGGCGCGGCCAGGGCGAGATTCGGCCAGGACAACCACCGCGCGCGGAACGCGTCGCTGAGGATCGGCATCGCCGCCGAGACGACCACGATGGCCGCCAGCGTGACGAGGCCGAGCCGGCGCGCGAGCCGGTAGGCCCGGAGCTGGAGCTCGCCCTCCGTCTTCCAGATCAGCCAGCAGGCGCCGAGCAGACCGTAGCCGGCGACCAGGGCGGCCCCGGTCAGCACCGAGAACGGCGTCAGCCAGTCCCACCAGCCGCCCGTGTAGGCGCGACCCTCGACCCGGATGCCCTGGACCAGGGCCCCGAGGCAGATGCCCTGGCAGAAAGTCGCCACGTAGCTGCCCCACGAGAAGGACCGGTCCCAGGTCCGCTGGCTCGCGGGCGAGGCCGCGCGGAACCGCATCTCGAAGGCGACGCCGCGGAAGACCAGCGCGAGGAGCATCAGGATCAGCGGCATGTAGAGCGCCGGCAGGATCGTGGCGTAGGCCAGCGGGAACACCGCGAACAGCCCGCCGCCGCCGAGGATGAGCCAGGTCTCGTTCCCGTCCCAGACCGGCGCCACGGTGTTGACCATGACGTCCCGGTCCGCCTTGCCGCGCACCGCCGGGAACAGGATGCCGACCCCGAGGTCGAAGCCGTCCATCACCACGTAGAGGAAGACCGCCGTGGCGATGAGAAGCGCCCAGATGAGCGTGAGATCGAGGGGCATCGGGCTACTCCGCGGGCTGCGCGAGGGGGCGGCCGGCAGTCGGAGCGCCGGCGACGAGGGCGGGGGCGGGCGTGATGCCGGCGGTGCGGATCGGCTGTCCGGGCGGCGGGCCGGGCTCGTGGGCGTGCGGCGCCTGATTGAACAGGTGCAGGAGGTACCAGATGCCCGCGCCGAACACCGCGAGGTAGACCGCCGCGAAGGCCGCCAGCGAGGCGGCGACGGCCGGGGCCGCCACCGGTGACACGCTGTCGACGGTGCGCAGCGCGCCGTAGACGGTGAAGGGCTGACGCCCCGCCTCGGTCACCGTCCAGCCGGCCGTGACCGCGATCAGGCCGGACGGCCCCATGCCGACCGCGAAGCGGTGCAGCCAGGGCGTGTCGTAGAGCCGCCCGCGGTGGCGCAGCCAGAGCGCGGCGAGACCGAGGGCGATCATCAGCAGGCCGAGGCCGACCATGATCCGGAACGACCAGAACACCAGGGGGAGGTTGGTCGGCCAGAGGTCGCGCGGCATGTCGTTGAGCCCGCGGACCTCACCGTCGAGATCGTGGGTCAGGTAGAGGCTGGCGAGGCCGGGAATCTCGATCCGGCCCCGCACCGCGCCCGCCTCCGCGTCCGGCCACCCGAACAGGATCGCGGGGGCCCGGCGCTCCGTCTGGAAATGACCCTCCATGGCGGCGACCTTGGCGGGCTGGTGCGCGTAGGAATTGCCGCCGTGCAGGTCGCCGATCACCAGCTGGGTCGGAGCCACAGCGGCGGCCATCCACATGGCCATCGAGAACATCAGCCGGGCCCGGGGATTGGCCCGGTCCCGCAGCAGGTGCCACGCGCCCACGGCGCCGACGATCATCGCGGTGGTGAGGTAGGCGCCGGTGACCGTGTGGGCGAAGCGGTAGGGGAAGGACGGGTTGAAGACGATCGCCCACCAGTCGGCCGGGTTGAAGCGGCCGTCCGGCGCGACGACGTGGCCGGTGGGTGTCTGCATCCAGGAATTGGCCGAGAGGATCCAGAACGCGGAGGTCAGGGTGCCGACGGCGACGAGGCAGGTCGCCAGGAAGTGGAGCCCCTTGCCGACCCGCTCCAGGCCGAACAGCATGACGCCGAGGAAGCCCGCCTCCAGGAAGAAGGCCGTGAGCACCTCGTAGCCGAGAAGCGGCCCGAGCACCGGCGCCGTCCGGTCGGCGAAGACCGACCAGTTCGTGCCGAACTGGTAGCTCATGACCAGGCCGGACACGACGCCCATCGCGAAGGCAACCGCGAAGATGCGGAGCCAGTAGCGGTAGGTGTCCAGATAGACGGCCTTCCCGGTGCGCAGCCAGAAGCCTTCGAGCACGGCGAGGTAGCTCGCGAGCCCGATGGTGAAGGCCGGGAACAGGAAGTGCCAGACGACGGTGAGCGCGAATTGGGCTCGCGCGAGATTGACTGCACTCGGCAGTTCGAGGGCGGACATCGCGGTCTCCAGGGGACGAACGCGGCAGCTCTGCCGTGGCACGGATCGCGACGCGTTGATTCAGCTCAAGGCCGGTGCCGTGAATCTGAGGGCGTCGGCGCGATTGCGCTGGATCAAGGCCCTCGCCCGCGCCACCCGCGACATCCTGCAGGCGAGCACCCTCTGCTGCCTCATGGCGCACTGACGGGCCGAACCGGCGCCGGGACGACTGGCGTTTGCCCGCCGGCGCGGTCTAGCGCGAGAAGTGCGTGGTCGACATGCGGTCCGTGATCAGCTCGGACGGGACCCAGTCGCTGGGCGGAACCAGCTCGCGTCGGATCAGCGCCAGGGCGTCGTCGACCGCGCGCCGGCCCTGGACGCCCGCGTCCTGGAAGATCGTCACGGCGAGGCGCAGGTCCTGCATCGCCTGCATGCCCTCGGCGGTGGCATCCAACCCGCCGATGCGGATCCGGCCCGCCGGAATCCTGGCAGCCTCGACCGCCTCGGCGGCGCCGAGCGCCATCTCGTCGCTGGTCGCGGCGATCGCGTCGATGCCGATGCCTCGGGCGAGCCACCCGGCGACGGTGGCCCGCGCCGTCGCGCGACTCGCATCCGTCGCGGCCTCCGCGACGAGGCGGAGGCGCGGGCTCTCCGCCAGCACCTCCCTGGCACCCCTGCTGCGGAGCGCCGAGACGGGATCGGTGGCGCTGCCCGCGAGGATCGCGACGCGTCCGGCCCCACCCGACATCTGGGCGAGCTTGCGCATCTGCAGCCGCCCGGCAACGAGATCGCTCGGCATGACCTGGGTGACGCGTCCGGCGAACCAGTCGGTCCGTGCGCCGTGGCCGATGAGGACGAGTGGTACGTCGGCTTCCAGGGCCAGCCGGGTGATCTCCTCGCGCGCCGCGGAGTCGACCGGCACGACCACGAGAGCGTCGGCTCTCTCGGCGATCAGCCGCCGCGCCTGCGCGATCTGCTCGTCGCCCGCACCGTCGGGCGCGTAGGCGAAGCGAGTCGCGACGCCCCGCGCGCGTGCCTGCTCGTCGAGGCCGTCGTGCAGGCGCCGGGCGACGCCTACCGGTGTCAGGAACGCGATGGTGGTGGCCGAGGCCGGCAGCGCCCAAGCCGCGAGAGCGAGGACGAGGGATCCCCTCCGGAGCGACCCGCCGATCGAGCGGCCGCGTGCCCACTCAATCCAGTTCATGCGGCCAGTTCCGTCCCGCTCTCAGCGGGCCCGCCTCACGCCGCACGGAGGCTCTCCAGGAGGCCAGCGAGCGCCTCGCCGAGACGGGCGGCGTCCTGGGTCAGGCCGTCGGCCGCGGTCAACACGGCCGTCGTCGGCTCGGCCGCCTCGGGGATCTCGGTGACGCCCGCGCCCTCCGCGTCGAACTCCTCGGTGCCGTCGGTCGCCTCCGCGATGGCCGTCACGATCTCCCGCGCGGTCGCACCCGGCCGCTCCACGGACTCGACGATAACGTTCGCCGCGCGGCTCATGTCCTCGACCCGCGCCGTGATGCCCGCGATCGCCGACACCGCCGCGTCGGTCGAGCCTCGGATCTCGGAGACGTGCTGGCCGATGATCTCGGTGGCCTCCCTGGTCTGCGCGGCCAGGGCCTTCACTTCGGAGGCGACCACCGCGAAGCCGCGGCCCGCGTCGCCGGCCCGGGCGGCCTCGATCGTGGCGTTGAGGGCCAGCAGGTTCGTCTGTGCGGCGATCTTGGCGATGAGGCGGACCGCGTCGCCGATCCGGTCGACGGCGCTGCTCAGCGCCTGAACGCGGGTGGTCGTCCGGGCCGCGTCCGCCGCGGCGCTTCCGGCCAGGGCCGCGGTGGCCTCGGCCTGCGCCCCAACCTCTTCGACCGCCGCGCCGAACGTGTCGGCAGAGACGGTGATCTGCCGGACCTTCGATCGCGTCTGCGCGAGCGCGGCGCCTAACGTGGTCGTTCGAACCGCCCCATCGCGGATCGCTTGGCCCACGTCGTCGGCGGTGACGCGCAGTGCCGCGGCGGTCGAAGACACTGCCTCGACCATGCCGCCGATCATGGTCTCGACCCGCTCGGTCGCGTACTCGATCACGGCGCGGCGCTGCTCGCTCTGAGCGCGCGACCGATCGGCCTCCGCGTCCCGCAACACGGCCTGCCGCAGCGTTTCCTGAACAGCTCTCGTCGCGGCCGCCATGACGCCGAGTTCGGTGCAGACCGCTGCCGCCGGGACCGCGACGGTGAGATCGTGGTCGGCCAGTCGCTGCATGGCGCAGGCGAGCGCTGTCATCGGCTGCGCGACGCCGCGCAGGATGGCCTGCACCAGGACCAGGGCAGCCAGCGCAGCGGCGGACAAGCCGGCCACGAGGCTCGGGCGCAAGGTCGAGCCGGCGGCGTCGACAGCTCCGAGTTGCTCGGCGACCGCGGCGTCGCGGTCGGTCAGCAGCGCGTCGACATCCCGTGCGACGGCTGCCGCGTCGGCCTGAAGCGCCGTCGCCCGCACCCTGTCGGCGAGATCACGTTCCCCAGCCCTGTCGAGGGCGGCCGCTTCCGCCTCCACGGCGAGGAAATGCTGCCACGCGTCCCACAGACCTCGAGCGCGCTCCCGCTCGTCCGCCGTCCTGATCGTCGACACATAGGCGGTCCAGGCCTTCAGGAATGCCTCGTGCGGCTCAATTGTCCGGTCGATGTCCTCTCGAGGGTCGGCCTCGGTCGATACGGCGCGCGCGAGACGTTCCGACACACCGAGCTCCTGTGTCCGCTGCTTCATGGTGCCGAGAGCCCGGGCAGCCCCGATCTCCTGAGCCAGAGTGCGGCTGGCAGCGTCGATCGCTCCGACCTGCAATAGCAGGACGTAGACAATTACAAATGTGAGCGAGGTCATCGATCCTGCGAAGACGATCAGGATCGTTCTGAAACGCAGGGTGCAGCGATGGGTTGTTCGAATAATGAATGGCACCACAATCCTGACCCTAGGAAGGATCACCATGGTGCATCTATTTTACCTACCGGGAAAAATCAATTGCCTTCAGTGGGCCAACAAATGCGTCAAAATTTTTGAAATTTCGCTTCGACCCTCGGTTAAGCTGGATCATAGGCTTATATCGGCAGACTTATAATTTACACAATCAAACTATATAAGACAAATATCGGAATGGCGAGCGAGAGGGCGATGCATTATTGTAGGGGAAGCTGCTAGGCGTCCGATTCTGTCGCTGCCGGAGAGTCTCGCGGCCGCGCTCGTCAGTGAGCTTCAGGACCGGCTCGATACAGGCCGACGCGCGGGCCATGGCGTGCCTCCGGGCGGGCTGCTCGGAGGGCATATCGCAGCCGAGACGATCGCCGGGCGACGCGGCGACGGAGGCTCGATCAGAGCGGCTTGGCCTGCTGTGCCCGCATCCACAGCAGGCCGGCGATGCCCATCCAGGGACAGACGAAGACGATGAAGGCGACCAGCCCCATGACGACCTCCCGACAGCGTGCGGCGGACCTCAGGAAACGCTCGTGGTTTTTGCCGGATCCCTCTGATCGGACATGGCCCGGGCTTGGCGCGCCATGGCGATCAGCTCGGAGGCCGTGAGACCGCGCGGCGGCGGCGGTTCAGGCAGGTCGGCCAGTCCCGGCGAACGCGGTGCCGGCGGAAGGGCAGCCGCGCGCCCGGGCCAGAGCCGCTTCAGCCGTCCTGCCTTCCGCAAGCTTTGTCCCGCCACGCATCCGTCTCCCACACAACGAAGTGCGGCCACGGGTAGGCGACCGGGGCAGGGATGGTTAGCCGAACCGAAACAAGGGTCGGACTCCGGCCCGGCGTGGGGCGTATGCGAGGCCCCCTGGGCGGGCGCGTCCGCCGCCCTACCGCTGGCGTTTTCCGGATCGCCGGCGGATGGTGCAGGTCGAACCGGGCCCGACGACGCTCGGATCCTGCCGAAACCGCCATCCGGCATTCGGCCGGCTCGGGATGATCGCGAACGTCGACGCGGCCGGATTGTCGCTCGGGGTGATCAAGGCCGAAGCTTCGCGTGCGGCTCGGAGGTGCTTCGTCGAAGATCGGCCTCTGGTCAGAACGCAGCCTGAAACCTGGACGAATGATCGCCGGTATTGGCTGACAGCATCTCGGAGCTCGATGATCGCTCCGCGGCGGGGCGTGTTCAGGTCAGACGGGCACGAGCCGGCACTTCCCGCCCGGTTCAGCGAAAATCTCCGGTCTGTGATGCTGGCGCAGGTCCGCGATACGTTATGTGAGCTGAACGGAACCTCCCGGCTTTCGGCGCTGAGAGAGCGAACATGGCAGAGCCCCAAGCAATGGCCGCGCGCGTCGCGCACCTCGAAGCGGACAACGCCCGTCTTCGCCGCCTCCTGGACGAGTCCGGGACACCGGATGGTCTGCGTCACGGCTTGCGCGACACGTTGGCGATGCTGCGGGCGGTCCTGCGTCTCTCGGCCGAGACCGCCGAGACCGTCGACGGCTACGCGACGCATCTCGAAGGTCGGCTGGACGCCATCGCGCGCGTGCGGGTCGCGGCCGACACGTTCGGCGAGGTGAGCCTGCACACGCTCATCTCCGACGAGCTGATGATCCACCTGATCCGCGAAGGCGAACAGGCGACGCTGGCGGGGCCGACCGTGCGCCTCCGGCCGAAGGCCGCGCAGCTGATGGCCCTCGCGGTCCACGAACTCTGCAGCAACGCGATCGAGCACGGCGCCTTCGGTCTCTCGAAGGGCGGCGTTGACGTCACCTGGGTCGTCGCCGGCGCCGGGGCGAGCCCGCCGGGCGACCTGACGCTCGTCTGGAAAGAATCGGGGGGTGCGGGCGTCGCGCAGCCGAGCCGGCGCGGCTTCGGCATGCAGGTGCTCACCGAGATGCTGAGCTACGAGCTGCGGGCAACCGTCGCGCTCGCCTTCGAGCCCGACGGCCTGCGCTGCACGGTCACCTGCCCGCTGATTCCCCGGATCGGGCGCTTGGTCGAGGACGAGCGCGCGGACGAAGGCGGCGATCCGGGCTGACCCGGCGGCGACCGCCCGGATCGCCTCAGCCGAAAGTCCGCGCGGTCTCCCGGACCTGCCGCGTCGCGCGGTCGGCACGGCCGCTCGCCCGCGCGATCGTGGTCATCCCGCCGGAGATCGCGGAGACGTCCTGTGCGGCGGTCTGCATGGTGCCCGACATCTCGCGCATCACCGCGGATTGCTCCTCCACGGCCGCCGCGATGGTCGACGAGGCCGCGTCCAGGGCCCGGATCGTGCTTTGGATCGTGTCGATGGCGTCGACGGCCTCCCGGGTCGCCGCCTGCGTCGAGGCGATCTGCTGGCGGATCTGTTCCGTCGCGCGCCCCGTCTGCGCGGCCAGGGTCTTCACCTCCGACGCCACCACCGCGAAGCCGCGACCGGCCTCGCCGGCACGGGCCGCCTCGATGGTGGCGTTGAGCGCGAGCAGGTTGGTCTGCGCGGCGATGCCGGCGATGAGGCTCAGCACCGCGCCGATCTGCGCGGCCTGGTCGCTGAGGCCGGTCACGATCCGGCCGGTGCGCTGTGCCTGCTCCACGGCCTGCCCGGCCATCTCGGCGGCGTGGCTCACCTGCTGGCTGATCTCATCCACCGAAGCCGACAGCTGCTCCGCGCCGGTGGCCACCGAGCGGATGTCGCCGGACACGCGGTCCACCCGCGTGACCGCCGCGTCGGCCTGGCGCGTCACATCCGCCACAGCGTCGCCGATGGCGTCCAGCTCGGCGCCGATGGCGCTCTGCGCGGCGGCGCGCTGCTGCCGCTCGTGGACCTGGGCGGTGATGTCGGTGGCGAACTTGACGACCCGGACGGGCCGTCCATCCGCGTCCGTGATCGGATTGTAGGTCGCCTGGATCCAGACTTCCCGCCCGCCCTTGCCGGTGCGGCTGAACACGCCGGACTGATACTCCCCGCGTGCCAGGGCGGCCCAGAACAGCCGGTAAGCCTCGCTGGCGCGCTCCGCCTCGCCGACGAACAGGCTGTGATGCCGCCCCACGATCTCGTCGAGCCGATAGCCCACCGCGTCGAGGAAGTTCGCATTGGCGGTGAGAATCGTGCCGTCGAGCGCGAAGGCGATCACCGCCTGCGAGCGGTGCAGCGCGCTGATCTGCCCTTCCAGATCGAGGGCGCGGAGCTTCGGGGCGGTGATGTCGGTGGCGAACTTGACGATCTTGACCGGTCCGCCGCGCGCGTCGAGCACCGGGTTGTAGGAGGCCTGGATCCAGACCTCCCGCCCGCCTTTGGCGAGCCGTTTGTACTCGGCGCTGGCGAAGGTGCCGCGCCGCAGCTTGTCCCAGAATTCCCGATAGGCCTCGCTCTCCCGCTCGGCTGGCGGGACGAACAGGCTGTGATGCCGGCCGCGGATCTCCTCGAGCGCGTAGCCCATGGCTTCCAGGAAGTTCGGATTGGCGTCGAGGATCGTGCCGTCCAGCGCGAACTCGATGGTGGCGAGGGACCGGCTCAACGCCGCGAGTTTGGCCGCGTGATCCCTCCCAGCCAGAACGCCCTCGAACATCGATGTCTCCGCATCCTGAGATGAGGGTGCGGCCGAAGCGCGCACCGAGCCGGTCGGATCAAGAATTTCTTGATCGAGATAAATTTTTATTGCGCCGGGCGACACCATAAACCTGTCGATGCCCGGCTCTAGCGCGGGCTTCGATAATGGGATGCCGTTGCGCGGCGGTTAAAATGGTTCGCTTTGCTCAAGATATTCGCGGTGAGCCGCTAAATGCACAGTCCCACTTAATGAAAAGGCATGGGACAGCATAGATCAAGGGCGAGACTATCTTGCGTTGTGCGTCGCCCGCGTTCGCCCGCCGCTTGCCAGCCTGCGGTTGTAGGATTGCACCGCTGATCCACAGCCCACGATCGACGCGGCGCGCGATGATGCGTGGGGAATCTGGGAAGGGCGTCGCGGCGCGGGCCGATCAGCCTGTCCGGCCGATCGTCGCCTCGATCCGGCCGTAGGGCTCGTCGGTCGGCAGGAAGACAACGCCCGGGTTGTCGAGGCCGAACGGTGTCAGGTCGATCGGCAGGTAGTGCTTGTTGGGCATGACGAAGCCGATCTCGGCCAGTTCCGGGACGGCGGCCAGGGCGGCCTCGCCCATCCGGTACATGCTGTCCTGGATCCCGCGGCTGTAGGTGGTGCCGAAGACGGTCAACAGCGTCGCGAGAATGCGAGCGTTGGTTCCGGCGTGATCGTGCGGCGCCGAGGCCCAGGTCCAGGTCGCGTCCATGCTGGTCGCGGCGATGCGGTCGGTCGTGTCGGGCAGGGTCCGGTACTGGTCCTCCACGAAGCCCGTCCAGCCCGATTGCGTGGTCTTCATGAAGGTGTAGCCGCGCAATCCGGAGCGCAGGGTCGACCCAGTCCGGTCGGCGGTGAGCCCCACGTAGCCGGCGCCGTTCCCGTCGCGCGTGAAGGTGTGGCCGTGCGGCGCGTCGGCGATCGCGTGGCGGAGCCAGCGAACTTCCTCCGCGTCGATCGTGACGGTCTCGACCTGCGGGTAGGTCTCGAGCAGCACCCGCGCGACCGCGGCGACGAACCCCTCGGCGTCGAGCCCGAGATGCCGCGCCGCCGTCACGTTGACGATGTTCCGGATGCTGTCGGTGGCGATGGAGGCGCGGTTGTCACCCTCTGTCCAGGCCGCCTCGAAGCGCCCGGTCAACATGACCGACAGCGTCAGCTCGCGCGGCGTGTGGTGATCGCCGTCGCGGGCGAGGCGCAGCACGCGAACCCGTTCCTTGCCGTACCGCGACGCCCTCAGGGCCATGGGGATCTCCGATCCGGACCGCCGCCGGCCATCTCACGCAAATCTGATTCATCCTAGGCCGACGTGCGTGGGGGCGCCAAGGTTCGAAGTTGCCGGCGCGGCTTGACCGGGGGCCGATTAGAACCGGCATAGTGTCGGGCCGGGCCGAACCGGCCTCGGACCGGCGAGCGGGCATGGACCTCAACACGATCGAGACCGTCGTCCGGCCGCGGAGTCGGACCGAGCTTCCCGCCTGGGCGGACGGCGATGCCTGTCTGGGAGGCGGGACGTGGCTGTTCTCCGAGCCGCAGGTCGGGATGCGGCGCCTCGTCGACCTCGCGGCGCTCGGATGGCCACCGCACGCGGTCGACGCGGAGGGCCTGACCCTCGCGGCGACCTGCACCATCGCCCAGCTCGACCGGCTGGAACTGCCGCCGGGCTGGAACGCGGCGCCGCTGGTGGGCCAGTGCTGCCGCGCGCTGCTCGGCTCCTTCAAGATCTGGAACGTGGCCACGGTCGGCGGCAACGTCTGTCTCGCACTCCCGGCCGGCCCGATGATCGCCCTCGCGACGGCCCTCGACGCGACCTGCACGATCTGGTCCGCCGACGCGGCCGAGCGGGAGCTCCCGATCCTCGACTTCGTCCTCGCGCCGCAGCGGAACGCCCTGGCACCGGGCGAGATCCTGCGGAGCCTGTCGATGCCGACCGCGGCGCTCGCGCGCCGCACGGCCTTCCGCCGCATCAGCCTCAGCCCGAACGGGCGCTCCGGTGCGCTGCTGATCGGGACGCGCGGCGCGGACGGCGCCTTCGCGCTCACGGTCACGGCCTCCGTCAAACGACCGCTCCGCCTCGCCTTCGACGGTCTGCCGGATCCGGCCGCGCTGATGCGGGCGCTGGACGAGGCGATCCCGGACGCGCTCTACCACGACGATGTCCACGGGCGGCCCGACTGGCGCCGCCACATGACCCGGCACTTCGCCGAGGAGATCCGCGGGTCGCTCGACGCGGCGCCGTCGCCGGGAGCCGCGTCATGAAGCTCACGATCAACGGGTCCGCGCACGAGGGCGCGCCGAGAGCCGGGCAGTGCCTCCGGACCTATTTGCGCGAGGCCGGCTGGTTCGGCGTGAAGAAGGGCTGCGACGCCGGCGATTGCGGCGCCTGCACGGTCCATCTCGACGGCGAGCCCGTGCACAGCTGCCTGGTACCGGCCTTCCGCGCCGATGGACGGAGCGTGATCACGATCGAAGGGCTGGCCGGTCCCTGCCGCGCCGACGCGGCCGAGCCGGCGGCGTTCCACCCGATGCAGGAAGCCTTCCTGGCGGCCCAGGGCTTCCAGTGCGGCTTCTGCACGCCCGGCATGATCATGACCGCGGCGCGCCTCGACCAGGGCCAGAAGCAGGATCTCGGCACCGCCCTCAAGGGCAATCTCTGCCGCTGCACCGGCTACCGCGCCGTGCGCGAGGCCATCGCCGGCAGCGCGCGCTCGGTCGAGAGCGGCGGCTGCGGCGATCCTGTGGGCCGCAACCTCGCGGCACCGGCCGCGCCGCTGGTCGTGTCCGGCCGCGCCCGCTTCACGATGGACGCGCCGCTCGGCGACACGCTCCACCTCAAGGTGCTGCGCTCGCCCCACGCGCATGCCCGGATCGTCGCGATCGACGCGACGGCCGCCCGCGCCATCCCGGGCGTCGTGGCCGTGCTGACCCACGCCGACGCGCCGACGCGCCGCTTCTCGACCGCCCGCCACGAGGATCCGCGCGACGACGCCTCCGACACGCGGGTCCTCGACTCGATCCTGCGGTACGTCGGGCAGCGCGTCGCCGCCGTGGTGGCGGAGACGGAAGCCGCCGCCGAGGCCGGCTGCCGCGCCCTGCGGGTGACCTACGAGGTGCGCCCGGCGCTCCTCGATCCGGAGCGCGCCCTCGACTCCGACGCACCCCGCGTCCACGATCCCCGTGATTGCCCGGGCGAGGACGCACCGCCCCTGGAGAGCCATCCCAATCTCGCCGGCGAGGTGCACGGCGCGGTCGGCGACGTGGCGGCGGGCCTCGCCGGGGCCGATTTCGTCTACGCCGGGACGTTCCGGTCGCAGCGCGTCCAGCACGCCGCCATGGAGACCCACGGCTGCATCGGCTGGCACGCCGAGGACGGCCGCCTGACGCTGCGCACCAGCACCCAGGTGCCGTTCCTGACCCGGGACGCGCTGGCGGACCTGTTCGGGCTCGAGAAGGACGCGGTGCGCGTCGTCTGCGCGCGGGTGGGGGGCGGCTTCGGCGGAAAGCAGGAGATGCTGACCGAGGATCTCGTCGCCCTGGCGGTCCTGCACACCGGCCGGCCGGTGCGCTGGGAGCTGACCCGCCGGGAGCAGTTCGTCGGGACGACGACGCGCCACCCGATGCGGATGGACGTGAAAGTCGGCGCCCGCCGCGACGGCACCCTCACGGCGCTGAGCCTCGACGTCCTGTCCGACACCGGCGCCTACGGGAACCACGCGGGCGGCGTGATCCACCACGCCTGCCACGAGGTGCTGGCCGCCTATGTCTGCCCGAACAAGCAGGTGAGCGGCCGCGCCGTCTACACGCACACGGTGCCGGCGGGCGCCTTCCGCGGCTACGGGTTGAGCCAGACGATCTTCGCGCTGGAATCCGCGCTGGACGAGGTCGCCCGCGAACTCGGCCTGGACCCGTTCGCCCTGCGGCGGCGCAACGCCGTCAAGCCGGGCGACGCCATGGTGTCGAACAGCCTGGAACCGCACGACGTGATCTTCGGCAGCTACGGGCTCGACCAGTGCCTCACCCTGGTCGAGGAGGCGCTGCGGTCCGATCCGGGGCCCGAGCCGGAACCCGGCTGGCGCGCCGGGACCGGCATGGCGATGGCGATGATCGACACGATCCCGCCGCGCGGCCACCACGCCGACGCGCGGGTCAGCCTGGACGCCGACGGGCACTTCACCGTGCGCGTCGGGACGGCCGAGTTCGGCAACGGCACCAGCACGGTGCATCGGCAGATCGCGGCCTCGGCGCTCGGCGCCGCGCCGGAGCGTGTCCGCGTCGCGGGCGCGGACACGGATATCGTCGGGCACGACACCGGCGCCTACGGGAGCACCGGCACGGTGGTGGCGGGCCTGGCGACGCTGCGCGCCGCCGAGGCGCTCGCGCTCCGGATCCGCGCGCGGGCCGCCGAGATCGCGGGCGCGACCCCGGAATCCTGCCGCTTCGACGGGGAGCAGGTGGAGACGCCGGCCGGACCGGTCACGCTGGCGGCGATCGGCCCTCTGGACGCGACCGGCCGGGCCGACGGCAGCCCGCGCTCGGTGGCGTTCAACGTCCACGCCTTCCGGGTGGCGGTTGACCCGGTGAGCGGCGCGGTGCGGATCCTGAGAAGCATTCACGCCGCCGATGCCGGGCGGGTGATCAATCCGATGCAGTGCCGCGGTCAGGTCGAGGGCGGCATCGCGCAGGCGCTCGGCGCGGCGCTCTACGAGGACGTCCAAGTCGCCGCGGACGGGAGCCTCGTCACCCAGACGTTCCGCGACTACCACATCCCCGCCTGCGCCGACGTGCCCGACACCGAGGTCCTGTTCGCCGACACGCACGACAGCGTCGGCCCCCTCGGCGCCAAGTCGATGAGCGAGTCGCCGTTCAACCCGGTGGCGGCGGCGCTCGGCAACGCCATCCGGGACGCGACTGGGGCTCGCCTGACCGCGACCCCCTTCGCGCCCGACAGGATCTACCGGGCCGTCGCGGCCGGCCGGGCCGGGCTCGCGTGATGGACCGCCCGCGGGACTCGGTGCCGGCGGCGAGGCCCGGCCTCCTGGAACGCACCTTCCGCCTCGCCGAGCACGGCACCAGCGTGCGCACGGAGGTGCTCGCGGGGCTGACCACCTTCCTGACGATGGCCTACATCGTCTTCATCAACCCGAGCATCCTGGGGGATGCCGGCATGCCGCGGGGCGCGGTTTTCGTGGCGACCTGCCTCGTGGCGGCGCTCGGCTCGCTGATCATGGCGCTCTGGGCCAATTACCCGATCGCCCTCGCGCCCGGCATGGGGCTCAACGCCTACTTCACCTACGTGGTGGTCCAGCAGCTCGGCTTCAGCTGGCAGGCCGCCCTCGGCGCGGTGTTCATCTCGGGCGTGTGCTTCCTGATCGTCACGCTGACAGGCCTGCGCGCGCTGATCGTCGAGGGGATCCCGCGCTCCATGCGGATCGCCATCACGGTCGGGATCGGCCTGTTCCTGGCGATCATCGCGCTCAAGAACGCCGGCCTCGTCGCGGCGAGCCCGGCGACCTTCGTCACCCTCGGCGACCTGCACAAGCCCGAGGCGATCCTGGCGGTGCTGGGCTTCCTGATGGTGGCCGTCCTCTCCGCCCGGAAGGTGCGGGCGGCGCTGCTGTCGAGCATCCTCACCGTCACGGCGCTGAGCTTCGTCTTCGCGGGCAACACCTTCCAGGGAATCGTCTCCCTGCCGCCGTCGATCGCCCCGACCCTGTTCGCCCTCGACATCCCGGGTGCCCTCTCGGCGGGCCTGCTCCACGTCATCCTGGTCCTGTTCCTGGTGGAGCTGTTCGACGCCACGGGCACGCTGATGGGCGTGGCGAGCCGGGCCGGGCTCCTGACCGACGGGAAGATGCGCCGCCTCGACCGGGCGCTGATGGCCGATTCCGTCTCGGTCTTCGCGGGCTCGCTCCTCGGCACGTCGAGCACGACGGCGTACCTGGAGAGCGCCTCCGGCGTCGAGGAGGGCGGCCGCACCGGGCTCACGGCCGCCACCGTGGCGGTGCTGTTCCTCGCCTGCCTGTTCTTCGCGCCGCTCGCGGGCGCGGTGCCCGCCTACGCCACGGCGCCGGCGCTGTTCTACGTCGCCTGCCTGATGCTGCGCGAGCTGGTCGAGCTCGACTGGGACGATATCACCGAGGTCGTGCCGGCCTGCGTCACGGCCCTGCTGATGCCGTTCACCTACTCGATCGCCACCGGCGTCTCCTGCGGGTTCATCACCTACGCGGCGCTGAAGCTGCTGGCGGGCCGCGCCCGGGAGGTGAAGCCGATCGTCTGGGTGATCGCGGCGGTCTTCCTGTTCAAGTTCGTCGAGACCGGCGGCGCGCACTGACGGCCGCGCGGCGCCCTTACCGGCCCGTCGCGGCCGCGTAGAGCGCCGCCGCGTCCCGCGCGGCGCGCATCGCCGCGGCGGCCCCGGGGTCGCGCAGGCGCCGCGCCACGCAGGCCAGCGCGTTCAGCGTCTCGCCCTCGGCGACGGCCGGGAGCAGCAGCAGGACGACGAGGTCCACCGGCCGATCATCGACCGCGTCGAAATCGATCGGGTCGCGGAGCCGGGCCAGGATCCCGTAGGGGCGCGCGATGCCCTCGAGCCGCGCGTGCGGCAGGGCGATGCCGTCGCCGACCCCGGTCGAACCCAGGGATTCGCGCCGGATCAGCGCGGGGAGGATCGTCTCCGCGGCGAGGCCGAGGACGCCGGCGGCGCGGCGCGCCAGCTCCTCGAGCAGCGCCCCCTTGCCGGCGGCGCGCAGGCCGACGAGCGCGTCGGAGGGCGCGAGGATCCGGTCCACACTCATCGCGCGGGATCGCGGGCGCTGGGACACATCGGGTCGTCCTCGGGATCAGTGGGCGGTCGCGCCGCCGGCGCCGCGGTGCGGCGGGGCCGGCTCGTCGTCGGGCGCGCGCAGGCGGTAACCTACACCGGTCTCGGTCAGCAAGATCCGCGGGCGCTCGGGATCCGCCTCCAGCTTCTGGCGGAGCTGGCGCACGTAGACGCGCAGGTATTGCGGATCGGACGAGGACGGCACGGAGCGCATCAGCTGCGCGTGGGTCAGCACCTTGCCGGCATGCAGGACCAGGACGCGCAGGAAGTCGTACTCGCGCGGCGTCAGCTTCACCTCGGCCTCGTCGACCTTCACGATCCGGCGGACCAGGTCGACGGACAGGGTGTCGACGCGGAAGATCGGCCGCTCGCCCCGCGCGGCGAGCTGGTGGCGCATGGCGGCGCGCAGGCGCGCCAGCAGCTCAGCCATGCCGAACGGCTTGGTCACGTAGTCGTTGGCGCCGAGATCGAGCGCCTCGACCTTGCCGCTCTCGTCGTCGCGGCTCGAAAGCACGACGACGGGGAGGTCGGGATGGCTCGATCGAACCGACCGCAGCAGGTCGTGGCCGCGCATGTCGGGCAGGCCGAGATCGAGGATCACGAGATCGACGCCCTCCCGGCCGAGCAGCGCCAGGGCGGTCCGGGCATCGGGCGCCTCCAGGATCGCGTAGCCCTGCGTGGCCAAACCCATGCGCAGGAGCTTGCGGATCGGCGGCTCGTCGTCGACGACGAGGATCGTGGGGCTCATGCGGCGATGTCCCTGGGCGCGCTCCGGGCCGGAACCGGCAGGCTGACGGTGAAGCAGGCGCCGCCGCGGTCGGGGCGGTTCTCGGCCGTGACGGTGCCGCCCATCGCCTCGACGAAGCCCCGGGAGATGGCGAGGCCCAGCCCCGTTCCGGCCCGGACACGGTCGCCCTTCCGGACGCGGTAGAACTTGTCGAAGACCCGCTCGACATCCGCCTCGGGCAGGCCGTCCCCCTCGTCCAGCACGGCGATGCGGACCCGGTCGCCCGCGCGGCGCGCACGCACCGTCACGGTCGAGCCCTCGGGCGCGTACTTGGCGGCGTTGTCGAGGAGGTTGACCAGGACCTGCTCGAACAGGACCGGGTCGAGCGCCAGCGGCGGCAGGTCGGCCTCGACCTCCACGGCGACGCGGTGTTCGGCGAGGATCTTCTGGGTGCGGCGCAGGGCGGTGTCGACCGTCTCGGCCACGTCCTGCGCGGAGAGGTTCGGCGCCACCGCGCCGGCCTCCAGCCGGGTCATGTCGAGGAGGTTCGCGATGAAGCGGTTGAGCCGCTCCGATTCCTCGATGATCGTGGCCAGCAACTCCGCCTTGGCGTCCGCGGGCAGCGCCGCCTCGAGGTCGCGCAGGGTGCTGGCCGCGCCCAGCACCGAGGCGAGCGGCGTGCGCAGGTCGTGGCTGATCGAGGTGAGCAGCGCCTGGCGCAGGCGGTCGGTCTCGGCCGCGCGCTCGGCCCGGTCGAGATCCTCCACGAGCCGGACCCGCTCGATGGCGAGGGCGCCCATGTCGGCCAGGGCGTCGAGGAGGCGGCGGCCCTCCGGCGACAGGATCGGCCCGGCGCCGTCGGAATCGAGGCCGATCACCCCGATCGTCCCGCGCCCGGTCCGCATCGGCAGGAACAGGCGCTTGGCGCCCGGCAGCGTGTCGGCGCCCCGGCCCGCGGGCCGATCGTTGTCGAAGGCCCACTGCGCGGCCGCGAGATCGGCCTCGTCCAACATGTCCTCGGGCGGGTAGCCCGCCCGCACCGTGACGGCCTGGCCGTCCGGCAGCAGGAGGACGACGCGCACCTTCAGCATCGCGGCGACCTGGGCGCAGGTGGCCCAGAGCACGTCGTCGAGGGTGCCGCAGGCGGCGAGCTTCCGCGAGAAGCCGAACAGCCGTTCCGTGGCCCGCGCCCGGCCCTGGCTGACCACCGCGACGCGACGCGCGCGGGAGGCGAGGTTCGAGACCAAGACGGCCACCAGGGTGAAGAGCAGGAAGGCCGCGACGTTGGTCGGATCGGCGATGGTGAGCGTGTAGACCGGCGGCAGGAAGAAAAAGTTGTAGGCGAGCGAGCCCGCCACCACCGAGACGAGGGACGGCCCGAGGCCCCAGCGCACCGCCACGGCCACGACCGCGGTCAGCAGGAACAGGTCGGCGTTCTCGACGCCCGCGTAGGGTTCCGCGACGATGGCCGCGCCGAGGCCCGCGGCGATCGCCGCCAGCGCGATCGCGTAGGGCCGCGCGTCGCGCCCCGGGCGCGGCGCGGTCACCGCCACGGCGCGGCGCGCCGGCTTCTCGTCCGGGACGGCCTCGCCGGGGACGACGTGCACGCTGATGGCGCCGCTGTGCCGCACGAGGTCGTACACCACCGAGCCGTTGACCAGCTCGAAGAGCCACGAGCGGTTCGCCTTGCCGACGACGATGTGGTTCACGTTGGCCGAGCGCGCGTAGTCGAGCACGTCGTCGGCGATCCGGCGCCCGCCCGGCAGGGTGACGGCGTCGCCGCCGAGGCGGTCGGCGAGCCGCAGGGCCTCGGCGATGCGGTCGCGCTCGGCCTCGCTCAGGGCCGCCGCCCGCGCGCCCTCGATGGAGAGCGCCGTCCAGGGGGCGTGCAGGCGGTCGGCCAGACGCTTGGCGTGGCGCACGAGGCCGGCGGAGCGGGGATCCTCGTTCACGCAGACCAGCACGCGCTCGCCCGCCGCCCAGGGACCGGCGATCGCGTTGGCCCGCATGTGACCGAGCAGCTCGTCGTCGACCCGGTCGGCGGTGCGCCGGAGCGCCAGCTCGCGGAGCGCCGTGAGGTTGCCGCGCGAGAAGTAGTGCTTGAGCGCGCGCTCGGCGTGCGTCGGAACGTAGACCTTGCCGTCCTTCAGGCGCTGGATCAGGTCGTCGGGGTTGAGGTCCACGACCTCGATGTCGTCCGCCCGGTCGAGGACGCCGTCCGGCACCGTCTCGCGCACCCGGATGCGGGTGATCGACGCCACCACGTCGTTGAGGCTCTCGACGTGCTGGATGTTGAGCGTCGTCAGGACGTCGATGCCGGCATCGAGCAGCTCCTCGACATCCTGGTAGCGCTTCGGGTGGCGCGAGCCCGGGGCGTTGGTGTGGGCGAGCTCGTCGACCAAGGCGAGGGCCGGCCGGCGCGCCAGCAGGGCGTCGAGGTCCATCTCCTGCAGGACGGTGCCGTGATACGGAACGGAACGGCGGGGGATCGTCTCGAACCCGTCGAGCAGGGCCTCGGTCTCGGCGCGGCCGTGCGTCTCGACGACGCCGACCACGACGTCGAGGCCTGCCTTCAGCCGCGCCCGCCCGACGGTCAGCATCTCGTAGGTCTTGCCGACCCCGGGTGCGGCGCCGAGGAACACCTTCAGTCGGCCACGCGTCCGCTCCTCCCGGCGCGCCGCTTCGAGCAGGGCGTCGGGGGAGGGGCGGGTCGGGTCGCGGCCGGTCTCGGGCATGATCGCCATCTTAGCAAAACGCCGCGGCCAGCGCGGAATCGTCGCGTCATTGCGAGCGGAGCGAAGCAACCCAGAGCAGCGGGACGCCGGTGGACGTGGCGCGGCTGGATTGCTTCGCTTCGCTCGCAAAGACGAAGCGGGATCCGCAGCGCAGCTTCGGGGTCCCCCCTGCTGTCGGGCGCGCCTCAGCGACGGGCGAGAGCGTCGACCGCGAGGTTCAGCGCCAGCACGTTGACGCGCGGCTCACCCAGGAGGCCGAGGGTGCGCGCCTCGATGCGGGACGACACCAGCGCGCGCAGCTTGTCCGCCGGGATCTTGCGGGCCCTGGCGACGCGGGGAACCTGGAAGTAGGCGGCCTCGGGCGAGATTTCCGGGTCGAGGCCCGAGCCGCTGGTCGTGACGAGGTCGACCGGAACGGGCGCATCCGGGTTCTCGGCCCTGAGCGCGTCGAGATCGGCCTTCACCCGCTCGGCCAGGGCGGCGCTGGTCGGCCCGAGATTCGAGCCCGAGGAGTTCGCCGCGTTGTAGGGCGCCGGCACCGTCTTCGAGACGTCGGACGGGTCCGGCGCCGTCGTCGCCGAGGGCCGGCCGTGGAAGTAGCCGGCACCCGTGAAGTTCTGGCCGATCAGGCTGGAGCCGACGACCGTGCCGTCGCGCGCGATCAGGCTGCCGGCGGCCTTGGCGGGGAAGATGGCGCCGGCGAGGCCCGTCATCGCGAGGGGGTAGGCGAGGCCGGTGATCGCCGTCAGGGCGGTGAGCAGGACCAGGGCGGGGCGAAGCTGGTTGAGCATGGCGGGTCTCCGGGGGACCGGTTCAGGCGAGGTGGAGGGCGCTGACGGCGAGGTCGATGGCCTTGATGCCGACGAAGGGCACCAGGACGCCGCCGAGGCCGTAGATCAGGAGGTTCCGGCGCAGCAGCGCGGCCGCGCCGACGGCCCGGTAGGTGACGCCGCGCAGGGCCAGCGGGATCAGCGCCACGATGATCAGGGCGTTGAAGATGATCGCCGACAGGATCGCGCTCTGCGGTGAGGCGAGGCCCATGACGTTCAGCGCCTGGAGCTGCGGGTAGAGCGTGAGGAACATCGCCGGGATGATGGCGAAGTACTTGGCCACGTCGTTCGCGATCGAGAAGGTCGTCAGCGCGCCGCGGGTCATCAGCAGCTGCTTGCCGATGCCGACGATCTCGATGAGCTTGGTCGGGTCGCTGTCGAGGTCGACCATGTTGCCCGCCTCGCGGGCCGCGACGGTGCCGGTGTTCATGGCGACGCCGACATCGGCCTGGGCCAGCGCCGGGGCGTCGTTGGTGCCGTCACCGCACATGGCGACGAGCTTGCCGTCCGCCTGCTCCTTGCGGATCAGCGCGAGCTTGTCCTCCGGCGTCGCCTGGGCGAGGAAGTCGTCGACGCCGGCCTCAGCGGCGATCGCCGCCGCGGTCATCGGGTTGTCGCCGGTGATCATCACCGTGCGGATGCCCATCTGGCGCAGCTCGGCGAAGCGCTCGCGGATGCCGCCCTTCACAATGTCCTTGAGGTAGACCACGCCCAGCAGGCGGCCGTCCTTGGCCACGGCGAGCGGCGTGCCGCCGGCCTTGGCGATCTCCTCCGCGATGGCGCGGATCTCGGTCACGACGCCGGTCTCGGCCTCGGGGCGGACGGCCAGGGCGACGTTGGAGCCGCGCGAGGCGATGGGCTGGCCCGAGACCGAGGCGATGACGGCGTCGACCGCGCCCTTGCGGATCGACGTGCCCTGAAGGTCCACGCCCGACATCCGCGACTGCGCGGTGAACGGCACGAAGGTGGCGTTGAGGCCACCCATGTCCCGCGCGCGGATGCCGTACTTCTCCTTGGCCAGGACCACGATCGAGCGGCCCTCCGGCGTCTCGTCGGCGAGCGAGGCGAGCTGCGCGGCGTCGGCGAGATCCTGCGCTGTGACGCCGCGGACGGGGCGGAACTCGGTCGCCTGACGGTTGCCGAGGGTGATCGTGCCGGTCTTGTCGAGGAGCAGCGTGTCGACGTCGCCCGCCGCCTCCACGGCGCGGCCCGACATGGCGAGCACGTTGAAGCGGACCAGCCGGTCCATGCCGGCGATGCCGATCGCCGAGAGCAGCGCGCCGATGGTCGTCGGGATCAGCGTGACGAACAGGGCGACCAGAACGATCACGGGGATCGACCCGCCCGCGTAGCTCGCGAAGCTCGGGATCGACGCCACCGCGAAGACGAACACGAGGGTGAGGCCGGCGAGCAGGATGTTCAGGGCGATCTCGTTCGGCGTCTTCTGCCGCGAGGCGCCCTCCACGAGCGCGATCATCCGGTCGACGAAGGTCGAGCCGGCCGCGGCCGTGATGCGGACCTTGATCTCGTCCGAAAGGACCTGCGTGCCGCCGGTCACCGCCGAGCGGTCGCCGCCGGATTCGCGGATCACCGGGGCGGATTCGCCCGTGATCGCCGCCTCGTTCACGGAGGCGACCCCCTCGAGCACCTCGCCGTCCGACGGGATCAGGTCTCCGGCCTCGACCAGGACGACGTCGCCGACCTTGAGCGAGGTGCCCGGCACCGTCTCGAAGGCCCGGCCCTGGCCGGTCAGGCGCTTGGCGGTCATCTCGGTGCGGGTGCGCCGCAGGCTGTCGGCCTGGGCCTTGCCGCGACCCTCCGCGAGGGCCTCGGCGAAGTTGGCGAAGATCAGGGTGAACCACAGCCAGAGGATGATCTGGCCCGAGAAGAGCAGGTCGCTGCCGCCGGTGACGAGGTCGCGGACGAACAGCACGGTGGTGAGGAGCGCCACGACCTCGACCACGAACATGACCGGGTTTCGGATCATGGCCCGCGGATCGAGTTTTCGTACCGAGCCGAGGAGGGCCGGCCCGATCAGGGCGGCGCTGAACAGGGATGATGTCTGACGCGACATGGGAGATGTCCGGAAGGGAGATTGAAGTGAGGCTGCCGTCCTTGCGAGCGCAGCGAAGCAGCCCAGGGCCGCGCTTCGCTGCGCGCGCGATCACGGTTGCGGAGGCTCAGCCCACGGCGCCGAGGGTGAGCGCGTAGGCGGCCAGCAGGGCGAAGCCGCCGAGCATCACGACGCCGAGGAGCGCCAGGATGAGGTCGGAGGTCCGCAGGGGCTGAGCGCCGCCGCGGTCGTGCCGCAGTGGAGAGCGGCGCAGCGCGAGGTGGTGGCGCGGGACGCGCCGGGCGGGGAAAGCGCGCGGCATCTCAGCCCCCTGTCGCGAAGGTCTGGCCGGCCGCGCCCGCGAAGTGCTCCACGATCGGGCCGAGCGCGAGCGACGGGAAGAAGGTCAGGCCGCCCATGATGAGCACGACGCCGACCAGCAGCCCGACGAACAGGCCGCCGTGGGTCGGGAACGTGCCCGCGGAGGCCGGGACCGTCTTCTTGGCCGCCAGCGAGCCCGCGATGGCGAGCACCGGGATCTTCACGAAGAACCGGCCGACCAGCATGCCGACAGCGAGCGTGCTGTTGTAGAACAGCGTGTTGGCCGTCAGCCCGCCGAAGGCCGAGCCGTTGTTGGCCGCCGCCGACGTGTAGGCGTAGAGGATCTCCGAGAAGCCGTGCGGGCCGGCATTGGCCGGGCCGGCGAGGCCCGCCGGCACCACTGTCGCCAGGGCGGTGAAGCCCAGCATCATCAGCGGCAGGCAGAGGATGCCGAGCATGGCCATCTTCACCTCCTTCGCCTCGATCTTCTTGCCGAGGTATTCGGGGGTGCGGCCGACCATCAGGCCCGCCACGAAGATCGCCACGATGACGAAGATCAGCATGCCGTAGAGGCCGGCGCCGACGCCGCCGATGATGACCTCGCCGAGCTGCATGTTGAGCAGCGGGATCAGGCCGCCGAGCGCCGTGAACGAGTCGTGCATCGCGTTCACCGCGCCGCAGGAGGCCGCGGTGGTGATCACCGCGAACAGCGCCGAGGCGCTGATCCCGAAGCGGACCTCCTTGCCCT
Source organism: Methylobacterium sp. 190mf (assembly GCF_900107945.1). Taxonomy (NCBI): domain Bacteria; kingdom Pseudomonadati; phylum Pseudomonadota; class Alphaproteobacteria; order Hyphomicrobiales; family Methylobacteriaceae; genus Methylobacterium; species Methylobacterium sp. 190mf. Next base: position 56,779 of record NZ_FNVI01000002.1, on the reverse strand, counting down.
CCATGTTGCCGCCGGTGAGCCCGAAGCTGCTGAGCACCGAGCTGCCGTTGGCCTCGGCCCAGTAGGTGACGGCGACGCCGGCCAGGAACAGGATTCCCATGGCGCCGAGGATCGCCCAACCCTGACGCTCGTCACCGACCATGCGGCCGAAGACGTTGGTCAGCGCGGCGCCGATCGCGAAGATCGAGACCATCTGGACGAAGTTCGACAGGGCGGTGGGGTTCTCGAAGGGGTGCGCGGCGTTGGCGTTGAAGAAGCCGCCGCCGTTGGTGCCGAGCATCTTGATCGCCACTTGGCTCGCGACCGGGCCCAGCGCGATGGTCTGCTTGGCGCCCTCCAGCGTCGTGGCGTCCGCGTAGGCGCTGAGCGTCTGCGGCATGCCCTGCCAGACCAGGAACAGCGTGTAGGGGATGCAGATCGGCAGCAGCACGTAGAGGGTCGCGCGGGTCACATCGACCCAGAACGAGCCGATCGTGCCGCTGGAGGCGCGGGCGAACCCGCGGATCAGCGCCACCGCGACCGCGATGCCGGTCGCCGCCGACAGGAAGTTCTGGTGCGTCAGGCCCAGCATCTGGGACAGGTACGACAGCGTGGTCTCGCCGCCGTAGGACTGCCAGTTGGTGTTGGTGATGAAGCTGGTCGACGTGTTGAACGCGAGATCCGGCGCCACCGCGCTCTGATCGGCCGGGTTCAGCGGCAGTACCGCCTGCAGGCGCAGGATCGCGTAGAGCACCGCGAAGCCCAGCACGTGGAACAGGATGACCGCGCCCGTATAGGCCAGCCAGTGCTGCTCCTGGCGGTCATCGATGCCGGACACGCGGTAGAGCCCGCGCTCGATCGGTCCGAGAACGGGCGAGAGGAGGGTGCGCTCTCCGGTGAAGACGCGGGTCATGTACGACCCAAGGGGCTTCACGAGCGCCAGAACGATCGCGCCGTACAGCGCGATCTGGATCCAGCCGTTGAGGGTCATGGGGAGAATCCGTCAGGGCCGCTCAGAACCGCTCGGGGCGGACGAGGGCGTAGGTGAGGTAGACGAGGAGGCCGGCGGTCACGCAGGCGCCGAGGGCGAGATCGAGGGTCATGGCGGCCTCTCTCAGAGCCGGTCGCAGGCGGCCGCGTAGCCGGCCGCCGCGGCGAAGAAGGCGAGGCCCGCTGCGAGGAAGACGATGTCGAGCATGGTGGTCGGGTCCGGTTCGGCGGACCGGCCGCGGAGGCTCCGCGGCCGGCCTTGGCCGACCGGCAGTGTCGCCGGGAACCGCGTTAGGGTTCGAGCGGGGACCGGGCGGGAGTTTATAAGGGCCGCGTTAGGATCCGGCGTCCGCGCCGAAGCTGGCCCGAAGACCCGCGCAGGCGGCCGGCACGGTCAGCCACGCCGCGCCCGGGCAGAGACGGCGCCACCGGGCGCGATCGAGCCGGATCACCCCCGCCTCGCGGCCGAGGATGCCGCCGTAGGCGAGGCCGCAGACGCGGCAGCGGCCCGCAAGCGGCTGGATGGATAACCCCGGGGGTGCCGTGCCGGACGGCGACGCGGCTCCGGCGCTCACTGGACTCGCAGGGGTTCGAAGACGTTCAGCGCGAGCAGCGCGAGGGACACGGCGGACCACCCGCCGAGCGCGACGACCATCAGCGCGAAGACGCGGTCGGCCCTGCACTCGGCGAGGATGTAACGGACGATCGGCATGCGGAGGCTCCATCCGGGCTGATGCCCGATGGCGCGACCACGTCGGCATCGGCCGTGAGGGACCAAGACGCGCGCGGGGCGTCCGGCATAGGGATGTCATCAGGATGGGGGGCCAGCGCGCCCGTCAGCCCGAGAAAGCGCGGATCGAGCGCGTGCAGGACGCGGGGCGGTGAGACGTGGGCGCCGGATCCCGGGTCGGCCCGACCCGGCGATGCGGGGACGGGCTCGGGCGCACGGAGGGGATCTGGTTGCACGACGCAGCCCCTCCGGGAGCGTCCGGTCCGCGGCCGGGCGACGCCCTAGACCGTCGCGGCCTCGGGCTGCTCGGTCGAGTTGAACACGACCTCGCCGGTCCGCTCGCAGACCACGGTGACAGAGGTCGCCCCGTTCTCGCGCTGCTGCAGGGGGAGCTGCGCGAGCGCGTAGGCCGTCGCCGCCTCGAGGTCGCACGGCCACAGCTTGGTGAAGCTCTCGCGTTTTCCGCGGCGAAAAGTGATCTTGTAAGCCATCGTTTCCTCCGTTTTCACGGAAGATACACCTTCTCGGCGTGCCGCCACGCCGCGCCGAGACATGGCACCGATGCGTTCCGGACGGGATTGGAAGCGAGAAGCCGGCAGACGGGCGACGAACCGGGCGACGAACGGCGAGCCCGTGACTGGGGCGGGACAGCGATTCCCGTACAGCTTGATCCGCAAAATAGACCATGCGACGGTGCCGAATAATGAATTGCGCGCCCGCGGGCATCGCGCAGATCAGGCTTGGCAGGGCAAGGCGTCACCACTGGCGCGTCGGTGTCGGAGTGGTTCGAGGTATGTCCCACGCGCCGGCCGGATCACCCAGCGAGACAGGTCGGGCCGCCGACGCCGGCCCTAGCCGGAGCGCCGGGCCTCTCGATGAGGCCGGGGTCGCCAAGCAGAAGCTCGTCGAGGCGATCGAGAGCAGCTCGGAGGGCTTCGCGCTGTTCGACCCGGACGATCGCCTCGTCCTGTGCAACGGGCACTTCCAGGATTTCCATCCCGGCCTGTCGGCCATCATCGTGCCCGGCGTGACCTTCGAAGCCATCGCCAACGCCGTCGCGGAGTCCTGCGTTGTACGGCCGGACGGGATGAGCGTCGAGGCCTGGGTCGCCGAGCGCATCGCCCATTACCGCGCGCCGCGCGGTCCGCTTCTGCAGCAGCGCGTCGACGGCCGCTGGGTCCAAGTCAACGAGCGCAAGACCAACGACGGCGGCGTCGTCGCGGTCTACACCGACGTGACCGAGATCAAGCGCGCCGAGCAGGTGCTCCAGGCGACGCAGGGGCGGCTGACCTACCTGCTCACCGCGTCCCCGTCGATGATCTGCAGCTTCGAGGTGGGGGGCCGCAACGCGCCGACCTTCATCAGCGAGAACGTGCGCGATCTCCTCGGCTACGAGCCGGGCGACTACCTGTCGGGGCCGGAATTCTGGCTGGAGCGGCTCCATCCCGACGACCGCGACCGCGTTCTCGCCGAGTTCCCGAATCTGCTCGCGGACGGGCACAACGTCATCGAGTACCGGTTCCGGCACGCGAACGGCACCTATCGCTGGGTCCGGGACGAGCAGCGCCTCCTGCGGGACGCGACGGGCCAGCCCGTCGAGGTGGTCGAGTCCTGGAGCGACATCACCGAGCGCAAGGAGGCCGAGCTGGCGCTGCAGAAGCAGACCGCCTTCGTCGAGCTGCTCCAGGCCGCCGCCGCGGCCGCCAACGAGGCCCCGACGGTCGAGGACGCCCTGCGCTTCTGCCTCGAGCGCGTCGCGCAGCACGCCGGCTGGCCCGTCGGTCACGCCCATATCCTGGCCCGGGACGGGACGCGGACGCTGCTCCCGACCGGCATCTGGCACTGCGACCCCGGCGCGGATGTCGCGCGATTCCAGGCTGCCACGGCCGCCACGTCGCTGGCCGCCGGATCGGGCCTGGCCGGCCGCGTTCTGGTCTCGGGCGCGCCGGAATGGAGCGTCGGGGACCCGTCGATGGCCGCGGACCCGCGCGCGCCGGCGGCGGTCGAGCACGGCATCCGGGCGGGGTTCGCCTTTCCGGTGACGGTCGGGCGCGACGTCGTCGCGGTACTGGAGTTCTTCGCCCGTGACGCGTCCCCGCCGGACGCCTCGTTGCTCCGGGTCATGAGCAATATCGGCGCGCAGCTCGGCCGCGTGATCGAGCGCAAGCAGGCCGAGGAGAGCCTGCGTCAGGCGAAGGAGGCGGCCGAGGAGGCGAGCCGCGCCAAGAGCAGCTTCCTCGCCAACATGAGCCACGAATTGCGGACCCCGCTCAACGCGATCATCGGCTTCACCCGGCTGGTGATGCGGCGGGCGAAGGATGTCCTGCCGGTCAAGCAGTTCGAGAATCTCGAGAAGATCCTGGCGAGTTCCGAGCACCTGCTCTCGCTGATCAACAGCATCCTCGACCTCGCCAAGGTCGAGGCGGGGCGCATGGAGGTGAAACCCTCGGACTTCGCCCTGGAGCCGGTCCTCGACCTGTGCCTCCGCACCGTCGAGCCCCTCGTCAAGAACGAGGGCGTGCGCCTCGTCCGGGACGTCCGGGACCCGTCCCCGATGCTGCGCACGGACGAGGAGAAGCTACGTCAGATCCTGATCAACCTGCTCAGCAACGCCATCAAGTTTACCGAGGCCGGATCGGTCACGCTCCGCGTCCGCTCGGTCGATGAGGGCATCGAGTTCGCCGTGATGGATACCGGCATCGGCATCCCGGCGGGCGCCCTGAGCGCGATCTTCGAGGAGTTCCATCAGGTCGACAACAGCGCGACCCGGTCCCACAGCGGCACCGGGCTCGGGCTCGCGATCAGCCACCGGCTCGCGCGCCTGCTCGGCGGCCGGATCGGCGTCGAGAGCCGCGAGGGCGAGGGCTCGACCTTCACGCTCACCATCCCGCCGCGGATCGCCGGCGGCGCCGAGGTGCCGCCGCCCCCGAAGCCGGCACCCGCCGCCGTCACCGCGCCGCGCTCGGGCGCCAAGGTCGTGCTGGCGATCGACGACGATCCCAACGTCGTCTACCTGCTGAAGGAGAACCTCGCCGATGCCGGCTACACGGTCGTCGGGGCGGCGAGCGGCCAGGAAGGGCTGGTCAAGGCCCGGGAGCTGCAGCCGCGGGCCATCACCCTCGACATCATGATGCCCGGCACCGACGGCTGGCAGGTCCTCCACGCGCTGAAGACCGATCCGCTGACCCGGGACATCCCGGTCGTCTTGATCTCCATCGTCGACCAGAAGGAGCTCGGCTTCCGGCTCGGCGCGACCGACTACATCGTGAAGCCGTTCGAGCGGGAGGCCCTGATCGGCGCCCTTGCTCGGATCGCCCCCGACAACGAGCGCGTCCTCGTGATCGACGACGATCCCAACGTGCCCGACCTCGTGCGCCAGCTCCTCGACTCGGAAAACTGCACCGTCGACTGGGTGGCCGACGGGGCGGCCGGACTGGAGCGCATCGCGCAGGCCCGCCCGAGCGTCATCCTCCTCGACCTGCTCATGCCGCGGATGGACGGCCTCGCCTTCCTGGATGCCCTGCAGGCGGATCCCTCCGCCCGGTCGATCCCCGTCGTGGTCCTGACCGCCGCGTCCCTCGACTCCGCCGAGCGCGGCATGCTCCGCGAGCGCGTGCTCGGACTGATCGACAAGGGCGGACTCGATCGCGCCGCCCTGGTCCGGGAGGTCCGCCGCGTGCTGCCGGTCCTGGAGACCGAGACCGCCGACGGTGACCGATGAGGTCGGACACGACCCGTTCCTGGCGGCCCGCGACGCCCGGGACCGGCCCATGAAGCGGATTCTCATCGTCGAGGACGTCGCGCTCAACCGCGATCTGCTGACCCAGTTGCTCGAGGACGAGTACGAGATCCTGATCGCCGTCGACGGGGCCGCCGGCGTGGACATGGCGATCGCGCACCGGCCGGATCTCATCCTCATGGACCTGTCGCTGCCGCTCGTCGACGGCTGGGAGGCGACGCGCCGCATCAAGGCCGACGCGACGACCGCCGCCATCCCCGTGATGGCGATCACCGCCAACGCGATGACCGGCGACGAGGACCGCGCGCGGGCCGCCGGCTGCGACGACTTCATGACCAAGCCCGTCGACGAGGACCTGCTCTTCGCGAAGCTGCAGCACTGGCTCGGCTGAGCGCGGCCGTCTCACGCCAGGAAGGGAGGACCCGTGGAGCCAGCCCGCATCCTGATCGTCGACGATGAGCCCTTCAACCTCGACCTGCTGGAGCAGGAGCTGGAGCTCCTCGGCCACGCCAGCGTGCGGGCGGCGAACGGGCGGGCGGCCCTCGATCGGCTGAGCGAGGAGCCGTTCGACCTCGTGCTCCTCGACGTGATGATGCCGGCCCTGGACGGCTACGCCGTGCTCGAGCGGATGAAGGCCCACGAGGCGTGGCGCCACACGCCCGTCGTGATGATCTCCGCCCTCATGGAGATCGGCAGCATCGTCCGGTGCATCGAGCTCGGCGCCTTCGACTACCTGCCGAAGCCCTTCGAGCCCGTGATCCTGGAGGCGCGCATCCGGTCCTGCCTGGAGCGGAAGCGGGCGCACGACCGCGAGGTCGCGCATCTGCGGACCATCGAGCGCGAGCGCAAGCGCGCCGACGAGCTCCTGCACGCCATCCTGCCGGTCTCGGCCGTGGCGGAGCTGATGGAGACCGGGCAGGTCAAGCCGCGGCTGTTCGGCGACGTCGGCGTCCTGTTCATCGACCTCGTCGGCTTCACCACGTGGTGCCACGATCAGAGCCCGGACGTCGTCGTCGCGGAGATCCAGCGACTCGCGGAGGCCTTCGAGGTGGTCGCGCAGGCGCGCGGCCTGGAGAACATCAAGACGATCGGCGACGCCTTCATGGCCACGGCCAACCTGCTGCGGCCGCACGACGACCCGGTCTCCGCCGCCATCCGCTGCGCCGCCGACATGGTGGCGATCGCGGCCGAGGGCGAGCCGGGCTGGCGGATCCGCGGCGGCATCCATATCGGGCCGGTCGTCGGCGGCATCGTCGGCCGGACGAAGTTCACCTTCGACCTGTGGGGCGACACCGTGAACGTCGCCGCCCGGCTCGCGGGCCTCGGCGACGGGTGCGCGCTGCACCTGTCGCGCGAGGCCTTCGCGCGCCTGCCGGACCCGCGCGACGTCCGGCCGATCGGCCCGGTGACGCTGAAGGGCAAGGGCGCGGTCGACGTGTACTGCCACGCCCTCGCGGCCGGCGACGCGACCCCGGCCTGAGACGCCCGCGGCGGCCGCGGAGCGTTCCGGATTGCGCAGCAAGAAGCGGGATGCGGCGCGCCGGGACGGAGCTTAGGGCCCCGTCCCGGAGGTGCACCATGACCCGTTATCGCTGCGTTCCGATCCCGACGGAGACCGCCGATCGCTTCCGTACCACCGGCCTTGACGACCGGGACAACCCGGTTCGTCGGGTCGTCGCGACGGCGGATGGCGGCTTTCCCTGCCGACACTGCCTGCAGCTCGGCCGGCCCGGCGAGACCATGCTGCTCGGATCCTACGATCTGCCCGAGCCGCGCGGGATCTACTGGACACCCAGTCCGATCTTCCTGCATGTGGACGAGTGTAAGCGCGCCGAGGCGGCCGACGGCCTCGCGCCGATCGTCCGCGCGAACACGCTGGTCTCGGTCCGTGCCTACGACGCGGACCATCTCTGCCTCTACGATCTCGGGCAGGTCTGTCCCGAGAGCGAGGCCGAGGTTCCGCTCCGCCGCGCCCTCGACGATCCGCGCACCCGCTTCGTCAACATCCACACGGCGCGGCCCGGGTGCCTCCTGTCCCGCGTAGAGCGCGTCGCCGATTGAGCGCGAGCCACCGAGCCGCCCAACGGGCCTTTGCGGGGCTCGGTCAGGCCGCGACGTGGATATGCTCCTGCGCGTTGATGAAGGCCGCTACGCCAGCGGCCGGGATCGGCCTGCTCAGCAGGTAGCCCTGGACCTCCGAGAACCCGCTCGCCCGCAGCCGGGCCAGCTGCTCCGGGGTCTCGACGCCCTCGGCCGTCGTCGTGATCTTCAGGCTGCGGCCGAGTTCAGCGACGACGTGGACGATCGCTGCCGCCTCGTCCTTCTCCAGGAGGTTCCGGACGAAGGACTGGTCCAGCTTGATCTTGTCGAATCGGAAGGTGTTCAGGGAGGAGAGAGACGAGTAACCGGTCCCGAAATCGTCCATCGAGAACCGCACGCCTAAGGAGCGCAGGCGGCTCAGCATCTCGAAGCTCGCCTGATCCTGGCTCAGGATCACCGACTCGGTGATCTCCAGCTCGAGACGGTGGCTCGGCAGCTCGGTCTTCAGCAGGACCTCCTCGACGAAACGGTCGAGATTGCCTTCGCGGAACTGGATCGGCGAGATGTTGACGGCGACCCGCAGGGAGCCGGGCCACGTCATGGCATCGGCGCAGGCCCGTTCGAGCACGTAGGCGCCGAGGGCGTCGATCAGCCCCGTCGCCTCGGCGACCGGGATGAACTCGCCGGGCGAGATCATCCCGCGTTCCGGGTGGTGCCACCGCGCGAGGGCCTCGAAGCTCGTCACCGCGTTCGTCGCCAGGTCGAACAGCGGCTGATAGTGCAGCTCGATCTGCGCGGTGCCGATCGCCAGCCGCAGCTCGCGTTCCAGCCAGCGCCGCTGGTTCTGACGCTCCTCCATCTCCTGCTCGAAGACGCGGACGCGCCGACCGCCGTCGGCCTTCGCGGCGTAGAGGGCGACGTCGGCGCGGCGCAGGAGATCGTCGCCGTCGGCATCCTCCGTGCCGGAGACGGCGATACCGAGACTCCCGTCGACGGACACGAACTGGCCGGCGAGGAAGAATGGCCGCCTGAGCTGGATCAGGATCTGCTCCGCCAGGGCGAGGACGCCGTCCGGCAGGTCTGCCTCGAAGAGGACCATCGCGAACTCGTCGCCGCCGAGGCGCGCCACCGTGCCGCCGGACGGGCACAGTCCGGTGAGGCGGCGGCCGACCTGTCGGAGGAGCTCGTCGCCGGCCGGATGTCCGAGGGTGTCGTTGATGCCCTTGAAGTCGTCGAGGTCGAGACAGATGACGGTCACCGCCCGGCCGCCGACCGCATGGTCCGCGAAGGCGGCGGCCAGACGGTCGGCCAGGAGCGCTCGATTCGAGAGGCCGGTCAGCGCGTCGTGGGTCGCGAGATGCGCGATCCGCGCCTGCGCGGTGACGCTCGCGGTGACGTCCTCGTGGGTCTCCACCCAGCCGCCATCGGCCATCGGCTCGACCGTGATCTCGATGCAGCGGCCGTCGGCCAGCGTCCGGGTGAGGGTCCGGCGGATCGGCCCGCTCTCCGCGGCCGACCAGTCCGTGAGACCAGCGAGCCGGTGAACCTCATCCTGTGTCGGGTCGAGATCCAGCACGCCCGGAGCGATCCCGTAGATCCGGCAGAACTGGGAATTGTAGACCTTGAGCCGGCCGTGGACGCCGAACATGCACAGGCCCTGGGACATGTTGTTCAGGGCGGCGTCGAAGCGCTCGTTCTGCTCCTGCAGCTGCCGCTCGCGCTCCGTCAGGACCGTGTTCTGCCGGAACACGTCGTCGCGCAGCTGATCGCGCTCCGAGAGGGAATGCTCGAGCACGACGACGGCCCGCGCGATATCGCCGACCTCGTCGGCACGGTCGATATCGGGCACGCTGACGTGCCAGTTGCCGCGCGCGACCTCGGAGACGGTCTGGGTGATGCGCACCAGGGGACGGGTGATCCGGCTCGACAGGAAGAGCATGACGACGGCGACGAGGCACAGCGTGAGACCGGCGACGACGCTGAGCGTCCGCAGCAGCGCGCGCGAGCTCTCCTCGCCGATGCCCACGACCTTGCCGGTGAGTTGCTGCAGCTCCCGCAGCGGCGCCGCGACGCAGAGGCGTATGTCGGGCGGCTGCGGGATGCAGCGCGCGACCTTCTCGGCGCCGAGCACGGCGTGCAGCTCAGCGCCCGACGCGGGTCCGAGCTGGGCGTTGGAGACCTCCGAGCCCGCCGAGGAGAGGAGGTTCTGGTCGGCGAGGATCAGGACGTCGCGGTTGCTGAGGGACGCGAACGCCGTCAGGGTCGGCTCGTGCGCGCGCAGGACCCGGTACCCGACGAGGCCGCCGATCACCTCGCCGAAATCGTCGAACAGCGGCTCGCCGAAGATGTCGGCGACCGTGCCGCTCTCGGTGGCGGCGAGCGCCCGCGCGAGCGCGTCGTCCCAGCGCAGCGACAGCACGAACCCGTCCGCGTGCTCCCGATCGTTGCGGGCGAGCACGGCCCGCAGGGACGCCGCGACGGGCGACGTCCGGAACGCCGCGTTGGCGGCGAGGAGGTCCGCCTCGACGCGGTCGGCGGTCAGGGCGCGGAGATTGAGGTCGAAGGCGATGGCGCCGTCGAGATCGGCGAGGGCGAGAGCCGGCCGCAGAAGCTCCGAGGCCGCCACCGTGTTGCCGGAGAAGACCGCCTTCGCGACGTCCCAGCGCTTGGACATGGTGGCGAAGCGCCGCTCGACGTCCTCGCGCTGCATCTGCAGCCGCGCCGCGGCGAGCTTGGCGTCGCTGAGCAGGCGGTCGGAGAGCTGGGCCTCGGACCAGGTCGAGACCTCCTGCGCCTGCTCGCGGAGCGTCTGGCCGGAGCGCAGAACCACGAGGAAAACCAACGCCGCCAGCGCGATCGCGGCCGTCGAGAGCGTGGCGCCGACGAGGCGCGCGCGCAGGGAACGCGAGAAGACGGTGCCCGTCACGGCCTGAGCGGGGCGCCGCCCCGCTCCGCCATGACCTGTCCCGCGCGGTCGGAGGTCGCGAAGGCGAGGAACGCCGACGCCGCGGCGTCGCGCGTGGCGGCCTTGTAGATCAGCGCGAGGGTCACGGCGCTCGGATAGGTCGGATCGCGCGGGGCCCGGCCGTCGATCGTCAGGACCGCGAGATCGCCCGCGAGCGCCGGCGAGTACGGTCCGAAGCCGATCGCGCCGGGCGTCTCCCGCACCGTGGCGATCGCGTCCTGGGTCGTGGTCGCGGTCTTCGAGCGGCTGGTCAGGACGAGGTCGCGCCAGCCCGGCATGGTGGCCCGCAGGACCGTGAGCGTGCTGTCCGTGTCCTCGCGCCGGACGACGCGGATCTTCAGATCGGGACCGCCGAGGGCGCTCCAATTGTCGACCGTGCCGGCGAAGATCGCGGCGGTCTGCGCGCTGGTCAGGTTGGTGACGCCGACGCCCTGATGGACGAAGATCGCCGAGGGGATGCGGGCGAGCGGCACCTCCACGAGTCCCTGGGCCTTCTCGGCCTCGGTCAGCGGGCGCGCGACCCGCCCGAGCCTCTGGCGCTCGCCGCCTACGGCCGCGACGGCGCCGCCGGAACCGATGCTCGGCGGCACCGACACGCGCGCGTCGCCGCTCTCGGCATTGTAGGCGGCCGCCACGGCCTGGAGCATCTCGATCCCGTCGCCCGTGCCGACGACCGCGAGGTCGTCCGCGCGCGCGGCGGCCGGCAGGGCCAGGAGGATGATTCCGCCCGCGATGATGCGCCGAAGAGACGTGAATAACAGTGCCATAACCCGAGAATGCGCCTCGAGTGTTTAACCCGAGGTCACCGGATACCGTACACCGAAGGTGTGGTTGACGATCTGCTAGGCGACAGGCTCCGTTTTAGCGGTCCGATGACCCGCGACGCGCTGGAGGAAGCGCTGCAGGAAGTTCGTGTCGGATGGCGGCCTCCCGTCGGCGCCGCGCGCGGCCGCGTAGAAGGGATCGGCGTAGCAGGTCGCCCCGGTCGCCGCGGCGAGGAACTGGACAGCCGCGACCATCTCGGGGGCGCCCGCCGCGAGGACGGTGTCGTCGCGCGTGAGCATCGGCATGTGGAGCGTGGGCCGCCCGGGCCGGGCATCCGGAGGCGGGTTGCCGCCACTGCAGGTCAGGACCGTCGTCGCCCCCCGCGCGCGCAGCCAGTCGAGCGCCGGGCGCATGTAGAGATTCTGCGGGTGCCGCGCGCCGGCCACGACGAGCAGGTCGCGCTCCGGCTCACGCATCCGGCTCGCGCGGGCGACCGCCCAGGCGGGCGCCCAGCCGACGCCCGATGAGACGATCACGAGACGGCCGCGCCCGAGCCGGTGGAAGGCGGTCCCGAACGGGCCCTCGACCTTCACCGCGGTTCCCGGTCCGATCCTGCCGCCGAGCAGCGGCGAGACCGCGCCGTCGGGCTGGCGGCGGATCTGGAAGATCAATTCGTTCAGTTCGCCCGAGCCGTCCGCGCGCAGGGTCGGGCTGTAGTCCCGCGCGGGCAGCCCGGCGAAGGAGACCCGGACATACTGGCCGGGCAGGTAGGTCAGCCGCTTGCGCAGCGCGACCGTCACCTCGACGATCTCGGCGGTGAGATCGACGACGCGGTCCACGGTGCCGGCCCGCCGGACGGCTTCCGGAACCTCGTCGAATTCGATGACCGCGTCGGTGGTCAGGCGAGCCCGGCAGGCCTGCACGGTCTCGCCGATGCGCGTCCCCGCATCGTCGACCGCGCCCGCATGGATCCGGACGCGGCAGGTGTCGCACTGCCCGGTGGCGCAGTCGTGCGGGATCGCCTGGCCGGCCGCCAGACCCGCGTCGAGCAGGGTCTGGCCGGCGCTGGCGCTGACCCGCCTTCCGTTGATGACGAGGGTGACGCGTTCGGCCACGGCGCGCTCCCGGCTCAGCGCAGAAAGACTTCGACCGGCCGCATGTGCCGCGTGTGCCGCGTTTGCGTGTGATCGAAGGCCGAGACATACAGGTAGAAGGTGTTTCCCGGCAGGAAATCGACGTCGTACTTGCTGCCGGTCGCGATCTTGCGCGCGGCGACGAGGGTCCAGTGGTCGTCGGCCCAGTCGGCGGCCGCCGAGATCCCGGCGCGGTCCCCTGTATAGCCGTCGGTCATGAGCACGCCCGGCATCACGGTGCCGACCGGGATCTCCGCGTCGGCGGCCGCCGAGTACGGCACCGTCTCGGTCTTCTCGACCATCCACCACGCCGAGCCCGGCGACGTGCTGGCATCGAAGTCCAGATCCACGGTGCCGAGCCTGGCCACCGTCGCCTGCCAGTCCTTGGGAAGCCGCAGCGGCTCGACCGCCCCCGCGTAGCCGCCCGGACCCTCGAACTTGAAGTTGTAGCGGTACGCGCTGGTGCCGGGATCGCCCCAGTAGCCGGCTTGGTAGCGGCCCTTCACGGCCCGCTCGGCGGCGGTGGGGTCGGTGGGCGGACCGATATGCATGTCCTCGACGACGCCGAGCATGCCGCCGCGGGCCGCCTTCCACTGCCACATGTCGATGTAGCTGCCGTCGGTGGTGTAGTGGTAGCCGCGGCCATTGAGCGGGGCGGGGGCGTCGGGCAGCGGCCGGGCGCCGAGATGGGTCGACCCGCCGCTGCCGAACGCGTCGGATCGCGAGAAGATCACCGCCAGCTTGTCCTCGTAGTAGGCGGTCACGTCCGCGCGCGCCGCGTCCGCGTCGAGGAGGTGCCAGCCGTCCGCCTTCTTGATCATCGGGACGCGCTTGAGCGAGCGCGACGGGTCCCACCAGCGGAAGGCGAAATACACGTTCGTCGCGTCGCGCACGGCGCGGATCTCGACGGTGGTCTCACCGGTCCCGCCGAAATTGGCCCCCTGCATCGTCCGGACCGAGACCGGGCGCGCGGTGCGCCAGACCGGGTCTTCGAGGAGCTTCGACAGGTCGGGCCCGGCCGACACCTTGTCGATCACCAGCGTGGAGCGGCCCTTCACGTCCGCGAAGGCGAGGCCGCCGACGACGGGGAGGCCGATGATGGCGGCGGCCAGGAGCGGTCGCCGCCGCCGCGCCGCATCGTCCGCCAGGGCCGCCGGACGGAACAACCGAAGGAGCTGCCACAGGCCGCCGTACATGAAGTGCGCGAGGGTATGGACCGCGATGTAGGCCAGGGCGACCAGCGCGCAGGTGGCGTGCAGCCAGACCACCCAGCCGCCATAGCCGAGGTAGAGCGCGACCCCGGTGCCTGTCAGGACGAGCGTGACGGCGTAGATCAGCCAGTGCAGCGCGACGTTGATGCCGCCCCACCGTGCCTTCCGGGCGGCCTTGCTTCGCCCGCTGACACGGAGGGCGCGGAGCCGCGACAGGCCGTTGCGATCCGTGAGACGCCCGCGCACGAGGTAGACCAGATAGGCGGTGACTCCGAAGAACAGGGTCAGGCCGGCCACGAAGTGGACGGTCCAGACTTCACCTTGCGGAAGCAGGGGCGCCAGGAACTTGGCGGTCCGCGCCACGGGCGCGTCGGCCGAGATGCGCAGGCCCGTGAGCAGGCTCGCCACCATAGCGATGGCGACCACCCAGTGAATCACGATGGTCCCGAAATCGGAACGGGGATGCCGGTCGACCTGCGCGGCGGCTGTACTACGCCACCCGGGGGCGGTCTCGGCTCCGCCGGGCGGATGCGGCGCGAGGGTCAGCGGTTCCGACATTCGATCCTCCGCACCGTCGCCGCAAATTGGACGCGCTACGTTAGAACTTTGTAAATCATGATGCCGGCCGCGGGATATAGCCGAGCTTTGCAATCTATAACTCTTGATCGATATGCTTAACGGCGGTCTCGGCTCGGTCGGTCAGCCGGGAAGGCGGCTCCGCCCCGCCGCGGCGCAAACTGTTTCGGGTCGCGCGTCGACGAGAGGCGGACGCGGCCGACAGGGTACGGCCTCAGAGCGGCACCTCAGCCACCTGTCATGACAGAGCGCTCAGTCAAGAATGCTCGAAGACAGGGTCTCCTAGCGCCGGCACGGGATCTGTCGCCGGATCTCAGGGAGCAGGCCTGATAGGGCGGCAGATGCCTCTTCATCGCTGCTAGCGACATCCACGGCGCAGAACTCAAGGTCTCGGTCGGCGGAGTCCACGCGATGGACCGCGCCATCAACCAGCCTCGCTGAGCCGACGCGGCCGCGATCCGCAGCTCGCCTCACCCGCGCGCTCCCATTTCCGTGATCAATTCAGATACAAAAACAAATTTCAGGAAGTCAATTTCGGTTGAAAAACGCAATCGCAATTTATTTGTAAAATCAAATCTTGACAGATACGGTCAAGCTGCCGAGCGATAGAGCGGCCAATTCTCAAAAAATACTGCGACGTCGCACCGTGTCGGGACCCGTACACGTGCGTGAACGCGGATCATTGGGTTGACGCTGGCAGTGGCACGACCGCGGCGTCGGATGCGGGGATATGATGACCAGAATCAAGGCGCTGTTACTGGGCTCCTCGGCCCTGATGATCCCGATCGGCGGTGCGTACGCTGCCGATCTCCCGACGTTTAAGGCTGCGCCGGTCGAGTTCGTACGCGTTTGCAACGCCTACGGCGCCGGCTTCTTCTACATCCCCGGGACCGATACCTGCATTCGTCTGTCCGGACGGGCGCGGTATGACTTTCTGTATCAGACCAGCAAGGTTCGCACGGGCGGCGGCGGCGACCTCACCGGCTATCTCGGCCTGATGCGTCTGAACCTCGATTCGCGGACCCAGACCGATTACGGAACCCTGCGCGCCTTCCTGCGCATCGATGTCGCCAACCGCAGCGGCCCGTTCCTGACCTCGGGATCCCGGCAGCGCGAGAGCTTGGCCATCGCGGGCCTCGGCGCCGACGCCTTCGGGCGCACGCAGACCTACGTCAACGCCGATAAGGCCTTCATTCAGTTCGCCGGGCTCACCGCGGGCCGCGCGTCCTCCTTCTTCGACTTCTACGCGCACGACTTCGAGCTGATCGGCGGCACGGCCGGCTCCGATACGTTCAGCACGAACCTGCTCGCCTATTCGGCGATCCTCGGGAACGGCATCACGCTGACCGCCTCGATGGAAGATCCGACCTACCGGCGCTTCCCGATCTTCGGCACAGGCTCGGCCGTCGGGGCCTTCACGGCCGGTGGCGGCTTCGCGGGCTACAGCAACGCCTTCAACCCGTTCACCCCCTCGACCTGGCTGGCGCCGATCGTCGTCGGTCCCGGCAATGTCGCCTTCGTCGACGTCACCCAGAAGAGCCGCATGCCGGACTTCGTCGGCGCGGCCCGCATCGACCAGGCCTGGGGCTCGGCGCAGCTCTCGGCCGCCGTCCACGAGATCAATGCCGGCGACGCCGGCAGCACGGTCGCGGGCATCACCACCGCCACGACCGGCCTGGGCATTTCGCCGACGGGACGCGCCTCGAACGCCTACGGCTGGGCGGTCCAGGGCGGCCTGAAGGTCAACCTGCCGTTCATCGCGACGGGCGACACGCTCTACCTCCAGGGCGCCTACGGGCAGGGTGCCATCGCCTATACGGGCATCTCCAACTACACGGCGCCGTACGACGCCCTCGGCGCGGCGCCGGTCGGCGGCGGCTCGTTCGCGCAATACTACGCGGACGCGGTGCTCAACCCCGCGACCGGCCGCCTCGAACTGTCGACCTCGTTCTCCGCTGTCGCCTCCCTGCTCCATTACTGGTCGCCCGCCTGGCGCTCGGCCTTCTTCGGCAGCTACGCGCAGATCGACTACAGCTCCAAGGGGCGCAACGCGCTGGGCCTCCTCGGCTTCGGCTTCGCCCCGGCCGGCGCCAGTGCGTCGAATGCCCTGGCCTTCGCCACGAGTCCCATCCTGCGGGGCAACAACCAGATGATCACCGGCGCCAGCCTGATCTGGACCCCCGTGAAGGATCTCGATATCGGCGTCGAGGGCGAGTACATCCGCACGGCGCTCAACAGCGGCGTCACGCCGGACATCTCGAAGAACGCGCTGCGCTACGTCAATTCGCAGGATGCGGCCCAATTCCGGTTCCGCGTGCAGCGGGATTTCTGAACCGATCCGACGCGCCTTCGCGGGCGCAACGTCCAGTCTCGAGCCCGGCCGCAAGGCCGGGCTTCTCTATTTGGAACGCCAAGTAAGTTATCTCGTAAATTGGGCCATATTCGACAAATAAAAGATCTTTTGCTTGCGATCGTCGCAAAATCATCTACAAGAAAGTCAGCTCTTCAGCGGCTTGCTTCGCCGCCGACCGAGCGGATGCTATGGTTTCAGAGCGGCTGGCCCGGGTACCAGGGCAGGGCCGGTCTGACCCAGAGCTTCAGACCCATACGACTTCGCCGACCGGGCAACCGGTCGGCTTTTTCGTGCTCGCTGCCGGCGCAAGCCGGGCAGGATTGTCCGTCAGGCCTGGGCGACACAAGCCCCGATCCCGGTGACCGGGATGTGGCCGACCTGAGGCCATCCTCCACGAGAAATTCAAAAATCGTTTCAAGATTGAAGCCCGTCCAAAGAGCGAAAGAATTATTCCGCAATAAAATATAGAGTTTAAATGGGTATTGCAGCATCTTACTACCACGTCGCCGGTGAGCGACAGTTTGTGTAACGGGAGATCATCATGAAGAACATCGTCCTCGCCTGCTCGATGGGCGCGATGCTGATCGCGGGACCTGCTCTCGCTCAGGACGGTGGCGCGACCATCGATCCCAGCCTCATCGTCCGGACCAACGGCAGCGGCCTCGACGCGTGGTCCGCCTCCGAGGGCAACGACAAGGCGGGCGGCATGTGGGAGGGAGCGACCGGCTACAGCGCCGCGATCCAGCGGCCCAGCGCGGTCGAGACCGTCCCGGCCAATCGCCAGTGGAGCCATCTCAACAGCCGCGAGCGCCGCCGCGGCCAGCCCGCCTACTGAGCGCCCACCCGGTTCGGCCCCGCGCCCGGCACGCCCCGCGATGCGGGACCGGCCGGGCGCGACGGCGTGACGACGGCGTCAGAGGGATGCGGCCGGCAGGAGGTCGATCGACGGGTGCCCCGCGACGCTGTGGGTCCAGCTGAGGGTCACGCGGCAGCCGCTCCCGTCGGAGGCGATGTCGAAGGTGGCGCTGTGCAGCCGCGCGATGGAATCGACCAGGCTCAGGCCGATCCCGAACCCGCTCTTGTCGGTCTTCAGCGCGCCGCGGCGGTACCGGGCGCGCACGGCGCTCAGCTCCTCCGCGGGGATGCCGCAGCCCGTATCGGTGACCTGGATCCCCGTCGGATTCCGGAGCAGCGCGACCGTCACCTGCCCGCCGGCCGGCGTGAACTTCAGGGCGTTGTCGATCAGGTTGCTCACCGCCTCGAAGATCAGGCTGCGGTCGCCCTCGATCGCGCACGGGCCGTCCGGCCGGTCCCAGAGAAGTCGGATGTCGCGCTCGATCGCCAGGGGCTCGTAGTACTCCACCGCATCCTCGAGCAGCCGGCCGAGATCGACCTGGGTGAAGCCAGATCGGCGCAGGCGGTCCTCCATCTCGGAGATGCGCAGCAGGGCCGAGAACCGGACGACGATGCTCTTGACCTCGGCCAGGACGTCCTCGTTGAAGGCGCGGAAGGCCGCGACGCTGTCGGCCTTGCGCAGCGACCGCTCCAGCGTGCCGACCACCCGGGTCAGCGGGGTGCGCAGGTCGTGGGCGATGTTCTCGTTGACGCCCTTGATCTCCAGCATCAGCCGCTCGAGCTGGTCGAGCATGTCGTTCACGACGCGCGTGAGGTGAGCGAGGTCGGCCGAGACGCCGCGCGTCGGCAGGCGCTCGCTCAGGTCGCCGCGCATGATGCGCTCGACCGCCTTGGTGATCGCATCGTTCTGCCGCAGCGAGCCGGCGCCGAACACGACGGCACCGATCAGGCCGATCACGATGGTGGCGGCCATGCCCCAGACAAAGGTCTCGACCAGCGCCTTCTCGAGGGACTGGAGATCCTGGGCCGAGCGGCTGACCAGCACGTACTCGCCGCTCGGAAGCTCGGTGAGCTGGCTGAAGAGCGTGCGGCTGCGGTGATCCAGCGGCTGCGCCAGGATGAACGGCTTCCCGATCGGCGCCCTGTCGGGGAAGGCGATCGGCGCGCCGGCCCGGCGAACGTGGTCGGGCCCGAACAGGACGAGCGGGCGGCCGCCCTCGGCGAAATCCTCGGACGCGTCGATCCGCTCGCGCAGCGCGCGCGGCGACAGGTTCAGGAGGTGCTTCGATTCCCACTCGACCCACTCGAACGCGGCCTTGCGGCCGTAGCTGCGCGTGTCGACGTAGAGGAAGCCCGAGAGCGCCAGCGAGGCGGTCCCGAAGGTCGCGAAGAACAGGCACGCGACGCGGAATCCGCTGGTGCGCCGGACCTCAAGAAGGCGCACGGAGGATGAAGCCCGTGTTGCGCACCGTGTGGATCCGCGGGTTCAGCCCGTCGGGATCGAGCTTCTTGCGGATCTTGCCGATGTGGACGTCAATGACGCTGGACTGGTGATTGAAGCTGTAGCCCCAGACGGATTCGAAGATCATCTTCCGGCTCACCAGCGTGCCGGCGTTCTGCATCAGGAACTCGATGATCGCGAATTCCTTGGGCAGGAGCTCAATTTCCCGGTTCCCGCAGTGGAGGACGCGCTCGATCAGGTCGAGGCGCAGGTCGCCGACGACGAGTTCGTTCACCGCCTCCGCGGCCATCTTGCGCCGCGCCAGCGCGTCGACGCGGGCGGTCAGCTCGATGAACTCGAATGGCTTGGCCAAGTAGTCGTCTCCGCCGGCGCGCAGCCCGTCGACACGCTCGTTGACGGCCGACAGGGCGCTGAGGATCAGGACTGGCGTCGAGACCTTCGCGGCGCGCAGCTCGGTCAGCAGCGACAGGCCGTCGATCTCCGGGAGCATCCGGTCGAGCACGATCACGTCAAAGTTACCGTCCAGGGCCTTGCGTAGTCCGATGCTGCCACTGGGGGCTTCGTCGACCTGAAATCCGTATTCCGCGAGGGCCGAACCGATCTCCGCGGCGACCCGCCGGTCGTCCTCGACTACCAATACGCTGGCCATTCGTTTTTCCTTCTTATTTTGTATTCGCCGGCCCTGTCTGGTCTCCTGCGGCTCGGAGGGAGAGGTGGAATTATCCTCTTCGGAGCCGGAGTCAAATGCGGTTCGGTCGCGGCGGCCGACCTGCGTCATCCCGCCGGCGAAGCTTACAAGGGAGCGAGGGATCTGGACCATGCGCCTCACTCCGCGCTCGCCTGCTCGGAGAGCTTGGCTGTCGGGACCTGAGAGGCGACGGAGCCGCGGGGGACGACGCGGCTGCCGTCCTGAAGGCCGGCGGGCGGGTTGAGGACGACGGTCTCGCCGCTGTCGAGGCCGCTGCGCAGCTCGAGGCGCGTGCCGAGATCGCGCGCGATCGTGATCGGCCGGAGCCGGACGGTGTCGTCCGCCCCGACCACGGCCACGCGCGTCCCCTCCGCGTCGAAGATGAGCGCCTCGGACGGCACGATCACCCGCGGATGCGTGCGCGGCACCGCGAAAGTGACGGCGACGTAGAGGCCCGGCCGCAGGATTCCGTCGGGATTGGCGACGTCGACCTCCGTGTCCAGCGTCCGCACCGAGGATTGGAGAGCCACCGAGCTGCGCGAGACCGTGCCGTCGAAGGTCCGGTCCGGGATCTGCGCGACCTGGACGCGCGCCTTCACCCCGTCGCGGATGCCCACGGCGGCCGATTGCGGCACCTGCACCGCGACGCGCAGGACATCGGTGCTGTCGACCGTGAAGAGCGGCGTCCCGGAGCCGGCATCGCCGTGGACGAGGTCGCCGACATCGACCTTGCGGGCGGTCACGATGCCGTCGAACGGCGCGACGACGTTCTCGAAGGTGGTCAGCGTGCGGAGCCGGTCGACGGTCGCCTGCTGGGCGGTGATGTTGGCTTCCGCGACCTTCACCTTCGCCTGCGCGGCGGCGAGGGTCGCGGTGGCGGTCAGCATCCCCGCGCGGGTCTGGTCGGCGTTCTGCTTCGAGGCCCAGCCTTGTCCGGCCAGGGTCGCGGTGCGGGCGTCGGTCACGTTCGCGAGCGTCACGCTGGCCTTGGCCTGCTCCACATCCGCCTGCGCGACGGCGAGCTGCGCCTTGAACTGGCCGAGTTGGGCCTCGGCCTGCCGGGCCTGCTGGTCGAGGTCGGGCGCGGCGATCCGGACCAGCAGGTCGCCCTTCTTGACCCGCGACCCGATGTCGACCCGGCGCTCGGCGATGTAGCCGGTGGCGCGGGCGAAGATGTCGGCATGGTCGAAGGCCTCGGTCTGGCCCGGCAGGGTCAGCGTCATGGGCCCGTCATCCACCTGCGCCGGCCCGGTGCGGACCGTCGGAACGAAGTTCACGGCCTCGGCCTTGGTCTCCAGGGAGGCCTGGTAGGTTTCCCAATGGTGCCAGGCGCCGAGCCCGAGGGCGCTGCCGAGCGCGAGGAACGCCACGAGGAACGGGCGCTTGCGCGGCGGCGGCGGCACCGCGTGGACGAGGGCCTCGCCGGCCCCGTCCTGCCGCAGCGGGTCGATCTCGACCGCGTGCTGGTGCGCCCGCGCGGCAGCCTCGGCGCCGCTCCCGGGGGCGTCGTTGAAACGGGTCATCAATAATCCTCGAGGGGCTTGATCGGGTTGCGGCGGAGCAGGGTGTAGAGAAGGGGGACGAAGAGCAGGGTCGAGACGGTGCCCATCCCGATCCCGCCCATCACCGCGCGGGCAAGGGCGGCGTTCTGC
Source organism: Methylobacterium sp. 190mf (assembly GCF_900107945.1). NCBI lineage: Bacteria > Pseudomonadati > Pseudomonadota > Alphaproteobacteria > Hyphomicrobiales > Methylobacteriaceae > Methylobacterium > Methylobacterium sp. 190mf. The sequence goes on along the minus strand of NZ_FNVI01000002.1, from coordinate 35,641 downwards.
TCGGCGCCTTCGCCGGACCCGATCGCCATCGGGATCAGGCCCAGGAACATCGCGGAGGCGGTCATGAGCACCGGCCGGAGGCGGGTATGGCCGGCCATCAGGGCGGCCTCGCGGGCAGAGCAGCCGGTGGCCTCGCGGTGCTCTTTGGCGAATGTGACGAGCAGGATCGAGTTCGCGCTCGCCACGCCGACCGACATGATCGCGCCGAACAGGGCGGGGATCGAGAACGCCGTGCTGGTGATGAACAGGCTCATCACGATGCCGCAGAAGGCCAGCGGCAGGGCGGCGATGACCACGAAGGGGTCGACCCACGTCTGGTAGTTCAGGACGAGCAGCAGGTAGACCGCCACCAGCGCGATCCCGAGCCCGAGCTCGATGCGCGAGAAGGCGCTCTCCATGCTCTCGATCTGGCCGCGGACGAGGATCTTGTCCGGGGCCGGGAGCTTGACCTGCTCCTCGGCGACGATCCGGTCCACGGCGTTTCGGACACTGCCGAGATCCGCGTTCTGGACGTTGGCGAGGATGTCGAAGGTCGGCTGCTGGTTGACGTGGTTGATCACGGTCTGCTCAGGCTGCCGCTGCATCGTGGCGATGTTCGACAGCAGGATCGGGATGCCGGGCCTGTCACCCGCGTCCGTGTGCACCGAGACCGGCGTGTTCATCAGCTGCGTGATGTCGGCGTTGCGCCACTCCGGCGTCTGGACCCAGAGCTGATACGGCATGCCGGACTTGGGATCGGCCCAGAAGTTCGGGCTGACCTGGAAGGAGCCGGAGAGCGAGACGTTCAGGTTCTGCGCGATGGACTGCTCGCTGACGCCCATCTCGGAGGCCAGCCTGCGGTCGACGTTCACGTACATCTGCGGGGCGTCGACGATCTGGTGCAGGTGGACGTCGACGGCGCCGCGGACCGCCGCGATGCGGCGGACGAGGTCCTGCGCCACGGCGAGGTCCTCGGCATCGTGCCGCCCGGAGACCTGCACGTCGATCTGCGCGACGGTCCCGAAATTCAGGATCTGCGTGATGATGTCGGACGGCTGGAAGTAGAAGGTGTCGTCGGGGAAGGCCTGGTGCAGGACCTGGCGCAGCCGCTTCTCGTAGAAGGAGATCGGCTTATGCTCACCCTTCAGGTTGATGAGCATCTGCCCGTCATTGTAGGCGACGAACGACGCATCCATGAAGGCGAAGTTGTAGTTCGAGGCGGGGAGGCCGATATTGTCCAGGATGAGCCCGAGCTCGTCCTTCGGGACGACCTGCCGGACGACGTCCTCGACCTGCGCGAAGGTCTTCTCCGCCTGCTCGATCCGCTCGCCCGGCCGGGTGCGGATATGCAGGGTCATCTGGCTGGATTCGATCTGCGGGAAGTAGTCCTGACCGACGAAGGGGAAGATCGCGGCTGTCACCGCGACGACGGCGAGCGCGCCGGACAGCGCGCGGGCCGGGTGCCCGAGCACCGCGGACAGGAGGCCGACATAGCCCGCGTGGAAGCGCGCGAACCCGCGCTCGAACGCGTTGCGGAAGGCGAGGGCGCCGCGCAGCGGATATTGAAGCAGCCAAGCGAGGGGCCGTGTCGGCGCACGGAGAATCCGGCTGAGGACGGAGCGGCGGCGGGGTGGTGACGCCCCATCGACCTCGGCGGCCGGGCCGTGATGCCGGGCGTATTCCGGGGCGACCAGGACGTCGATGAGGATCGCCACCAGCGTCCGCGACAGGAGGTAGGAGGTCAGCATCGCGAAGACCACCGCCTCGGCCTGCGGGACGAAGAGGTAGCGGGGCGCGTCCGTGAGGAAGAAGACCGCCGAGAAGGCCGAGCAGATCGCCAGCGTGGAGATCAGGGCCGGCTTGGCGATGCCGGCCACGCCCTCGACCACCGAGCGCCGGAAGGAGAAGCCTTCCTCGAACATCCGGTAGGTGTTCTCGATCGCGACCGTCGCGTCGTCCACGAGGATGCCGACGGCCAAGGCGAGGCCGCCCAGGGTCATCACGTTGACGGTCTGGCCCAGAGCAACCAGGATCGACAGGGAGGTCAGGATGCAGAGCGGGATGGAGACCAGCACCACGATGGTCGAGCGCCAGGAGCCGAGGAACAGCAGGATGGCGAGACCGGTGAGCCCCGCAGCGATCACCGCCTCGCGCACCACGTCGGAGATGGCGTCCGAGACGAAGACTGACTGATCGAACAGCGGCGTGATGGTCATGCCCTTCGGCGCGGCCGCGTGGATGTCCGGCAGGGCGGCCTTGACGGCGTTCACGACGTCCAGGGTCGAGGCCGCGCCGTTCTTGAGGACCTGCAACAGGACGGAGTGGTGGCCGTCGGCGCGGACGATGTTGATCTGCGGGGGCGAGCCGTCCCGGACATGGGCGACGTCGCGCAGCAGGACCGGCTGGTTGTTCTCGACCTTGATCGGAATGCGGTTGAGCTGATCGACCAGCTGCGGGCTCGAGTTCAGCCGCACCGTGTATTGCTGCGTCCCGATCTTCGCGAGGCCCGAGGGCACGACGAGGTTCTGCTTGAGGACCGCGTTCAGGACATCGAGCGGCGTCATGCCGATCGCGCGCAGCTTGCCGGGGTCGAGATCGACCATGACCTGACGCGGCGCGCCGCCGTAGGGCGAGGGCAGGGTCGAGCCCGGCACCTCGGCGAGCCGGCGACGGGTCCGGTACTGCGCGTAGTCGAAGACCTTGGTGAGCGGCAGCTTCGAGGACGACAGCGCCATCTGAATGACGGGCACCGACGAGGCGGAGAAGCGCATGATGACGGGAGGCTGCACGCCCGGCGGCATGCGCGAGCGGATCGCGTTCATCGCCGAGTCGACCTGGGTCATCGCCAGATCGATGCTGACCGCGGAATCGAAGTAGATCCGCTCGGTCACCGTGCCCTGGATCGACGTCGACTCGATTCGGCGGATGTTGTTCACGTTGCTCGACAGCGAGAACTCGCTGTAGTTCGTGATGCGCTGGACCATGTCGGTCGCGTCGAGACCGTTATAGGTCCACACCACCACCACCACCGGGATATCGACGGCGGGCAGCACGTCCTTCGGCGCGACGGTGATCGAGCCGAGCCCCGCGAGGAACATGAGGACGGCAAGAACATAGAAGCTCTTGCGAAACTTCAGAGCGAACCGGACGAGTTCCATGTGATCAGTCGGGTGTCCCGCCGTGACCCGGCTCCCATTCCCGCGGGATGCCCGCGTGAACTGGGAGCCGATCAAGCCTCGTGTGCGAAGAGAAGGCAGGGCGAATGCCCGGCACGCCGAAGTTATAGTCCTGGCAAAGACACTCTTCGAATGAATTCGGCACGACAAAATAAAGCGCGTTTAAGAAACTTAAAGCGGCAGCGGATCTCTAAAGTGCGTCGCGAAACCGATGCTTGAACTGTCTCCGACCCAGGCCGCGGCCGGACGGGCGCGCATCGAATTTTAAAGAAAATTTCTCAAATCAATTTCGTTTTCACTGCTGAAAAGCCTATTTTATTGCAGTGCGTGCTCGGCTTGCGCCATCTTCCGAATGTCGAGATGGGCTGACCCGCCAACGTCGCTGAAGGCAGTGCGTCGCGGCCACGCTGTGATCCCGTCGGGCGGCTGTTCCGAAGCGCGCACGCGTTGTGGCGGGCCTGCTCGCAGAGACCGGCCGCTGACGCCCGCGGCGGTCTCGTCGGACACATCCAGGACATCCGGAGCGCGGCTTCCGCGCTGCCGATCTCGTGCGCTCAAGGAGGAGCAGGCCTATGACCAGACGATGTCTGCTGATCTTGGTCTCGGTGCTCTCACTGTCGCTGCAGACCGGCGTGGCGCTGTCCGAGAGCGAGATGCCGGCAGGAGGCGCCTTCATGAGCAGTTACACTTCGGATCCTTACTTCGACCCGCGGTCACGGTACTCGCAGGCTCACGCCACCGGAGACATCCGCGGACAGCCGATGCTCGTCGAACCGGGCGACGCCCCGCCGCCCTGCAAGCTCTTCGACACGGCCTGCGCGGCCGCCTTCGAGCGCTCACGCCCCCACGCGTATCGCTAGGGCCGGCGCCGACCGGGCGAGAGCGGAGCGCTCGCCCTTCTCGGTCCGAAAACGCGCCCTTTGCCGCGCGGAGATGGGGCATGTCAGTCCGGCGTCGGATCGTCCGCGATCCTGCGCCGCAAGTGCACCAACCTCCAGCCCGAGACCGCGCCGACATCCCGTCACCGGCGGCTCGCGCCGGTGGGGCTGCAGTCGACGATACCTGTGAATTCTTGAGCCAGGTTATATCGCAAGGCGTTTGCGCGCTCTATCCCGTTGAAAATTGCACGTTGACGGCGTGCGGGATGAGCAATGATTGAACAGGGCCCACGGATAGCGCGCGAATTCCATGTCGGCGTCGGCGGCGACCGCTGGGCCCTGATGCGCGACCTCCAGACCGGACAGCCCTACGTCTCTCACTCCCCGGGCGATGACGCGCCGGAGGTCCAACTGGATCTCGGTTCCTTCCTCGTGCTGTTCACCGGGGAGGAGCGGGAGAAGCTGCTCCGCCTGATCGGGTCGCTGCTGCCGGACGAGGACGCGCGTGCGGATGCCGACGGCCGGGCCGGCACGTCGCGTCCGCTGACCTTCGTCTCCCGGTGGCTTCCCAATCGGTAGGTCGAGACTTCGGTATTAGCCACCTCGACGCGAATTTTAGGCGCAATTGAGTTCAGTTCGTAAACCGGCCCTTGATCGGTCGCCGCTTATCCTCCGGCGCTCTAGCGCGGAGTACTTATGGACAACCAGCGCAACGCCCGACGCGTCTCCGTCAACCTGAGCGGATGCATCTCGGTGGCCGGCCATCCCGCCATCCCCTGCGTGGTGCACGACATGTCGCGGTGGGGTGTTCGCCTCCGGCTCGTCGGGACCGAGCGGGTGCCCCCCGCGTTCACGCTTACGATCGACGCCACCGACACGGTGATCGGCTGCGAGACGGTCTGGAAGAACGCCGACGAGATCGGGGCCCTGACCGACCTGATGGAGTGAGCGACGGCCGGGTCTGGCCCTCACTTTGAATCGGCCGCGGATCGCCTGGCGATCGGGCACGATCCAGGAGCCGCGGCCGCGCGGTCTCGGTTTTTGATCCGACGTCCAGCGCGCCTCAACCGCGGGCGAGGGCCGCCTCGAATTCCTCGGCCGGGAGGTGCGCGCCGCCGGTCGTCCAGATCACGTGGGTGGCCGCGGCGCCGACCGCCGCGGGCAGCGTGGCGGCGAAGCGCCCGGCCGCCGCGAAGCCCGCCGCCGCCGAGGGCTCCAGGCGCAGGCCCGCCTCGGTCCACATCACCCTGAGCCAGCGGTACAGCGCGTCGTCGGGCACCGTGACCACGGCGGCCACCAGCTTCTCGAGCGTCCGGGCCACCAGCATCGACGCGGAGGCGCAGGCCAACCCGTCCGCCGCGGTGCGGTTGTCGAGGCCGACATCGTAGACGCTGACCGTGCGCTCGAGACCGGCCGCGAGCTGGACCAGCATGCACGGGGACGCGACCGGCTCGACGAAGACCGGGTGCACGGCGTCACCGAACAAGAGCTTCAGGCCGAAGGCGACGCCGCCCGGCGCGCCGCCCACGCCGCAGGGCAGATAGACGAACAGGGGTTGCGCCGGGCCCACCGCGATCCCGGACTCCGCGAGCTGGCGCTGAAGGTCGAGGGCCGCGGCCGCGTAGCCGAGAAACAGGTCGACGGAATCCTCGTCGTCGACGAAATGGGCGTCCGCGCGGCCGGCGAACGCGCCGCGGGCCGCCGCGACCGCCGCCCCGTAATCGCCGCGATGCTCGACGACGCGGGCGCCGAGTTCGCGCAGGCGCTGCTTCTTCCACGCCTTGGCGTCGTGGGACATGTGGACCTCGACCGCGAAGCCGAGCGAGCGCCCCATCAGGCCGACGCTGAAGCCGAGATTGCCGGTGCTGCCGACCGCGATCACGTGGCGGGCGAACAGGGCGCGGAATTCCGGGTCGGCGAAGGCCGCGTAGGATCGCCCCTCGGTGAGCAGCCCGGCCCGCGCGGCCAGGTCCTCGGCATAGGCCAGGACCTCGTAGACGCCGCCGCGCGCCTTGATGCAGCCGGTCACCGGCAGCGCGTGGTCGGCCTTCACCAGCACGCGCCCGTCGGCGCCGTCCAGGACGTCACGGGACAGGCGCTCTTCCAGCGGGACGAGCGGCGAGTCGATCCGGCCGGCGCCCTCTTCGGGGAAGAGGCGCGCCAAGAGCGGCGCGAACCGCTGCCAGCGCGCCACGGCCGCGTCCACGTCGGCACGGCCGGTCGCGAGTCCGGGCAGGACGGACGCGGTGGCGTCCAGCGCCGGGTTCATCCAGACCGTGGGGCTGGCGCGCCTGACCGCCTCCGGGATCCGGTCGCACGGCGGTTGAGTCTGCATCCCGTCGACGGCTGCCATGGCGCTCCCGATCCTGCCCGGTTTGTCCGCGCCGACCCTGCGCGAGCGGCGCTCATGCGGCCAATTATATTCTCTGGTGCGGTCTATTAGGCCCGCTTATGATCGGGCATGCCCGTCAGGCTCGACGCGCGCCTGGCCGGCGACCTGTTCTTCTTCCGCGTCCTGGTCGAGGCGGGCGGCTTCGCCCGTGCGGGCGACCGCCTCGCCGTCACGCAGAGCGCGGTCACGCAGCGGATCCAGCGGCTGGAGCGGCGCCTCGGTTACCCGCTGCTCGAGCGGGGCACCCGCGAGATCCGGCTGACTGCCGCGGGTCACCACCTGTTCGCCGCGGCGCGGAGCGGCTTCGACGGGATGGGCGAGGCCCTGCTCCGGGGGGAACGGCGCGAGGGCCGGGCGACGCTGCGGATCAGTTGCGTCCCCTCCCTGGCCTCGGAATGGCTCGCGCCAAGGCTGAAAGCCTTCAGCGACACGCATCCCGACATCGACGTCGCCGTCTTCGGGGAGACCCACGACCTGGATCCGGGACGCATGGCGCAGTCCGGTATCGACGTCGCGATCCGCTACGGCCCGGCGCCGCCTCCCAGTGCGACGGTCGTCTTCGACCATCCCGAGCCGGTCTACCCGGTCTGCGCCCCGGCCTACCGGGATGCGGCGGATCCCGGCGGGGCCGTCGTGCTGCTCCACGACGCGACGCCGTGGGAGGCGGCCGCGAGCGTCTCGGAGGAGTGGGATCGCTGGATAGGCGTCCATGGGGCGCCCTGGGGCGGCCGCGTCCAGAATCTCTACTTCAACCTCGCGCAACTGGCGCTGCGCGCCTCGCTCGGCGGCTCGGGCATCGCCCTGGGGCGATCGCTGATCGTCGCGCCCTATCGCGCCGACGGGCGCCTCGTGCCCGCCTGCGACGCGGCCCTCATGAACGGGCTCCGGTACTTCGTTCTCGTGCGTGCCCTGCCACCCGCAGGGCCGGCGGCGGCCTTCGTGGACTGGCTCGGCCGGACGATGGCGGGTCCGCCGGGCTCGCCCGAGGCGCCGCGTCGGGGCGGTGCGGCAGAATGCGGATAGGGCACCGTCCCGCGCGCGCGCCGCGCTCGGCGCCCCTCGGTTCGAACGCTCGATCTACCGCCGGGCGGGTCGATCCGTCGACAGCGCGGCTGCCAGATGGGCGACGAAGGCGTTCACCTTGGGACTGACCAAGCGCCGGGACGTGTGGAGCGCCCACAGCTCCGTCGGCGGCCCCTCCAGCCAGCCCCAGCAGGCGAGGCGTCCGGCCGCCACGTCGCCCCCGACAAGCGAGCGCGGGAGCAGCGCCGCGCCGGCGCCCGCCACCACGGCGTCGCGCAGCATCGGCAGCGAGGACAGGCGCAGGACCGGCACGGGCGCGTAGGTCCGGCGCGTCCGGCCGTCATGGACCTGCCACGTCTCGTCCTGACGCGGCGTCCAGCGCACCGCCGCCGGCACGGTCGCCGCGTCGGTCCCGGCCGACTGTTCGGGACGCGGGACCTCGGGCGGCGCCACCAGCCAGAGCTCGTCCCGCAGGACACAGCGCCCGACGAGGCGCTCGTCCGGCTTCGGATTGACCCGGATGATCACGTCGAAACCCTCCTCGATCGGGTCGACGAACCGGTCCTCGGCGGAGATCTCCAGCTCGACCTCGGGATAGGCGCGGGCGAAGTCCGCGGCGACGCGGCCGAGCTGCGTGTCGGACAGGAGCAGCGGCGCACTCACCCGGAGCCGCCCACGGGGTCGGTCGAGGCCGCCACCGACGACGGCGCCGGCCTCCGCGATCTCGCTGAGCAGCGGCCCCGTCCGGGCGTGGAGGAGCGCCCCCGCCTCTGTCAGGCGCAGGCTGCGCTCGCCCCGCTCGATCAGCCGCGTCCCGAGGCTCGCCTCGAGCTCGGCGACGCGCCGCGACAGCGTCGCCTTCGGCCGCCCGCTCGCCCGGGCGGCGCGGCCGAAGCCGCCGTGGCCGGCGACGAGATTGAAGTCGGCGAGCGCCGCGAGGTCCATGTGCTGTTCCAGATCCGGGACACCCAGTCCCGATCTTGCCGACTATGGCTCAGAAAAGGAACGGCGCATCTTCGGATCATCGGCGGCCCGCTCGGGGCCGCCCCGCATCCAGGAGATCCGCCATGACCATCCTCGTCACCGGTTCCACGGGCCGCATCGGCTCCGCCGTCATCGATCATCTCGTCGCCGCGGGGGCCGCCGTGCGCGCTCTGACCCGCTCGCCCGAGAAGGCGCGATTCCCCTCCGGCGTCGAGGCCGCCCGCGGCGATCCCGCCGACATCGACGCGATGCGCGCGGCGCTGGTCGGGGTCGACACCCTGTTCCTGCTCGTCGCCAACGCGCCGGACGAGCTGACCCAGGCGATCACGACGCTCAGCCTCGCCCGCGACGCGGGCGTGCGCGGCATCGTCTATCTCTCGGTCTTCAAGAGCGAGGCCTTCGTCGATGCCCCGCACTTCACCGGCAAGCACGCCGTCGAGCGGATGATCGCGGCCCTCGACCTGCCCGCCACGGTGCTGCGGCCCTCCTACTTCATGCAGAACGACCTCGCCCAGAAGGAGCCGCTTCTTGGGGCCGGCCTGTATGCCGTGCCCCTCGGGCAGGCCGGCGTCTCGATGGTCGACGTGCGCGATATCGCCGAGGCGGCGGCCAACGCGCTGCTGCGCCGCGAGCGCGCGGCCGACCGTCTTCCGGCCGAGACCTACGACGTCGTCGGGCCGGACGCCCTGACGGGCGACGCCCTGGCGGAGATCTGGTCCGAGGCCCTCGGGCGCGCGGTCCGCTACGGAGGCGACGATCTCGACGCGCTGGAGCAGCGGCTCCGGAGCTTCGCCCCCGCCTGGCTCGCCTATGACCTGCGGGTGATGATGCGCCGCTACCAGGAGGATGGCGCCGTCGCGACCGAGGCCGAGGTTGCGGACTTCGCGAGGCTCCTCGGCCGCAGGCCGCGCAGCTACCGCGACTTCGCGGGCGAGGTCGCCCGCGACTGGCGGGGCGCCTGAGCGGGGAGGCCCCGCGGGTACGGTCTCGCAGGCATTGTCACGCGGGCACGGTCTCACGGGCAGGGAGGCGACGGCGCCTCCCGCCACCGCAGCGCGTCGATCAGGCTGCGCAGGGCGGGCGTGACCTGCCGGTCGGGGTAGTAGAGGTGGCAGCCGGGAAACGACGGACACCACGCCTCCAGCGCCTGGACGAGATGTCCCGCGGCTAGGTCGTCGGCCGCCTCGTCTTCCAGCATGTAGCCGAGCCCGGCACCGGCCCGGATCGCGGCGGCCGCGAGCCGGCCATCGTTCACGACGAGCTGGCCGGCCGCGCGCACCCGGATCTCGCGGCCGTCGCGGGCGAACTCCCAGGGCAGCAACCCACCGCCGCCGACGAGCCGGTAGTTCACGCAGCAATGCGCTTCCAGGTCAGCCGGGCTCTCCGGGCGCGGGTGACGGGCGAAGTAGTCCGGGGTCGCGACGACCACCGTGCGCAGGTCGGGTCCGACCCGGACCGCCACCATGTCGCGCTCGACCGTCTCGCCGAAGCGGATCCCGGCGTCGAAGCCGGCGGCGACGATGTCGGTCAGGGGGTCGTCCACGATCACCTCCACCGAGACGGCCGGGTGGTCGATCAGGAAGTTGGGCAGTCTGGGTTCGAGGATCGCCCGCGCGGCGTACGCGAAGGTCGTCAGCCGCAGCCGCCCCGACGGCGCGCCGCGCCACTCGGCCAGCGCGTCGAGCCCGCGCGCGACGTCCTCGAGCGCGGGGCCGACCGACCGCAGCAGCCGCTCGCCGGCCGGAGTGAGCGCGACGCTGCGGGTGGTGCGGGCCAGCAGGCGCACGCCGTGACGCGCCTCCAGAGCCCGCATCGTGTGGCTGAGCGCGGAGGGCGACAGCCCCATCTCCGCGGCCGCCCGCGTGAAGCTGCGATGGCGCGCCACCGCCGCGAAAGCCGCCAGATCTTCGAGGGTGCCGCGCCGCATTCCTGAACTGTGCTCACAGGTGCATGCGGAATACCACGGCTAATCCCGATCCCGACGCCGGACTACGACCAAGCCCTCAACAGTGAGGTGCGGCGATGGATCTGAGGCACTATCGAACCCTGGGACGCTCGGGTCTGGCCGTGAGCCCCCTTGCGCTCGGGACCATGACCTTCGGCGCCGCCCGCTGGGGCAGCGACGCGACGGTCTCGGCGGCCATCTTCGACCGTTACGTCGAAGCGGGCGGCAACTTCCTCGATACGGCCGACGTCTACGCGGGCGGTGCGAGCGAGACGATGCTCGGCGACCTGATCGCGGCGCGCGGTCTGCGCGACCGCCTGGTCGTCGCGACGAAGTCCGGCTTCCCGCGCGCGCAGGGCACGCCGCTCGCCGGAGGCAACAGCGCGCGGAACATCCGCTCCGGTCTCGAGAGCTCCCTGCGCCGTCTCAGGACCGGCTGGATCGACCTGTACTGGACCCATGTCTGGGACCGGACCACGCCGCCGGAGGAAGTCCTCCGGGCGCTGACCGACGCCGTCGCGCGCGGCGACATCCTGTATTACGGATTCTCGAACGCGCCCGCTTGGTACGCCGCGCAGATCGCCGCGCTGGCCCGTGCCCACGGCCTCCCGGAACCCATCGGCCTGCAATACGCCTACTCGCTGCTCGACCGGGGCGTGGAACTCGATGTGCTGCCCGCGGGCCGCGCCCTCGGGCTCGGGCTGGTGCCCTGGAGCCCGCTGGCGGCCGGCCTGCTGACCGGCAAGTACGGCCGCGAGAAGCTCGCTCAGGCCGGTCCGGCAGGCTCGCTCCCGGACCGGGCCGGCGACGCGGCCGAGGGCGGCAGCGACGGCCGGCTCAACGGCGACAACCCCTTCGGCGGCATGCTGTTCACCGAGGCGAACTTCGCGGTGGTGGACGTGCTGCGGGCGGTCGCCGCGGACGTCGGCCGACCGATGGCGCAGGTGGCGCTGGCCTGGGTCGCGCGGCGCCCCGGCGTCGCCTCGGTCCTGGTCGGGGCGAGCCGCCCGGAGCAGCTGGCGCAGAACATCGCCGCCCTCGAGGTCGTCCTGACGCCCGAGCAGCAGTCCCGCCTGGATGAGGCCGCGGCTCCGCCGCAACTCAATCCCTACTTCATCTTCGAGCTGCCGACTTCGCGCATCTTCGGCGGTGAACGGGTCGAGGCGTGGTAGGCCCACGTCCGGGGTCGGCTCGGGGGATCGAGACCGGGCTTGCCGGTGATTCCCGTCACTCCGAACGCGCCACCTGGGTGCGGAACAGCGTCGCGAGGGTCCGCAACGTCCTGTTGTGCGGCTCGGCCAGGGACACCGTGTAGGCGCCCGGATCGATGTTCGGGACGGAGGCGGTGATGCGCACCGTCCGCTCGTCGATCTTGAGGACGGGCGCCCGCCACGTCTGACCGTTGGTGCCGCGAAACACCGCCAGCGTGTCCTTGCCGAGCCGGGGCGCGGTCCCGGGGAACGCGACTTCCGCGGCCCAGAGCTGCCCCGGCGACACGCGGAGCGCGTCGCCGGCATCCGGCAGGCTGTGGTGCAGATCCGGGACGTGCGGCGGCCCGCTGACGAGATGGCGCGGCTCCGGAACGAAGCGCGCCGGCGGCTCGGTGTCGGGGGCGATGAAGATCGAAGCGACGTCTTCGAGGATGCGCAGGCTACCGTCGGCGATCTGGACGATCGCGAGCGCGTAGCGTCCGAAGGACATCCCCGCGACGTCGATCTGGCCGGTGAAGCCGGACGTCGCGGCGGCGGGTTCACCGTACCACTTGGCCACGTCCGGACGGAGATCGCTCTGCAGGGCGACCCACGATGTCCCGGTGCGACCCGTCAGCCGCAGGTAGATCGCCTTCGGCGCCGGCCCCGAGACGTGCAGCCAGCCGCGCAGGAACACGGAAGCCCGCGCGACGACCGACGAGAGATCCAGGCTCCGGTTAAGGCGCTCGTCCGTGCGCAGCACGTCGAGGCTCCAGCCGCACTCGCTGCGCCGGACCGGCCTCAGCGTTAGACGCCGGAACGCGTCGGGCATCTCCGGAACCGGGCGCGCGCGCGCCGCCGCCATCACGGTGGGCGACGCCTCCGGCGCTCGGGCCGCCTCATCCCACGCGATCGCCGCGCTGGTCCAGGAGGCGGCGTTCGTCCGGTATCCCAGGGTCTCGAGCCGCAGGTCGAAACCGTGCCGCAGGTGGCTGGGAACCCGTCCGTGGCGCAGCGGCCGCGCCTCGATCAGGCGCTCGTAGAGGGCGCGGACCGACCCGAGGTGGCCGTCGGTGTCGGGGAAGGATTTCCGGCCGATGGAGGCCTGCATCCGGGCGAGGCGGGCGCGATCGTAGTGTAGCGCGATGAGGCGCGCGCGGACGGCGCCGGCATCGTCCGGCGGGACCTTGAACCCGTCGATCCCGTCCTCGACGCGCTCGGCCAGGGCCCCGATATCGGCGACGATCGGGACCAGGCCCGCCTGCCACGCCTCCGTCAGCGCGATGACGAACGTCTCGGGCCAGGTCGAGAGGTGCAGCGAGACATCGCAGCCGGCCAGCAGGCCGCCGATCGCGTGCTGCTCGTATGCGCCGGTCACGGTGACCTGATCCGGTCCGAGGCCCGCGACCGCCTCGCGGTACGGGTCGTCGATGCGGCCGATCACCTTGAAATGGATGGGATAGGCCTCGCAGCTCCGGATCAGGTTGATCGCCTGCTGGCCGCCCTTGTGGGCCGCGAGATTGCCCAGGATCGCCACGGTCAGCCGATCGCCGTCGCGCCTGCGCCTGGACACCGGCCGCGCCCCGGCCGGCGCGGTGTTCGGCGCCACCATCGGGATCTCGACGATCCGGTCGGCGGGGATGCCGGGGAAGTAGCGCCGGAGGTACTCCGCCGTGGCGGGCGTGCTCGTGACGAAGGCGTCGATCGCGTCGGTCACCAGGGTCATCATGCCGTCGCGGCGCGCCTTGGAGCCGGGCGGATACTGGTTTCCCGAGACCAGGCACGCGTCGCACTGGTCCGCCCCGCGATTGACGACGTCGCAGAACCGGCCGGTGTGATCGAGCAGCAGCCAGCGCTCGCAGATCAGGAAATGGTCGTGCAGGTGGTAGACGGTGGGTATGCCGCAGGCCCGCGCGATCAGCGGCAGCGACAGCGGGACGTGCATCAGGTGATGGATGTGGACGAGGTCGACCTGATGCTCGAACAGCAGTCTCTGGAAGATCCCCTCCACGAACGGGTCCGTCGAGAGCGGCGGCGTGACGGGACCGCAGGCGAAGCTCTCCGCGATCCCCGGGCCCTCGAGCCGGAGCGACCAGCGCCCGTCGCCGAAGACGGAGAAGAGGAACAGGACGCGGTACGGCTCGCCGAGCTCGGTCAGCAGTTCCTGATAGACCTCGACCCCGCCGCCGGGACGATGCCCCATCCGGTTGTGGGTGAGCATCAGGACCGTGCGGGGCGCTGACGGTTCGAGGGGGGGCCGGCGCGTCTGCGTCCGGCGCCGGTCGATCACCGCGTCCAGGATCGTCGCCACGCGATGGTCGTAGAGGTGCTCGGCGCGGGTCCGCGCCTGCGCGGCGCGCGCGCGCGCGATGCGGGCCTCCGGTTCGGTCAGGGCCGTCAGGATCGCCTCGACCGCACCGGCCTCGTCGTCGCAGAGCGCGATCTCGGCGCCCGGCGTGTAGTAGGCGGCCGTCTCCGGCTCGGGCGAGACCACGACCTGGTAGCCGCCGGCCAGCGCCGTCTCGAACAGCCGCGGCGGCGGCGTCGAACCGGTCGCCTGATCGGCGCGCGCCGCCGAGAAGATCCGGGGCAGGGTGAGCACGACGCGACTGCGGTTCGCCAGGAGGGCGAAGTCGCGGTTGCCGCAGCGCCAGTCCGTGACGAGCGCCTCGTCCTCCAGCTCCGGCGGACCGATATGCGCGTTCCACGGCAGCGCCAGCTTGAACTTCACGTCCCGCGGCAGCTTGGCCGAGAGCGCGTTCAGGGTCGCGACCCTGTTCGGCCACGCCGTTCCGATGAAGAGGAGGTCGTAGCGGTAGCGCGCGTCGTCCTCGAGCACCGGGAGATCGTGGAAGAGCGAGGAGGCGCCGAGGGCGAGGTGGTGTGCCCGGCCTCCGTAGGCCGGGACCGTGGCAAGGTCGTTCGTGAAGACCAGATCGAAGACCCCCGACCCGCGCACGTTCGCTTCGCGCTCGTACGGATCCTCCGTGGTCCAGAGCACGCTGGTCCGAGCGAGCCCCGCGAGCCGACCGACCAGGGGCGCGTGCGCCCGCGCGCCGCCGAAAGCGATCAGCGTGTCGAGACCCTGCTCGACGAAGGCGGCCAGGGCATCGCCGTGCCCGCCGACATGGACCCGGCCGACCGCGGGATGCCGGCGCAGCGCGTCCGCGATGGCGAGCACGAGGTAGCGGTTGTGGGTCTGCGGCTCGGTGTCGAGCAGCAGGATCGACAGGTCGGACATGCGCGGTCTCGTCCGTCTCAGCGGCGGCGTGATCAGGCCGGGACCGTCAGGCGGCTCAGGTCGAGCAGGCGCGCCGCGCGATGCCGGTAGGTGTGCTCGCGGAGCGCCCGCGCCTGCGCCCGGCGCGCGATCGCCTCGATCGCGCCGGGCTCGTCGAGCGACCGCTCGATGGCGCGCGCGATATCGGCCGCGCCGTCCACCAGCAGGATCTCCGTGTCCGGCTCGAAATGCGCGCAGATTTCCAGGCCGGTGACGAAGAACAGCTGCGCCGAGCCCGACAGGGCGACCTCGAAGGTGCGCGGTCCCGGCGTCGCCTGCGGGAGCGACAGCCGGCGATTGGCCACGTCGAGGTCGCGGCCGATGTTGAGCGTCAGCCGCGCCGCCGCGGCGTAGTCGGCCATCTGCGCCGGCGTGAGGCGGCGGTTCACCGCGCATTGGAGCGTGTCCGGCCACTCGGCGCCCAGGATCTCCACGACGTGCCGGCACAGGAGATCGTCGATCCGGCGCATCAGGGCGACGCGGTTCGGGTAGGCGACGCCGCAGAAGAACAGGACTGTCTCCCGCTCCGCCACCGGGGCGATCGGCCGGAAATGCCGGTCGGGCGCCGCGGCCAGCGGCAGGTGGTGGACGTCGGGGTGCCGGTAGTGCTGCGCCGCCCAGGAATCGTTGCTCACAACGATGTCGGCGTAGAGTTCCGCCTTGAAGGCGTAGTCGAACTCGTACGGGTCGTCCGTCAGCCAGAAGATCAGGACGGCACCCACGGCGTCCGCGGCCCGCCGAAGCGCGCGCAGATCCGCCAGGTCAGGCACGAGACTTCCGACCGCGATCACGACATCCGGCCGGGTCGCCCGAACCGCCGCGACCGCCAGTTCCAGAGGGGTGTGTCTGACGCGCTCGGCGCCGAGCAGTTCGGCGAAGCCCTCTGCCAGATCGCTCCGGATCCCGGGATTCCTGTTGAGCGCATCGGGGAAGGTGCTCGTGACCAGGACGTGCGGCCCGGCCAACGAGATCGCGCTGACGAAATTCATCCCTCGTGACCTCGGCGAGACGGGCCAGTTTTAATTGCAGGTTAATGCCAATTGTAAGTAGACACGCAACTGTCGCATGTCCATTTCGTCGATTAATTTCCCCCAACCACTTGGCGATTGGGTAATTCCGGGCAATTTAATGTTGGCAATCAGGAAGTATGGCACGGGATGAAGTGGCAATAGGCGCGCCGCACCCGCCGCGCGAGCCCTGCGCCGAGGCGTTGCGCCCCTTCCTGCCGTGGTTGACCGGCACGCTCCTGCTGCTGGGCCCGAAGCCCGACGCGGGGAGCCGCGCGCGCTGGGCTTCCGACGCCACCCTCGTCACCACGGCGGATGGCGCCGACCTGCCGGCTTCCACCCTCTTCGATGGCGTCGTGCTGACGGGGCTGCTGTCGTGTCGCGACGACGGGGGCCGGGACGCGCTCGACGCGACGATCGCCTGGGCCCAGGAACGGCTGCGGCCCGGCGGGCGGCTGATCCTCGTCATCGACAACGCCCTCTCGCTCCACGGACTCGCTGCGGGCTCCGAGACGGTGGGGCAGCGCGGCTTCCCGAGCCTCGAGGGACGCCTCAGGTCGGACGGCCTCCGGCTGCCCACGCGGGCAGGCCTGAAACGGTCCCTGCAGGCCCGCGGCCTGGCCTATCAGGAATGGTGGTTCCCGTTCCCGGGGCGGGAGGAGCCCGTGAGCTTCATCGCCGAGCGGGGCCTCGCGCGGCCGGGCGGGTTCGATCCCGGACTGCTCGCGATCGGCGCGGCCGGGCCGGATCCGGCAGCCCGCGCGGGCGCGCTGTTCTCGCCGCGGCGCGCCTGGGCGACGGTGGCGGAGCAGGGGCTCATCGGCGATCTGGCGCCCGCCTTCGTGATCGCGGCATCGGCGGAGCCGCTGCCGCCGGACGACCGGCTGGCGATCCACGCGGGTTTGCGCCGCCGGCCGGAATTCGAGCGGCTGGTGACCTTCGCGGAGGCCGGGTCGCAGATCGCGGTGCGCCGCGCGCGCGCGTATCCCGACCTTCCCGCCGCGGTTCGAGGCGTCACGAACCTGTTGCCGTCGGAGACCTACGTGCCGGGCTCCCTCTGGTCTGAAGTTCTCGAGGCGCGGCTGGCGCGGGAAGGCTGGTGCCCGGACGCCGTCGCCGCCTGGGCCGGAACGTGGCTTCAAGCCGTCTCGCGCCGCTTCGCGGCGGGAGCGTTGCTCGAGACCCAGACGATCCTCCCGGGACCGGCCCTCGACGCCATCCCGAAGAATCTCGTCTCGGGCGCCGACGGCACGTTCATAGACCTGGAATGGGAGCTCGGGGTCCCTCTGGACGCTGGCCACCTCGCCGTGCGGGGCTTGGTCAACGCGCTGACCGATGCGCGAGACTGGCGTCCCGGCGGGCTGTCCACGCTGACCCTTCTGGATGCCCTGCGCGCCCTGCTGCCGCGACTCGGGCTGGCTCTGGACGATGCGCAGCTCGCCGACCGGCTGGCCCGGGAAAGCCGTTTCCAGACGATCGTCAGCGACCGGGTGACGGAGCGCGGCCTGGACTGGGCGGCGGCGACGCGCCTGCCGGTCGGCGAAGAGACCCGGATCGACGCGGATCCGCGCGCTGCGCTCGCGGAGGCCTCCGCGGAGATCGCGCGGCTGCTCGAGGAGAACGCGGCCCTGCGCGCCGCGCGCGCCGCCGACGCCGCCGCGCACGAGGCCGCCGCGCGCGAAAGCGTCCGCCGCACCGACCGCGTGATCGCCTACGCGGCCGAGATGCACCGCGCGCGCGACCACCTCCAGGACACCCTCGACGCCCGCCGCGCTTCAGCCGGTGACGGCAGCGGCCTGTCCCTTCGCCTCCTGCGTCTCATCAGAGGAACCCCGTGATGCGGCTGCTCGTCGCCTGTGACCACCTGGCGCTGACGGGCGGCCTGCTCCGGTTCGAGCGGGTCGGGCGGGTGCTCGCGCGTCGCGGTCACGCGTTCGCGTACCTGACTCTGGGCACCGGCGAGGACGGGTTCGAGACGCGGCTGCCAGTCCTGCACCGCGAGGACGCCGCGCGCGCGAGCTGGGACGCCGTCATGGTGCCCGGCGGCGGCTTCCCGGATGCCACGATCGAGGGATTCGTGGACCTCCGGGCCCCGAACTTCGGCGCCCGGATCCAGCACCTCCTCAACGCGCCGGTGCGGCGCGACGCCTACGCGCGCGTCACGCGGACCCTCGCGCCCGACCTCGTCGTGGCGAACAACGACCACTGGGACGACGCCGCCCTCCAGGCCCTCGGCCTGCCGTGGCGGCGCCTCGTCGGTGCGGTCGATAGCGGGCTGTTCGCGCCGCCCGTCTCGCCGCCCGCGCGCGGCGCGCGGCGCCGGCTCGGCGGCATCGCCAACAAGCGCCCCGCCGCGCAGCTCGCGGCGCTCGACAAGCTCGGTGACGCGTGGGCCCTGCACTGGTTCGGACGGCCGGACTGGGGGCTGGTGGGCGCGCGCGCCGATCTGGTGGCGTCGGGCCGCCTCGTCGTGCACGGGCCGCTGCCCGAGTCCGACCTGCCCGCGTGGTATCACGGGCTCGACGCGTTCTGCAGCGCGGAGGCGCATGCCGGCTGGTGCAACCCGGCTGCGGAAGCGATGGCCTGCGGCACGCCGCTCGTCTCGACCGTGCACGGCACGCTGGCTTTCGCCGAGGACGGCGTCACGGCCCTGGTGGTGCCGGACGGTCCGGACGCGGCGCTGGGCGCGGCCATCGCGGAGGCCGTGGACAGGATCGCGACCGATCCGGCCGGCGCCGCGTCCCGGGCCGAGGCGGGACGGGCGCGGATCCGGGCGCTCGACTGGGACACCTACGCGGACGGTCTGCTCGCCGTCGTCGCGGAGGCGATCGCGCTGCGGGCGGGCCGGACCGATGCGGTGCGCCCGTCCGGCCCGCCGCGCGAGACCGCGCTGCGCCTCGCCGACCTCGCGAGCCGGGACGGGCCCCTGCCGGAGGATTTCGACGCCCTCGGCTATATCCGGCTGCACGCCGACCTCGCGGCGCTGTTCGAGCACGCGTGGCAGGGGCAGCTGCACTACCTCGAGCACGGCCGTCGCGAGGGCCGCATCTACCCCTCGAACCTGACGCGGGCCCAGCAGAAGGCCGCCCAGGCCTCGCGGATCGCGCTCGCGGTCGACGGGCTCGACGGCTCCGGCAAGTCGAGTATCGCGCGGCACGTCGCCGAGGCGCTCGGCGCCACGGTGCTCAACCCGTTCAGCGGTCCGGTCGGCGCCATCCTGGTCCACCTCGCCCGGACGGGGCAGCACGTGCTGGCCGACGACGTGGCGCACGCGGCCGTGGCGGCGGCGATCGCCAACGCCCCGCCGGGACCGGTCGTGTTCGACCGGCACTGGTTCACCGCCTCGCAGCTCCTCTCGCCGGCCTTTCGTCCGGGCTGGGAGCCGCGCCCGTTCACCGTCATGTGCTGGGCCGACCGTCCCACCACCATCGCCCGCATGGTCGCGCGCGGCGTCCCGAACCCGTCGGAGCACATGACCGAGGCCCGGATCGCCGGCTATCGGGCGCTCGCGGAGGAGTTGCGGGTGCCGCTCCTCGACACGTCCCGCATCGCGCCGGAGGAGGGGGCCGCGCAGGTGCTGGCGATGCTGGGCGAGAGCGGCCACACGGCGCGGCGCGCGTGATCGCCGCCTCGCGGCGCGGCCTGTATGGTCGCGTCTCGGAAGCGGGTGGCCACACCGGCCATCGGCGTCGCGGGAGGGCGGGGCGATCGTGTTGAAACTCGCGCGCGGCGACCGTGGCCGGAACGTCCTGCTGCTCGGCATCAGCCTCCTCTTCGTCGCCGCCGGCCTCGGGATGATCGCCACCGGCGCGGATGGCGGCGTCACGACGACGGTGTTCTTCGGCGTGTGCGCGGCCGTCGCCGTGTGGCAGCTGCGGCCGGACCTGCTCGAATCCGAGAGCCGGTCGGCGGGGTCGCTGGCGGCGCAGTTCCCCGGCCCCGTGATCCTGCGCGCCTCGGTGCGGAAACTCCTGTTCTTGGCCCTGATGGCCGCCGGCTTCGGCGGCGTCACGCTCTGGATGGTGCTGCACGAGGCGCCCTCCACGGCGATGCAACTGCTGCTCTGGCCGGGCGTCGCGCTCTTCCTCGGCGGCGTCCCCTTCCTCATCCTGACGGCGATCCGCGGCTCGGCGCTGCACCTCGACGAGACGGGCTTCACCGTCGTGCAGCTGGGCCGCGCGCGGCACGTCCGGTGGCGTGACGTGAGCGTGTTCGAGCCGGTCTCCATGCCGGGTTCGGGACAACGCCTCGTGACCTTCGATGACGCGAACGCCGGCGCGACGCGCCTCGGGGCGATGAACCGGCACCTGATCGGGCGCAACGCGGGTCTGCCGGACAGCTACGGGCTGGATCCCGACGCGCTCGCCAGCCTGCTCACGGCCTGGCGCAAGCGGGCCCTGCAGCGGGAGGACGATGGCTTCTGAGGCGCTTCGTTGGCTGCGCCCTGGCGACGAGGTCGCGGTCGGACGGCGCGCCTCAGCGCGTGACGATGCCGGGCTCCTGCCGACCGGGACGGGGCTGCACCACGAGGAGACCCGCCGAGTAGATCAGCGAGACGAGGAGCGCGACCGTCAGCGCGAGCGCGGCACCGTAGGGCTGGATCATCAGGTGGAGTGTCAGCAAGGTCAGGCCGAAGCCGAACACCCCGCGGATCGCGACGCTCGCCAGCCGCGCCATCGCCGCCCCGCCGATGCGGCGATGGAGGATGACGAAGGCGCTCGTCATCGTGACCGGGAAGGCGGCGATGACCCCGGTCCTGGCGGGGCCCAGCGCCGTACTCAGCGCCAGGAGGGCCGCGACGAACAGCGCGACGGCGCTCGCGCGGATCAGCAGATCCAGCGGGCGCGGCCGCGCGACGACGGTGCTCCGCACGAGGGTCGCGCGCACGACGTGCCGGGTCGAGAGCGCGCCGGCCCCGTAGACCAGGGCGTTCAGCAGGAACGCCGTCGTCGGCGTCCAGGTGAGTGCCGAGACCGGCAGGGCCGCCGCGAGCCACGCGAGGATCGCCGGCCCGAGGGTGGCGGTCATGTCCCGGCCGGCAGCCCGGTGGGCGTAGACGATCAGGAACAGGCCCGTCGCGGCGTTCGCCGCGAAGCCGTTCAGGGCCGCCCCGGCCACGAAGGCGGCGTCGTGCTCCATCGCCATGAACACGTAGGCCGGCCCCGCGGAGACCGGCAGGCTGACGACGAGCGCGCCCCAGACCGGTCCCAGCCATTCGGCCAGGACGGAGGCGAGCACCACCACGGTCCCTGAGGTCAGCGCCCGGATCAGGGCCGTCAGCCAAATCGCCGCCAAGGTCGTTTCCCGCGCGTCGCGCCGCCGACCCGGGCCGGCATCGGAGCCGCGCCCTCGCTATCATGGGCGGCCTGTCCGGGCCAAAGCGGCCGGCTGGCGATTCCGCCCGTCTGAAACCGGTCGCGGCGACCCGCGAGCGCCGGTGCGCGCCCGGAACCGGGGCGGGCGACCTCAGCCGACGGCGCGCGCGGCTTCCCGGACCTGGCGGGTGGCCGCGTCGACCTGCTCGTTGGCCCGCGCGATCGCCGCCATGCCGCCCGCGATGGTCCCGACCCCGCGGGAGGCCGTGTGCATGCTGCCGGAGATCTCCTGGGTCACCGCCGACTGCTCCTCGACGGCCGCCGCGATCGCCGCCGAGATCTCGTCGAGCGCCCGGATCGTGCCCTGGATCGAGCCGATCGCCGACACCGCCTCGCGCGTGGTGGCCTGCGTCGTGGTGATCTGGTCGCGGATCTGATCCGTGGCCTTGGCGGTCTGCTCGGCGAGCGCCTTCACCTCCGAGGCCACGACCGCGAAGCCCTTGCCGGCGAGGCCCGCCCGGGCCGCCTCGATCGTGGCGTTGAGCGCGAGCAGGTTGGTCTGGGCCGCGATGCCCTGGATCATGGTCACGACGTCGCCGATCTGCGCCGCCTGCCCGCTCAGGCCCTCGACGATCGTGCTGGTGTGCCGGGCCTGCTCGACGGCCTCGCCGGCCATCCGCGCCGCGTGGCTGACCTGCTGGCTGATCTCGCCCACCGAGGCCGACAGTTCCTCGGCGCCGGAGGCCACGCTCTGGATGTCGCCGGAAACCCGCCCGGCGAGGTCGACGGCCTCCGCGGTCCGGCGGCTGGCGCCCTCGACGGCGGTGCCGATCGCGTCGAGGTCGACGCCGATCGCCCGCTGCGCCGCGACGCGCCGGTGGCGCTCCTGGACCTGCGCGGTGATGTCGGCGGCGAACTTGACCACCTTCAGGACGCATCCGCTGGCATCGAGGATCGGGTTGTAGGTCGCCTGGATCCAGACGTCGCGGCCGCCCTTGGCGATGCGGCGGAACTCGCCGCCCTTGAACTCGCCCCGGCCCAGGCCCTCCCAAAACGCGCGGTAGCCGGCGGACGACCGCTCGGCCGGGTCCACGAACACGCCGTGGTGCTGGCCCCGGATCTCCTCCAGGCGATAGCCCATCGTCTCGAGGAAGTTGCCGTTGGCGTCTAGGATCGTGCCGGCCGGATCGAAGGCGATCACCGCCTGCGACCGGTGCAGCGCCGCGATCTGACCGGCGTAGTCGAGCATCAGCAGCTTCTGCGCCGTGATGTCGGACGCGAACTTGACGACCTTCACGACGCGGCCCGCGCGGTCGAGCACCGGGTTGTAGCTCGCCTGCACCCAAACGTGGCGGCCGCCCTGGGCGATCCGCTTGAACTCGGCCACTTGGCAGGTGCCCTGCCGCAGGGCGTCCCAGAAGGCGTGGTACGCGGGTGTCTCCCGATGCGCCGCCTCCACGAACAGGGCGTGACGCTGGCCCCGGATGTCGGGCAGGGCGTAGCCCATCATCGTCAGGAAATTGGCGTTGGCCGTGATGATGGTGCCGTCCGGCTCGAACTCGATGACGGCCTGTGAGCGGTCGAGGGCATCGAATTTCTCCGCCAGACCTTCACGACCGCGCAGGGCGCCGAGCATGATCCCATCCCTTCTTGTCATTGCCGGGATCCCGAGTGCAAACACGCGGTTCTGCTTGGGATCTGCCGCTGATTTACTGTCACGGCATGACGGCCTCGCATAATGATTGCGCACAATCGTGAACGATGACTTAAATCTGAACGGCACAATAGTTCGAGATTTAGAAGGTCTGGGATAGTTCAAAACTACCAGAGCAGTAAATTTTTACGCAATCTTCGATCTCAGTGCTCGTGGAAAATACAATCGAGGGTACGGATTTCGACACCGAGATCCGGCGCCGTCATGATCTCAGGTTGCACGGAAGTTCATATGCTTACGGAGAATAGGATTTCTGGTCTTCGCCGCCGGATCGGCGCGCCGCGGCGCGATGCGGCTGGATGCCACGCAACGACACGATTCGACCGACCTAACGCCCGGTCGAAGGGACGCGGCCGGCTCCGTCAGATGTAGGTCGAGGCCAGCGCCGGCGAGCCGTCCAGGGCGTGGGCCAGCCTCTCCAGCCCGTGGGCGATCTGCTGCCGGGTCGAAGGGCCGCCGAGGCAGAGGCGGACGGCCTCGGGCGGCGTCCCCGCGACGCAGAAGGGGTCGCTGCCGACCACCCCGAGACCCGCCGCGCGGCCATGGCTGGCGAAGGCCGAGCGCGTCCATCCCGCCGGCAGGGTGATCCAGACATGGAAGGCGTGCGGGTCCGCGACGTAGGCCTCGGAGGGCAGCAGCGCGGCCGCGAGGCTCTGGCGCGCGGCCGACTCGGCGCGGACGAAATCCACGATGGCGTCCGCCGTCCCGTCCGTGATCCAGCGCGTCGTCAGCGCGGTCGAGATCGGCGACGCCATCACGGTGGCAGCGCGCAGGGCGTCGCCGAGGGGCAGGGCGGCCCGCGCGTTCGGGGCAATCAGGAAGGCGAGGCGAAGGCCGGCGCCCAGGCACTTCGCGACGCCCGCCACGTAGTAGGTGATCTCGGGCGCCAGTTCGGCGAAGCTCGGCGGCGGTGCCGGGCAGATGCGCGCGTAGGCGTCGTCCTCGATGATGGTGACCGCGTAGCGGCGGGCCGTCGCGATGACGGCTTCGCGCCGGGCACGGGACAGGGTCGCGGTGGTCGGGTTCTGCAGCAGCGGATTGAGGTAGAGGGCCTTCGGCGCTCCCCGCGTGCAGGCGGCCGCGAAGGCGTCGGGGTCGAGCCCGTGGCGGTCCATCGGGAGGCCGACGAGGCGCAGGCCCCGGTGCGCCGCGAGGGTCCGGATACCCGGATAGGTGATTCGCTCGGCGCAGATCGTGTCGCCCGCCTGCGCGACCTGTCCCAGGATGCTGGACAGGGCGCTGTGCGCGCCGGGGCAGATCAGCAGGCGCTCGCGCGCCGCCGCGATCCCGCGACCCGCGAGCCAGCGCAGCGCGGCCTCCTTGTCCGCCTCCGTCCCGCCGAAGCCCTGGTAGCGCAGGAGGTCGGCGAGATCGCCCGAGAGCTCCGCGAAGGACGACCGCATGCGGGCCCGCAGGCCGGGCAGGTCGGGTTCCGGGGGCAGGTTCATGGTGAAGTCGACCGGTCCCGGCCGCCGGGGAAGGGCTGGCCCAGCGGTGCGGGCGGCGTCCGCCGGGTCGACCACGAAGGTGCCCCGACCGACCCGGCCCTCGATCAGGCCGCGCCTGTGGGCCTCGACGTAGCCGCGGGACACGGTCGTGAAGTTGAGGTCGAGCGTGGCGGCGAGCGCGCGCTGGGTCGGCAGGCGCGTGCCCGGAAGCAGGTGGCCGGTCCGGATGTCGTCCGCCAGCGCGTCCGCGATGGCTAGGTAATGGGGCTTGCCCCAGCGCCTGAGGTCCGGCGTCCAGATACCGGCCGCGTCGCCCCGGTCGACCGACCGTCCTCCCCGCCCGCCAGCCTTCATCCGTCCAGCACCCGCGACCTGAAAACCGATCAATGATCGATTGTATGGCTTGCAAGCGCCGTACCGGGCGCGTGACGGCCTATCACGGCGCGACCGATGCGTGCAATGCGTACAATACTCGTCGCCGAAGCGCGCGTCATCTGGCGACGACGTGCGCAAATCCTGATGATGAATTGTGCGTCGTCGAGTAGAACCGAGCGGATCGACTTCGCTCAATTGATCGTATCATTGTATGCATCGCAGGGCGCGTTATTGAATGCATTCCTGACGGCTCCGATCTGGCACATGGCTTGCCATCCGACTGTCTGAACGTGCGCAGCCCCCCCTGCCGCCGGTCAGACCATCGAGGAGCGTGAGCAATGCCTGCCGTGAACCGCGAGCCGCACAAGAAGGGCGACGTCCTGGTCGACTACGAGGAGAAGGTCTTCGAGGACGTGAAGGCCGAACCCGGCCAGAAGGCCCTCGTCACCTTCCACACCGTGGCGTTCGAGGGCTCGATCGGCCTCGTCAACCTGCTCCAGGCCACCCGCCTGCAGCGCAAGGGCTTCGAGACCTCGATCCTGCTCTACGGCCCCGGCATCACCCTCGGGGTCCAGCGCGGGTTCCCCCGGCTCGGCGACGAGGCGTTCCCGGGCCATCTCAACTTCAACAACCAGCTCGAGAAGTTCATGGCCGAGGGCGGCAAGGTCTACGCCTGCCGCTTCTCGACACAGGCGCTGTACGGGCACAGCGAGGCGGCCTTCATCGAGGGTATTCGTATGATCAACCCCCTCGACGTGCTCGACTGCATCCTCCTGCACAAGCGCGACAACGCGGTGATCATCGACACCTGGACCGTCTGACGGCCGCGCCAACGCCCCCGGCGGCCGCGCGCGACGCGCGCAGCCGCTGGCTCAGCCGGAGGACCACCCATGTCAGAGACCCGGATCGTGCGGGCTGCCGCGATCCAGATCGCGCCGGACCTCGACCGCCCGGACGGCACCCTGGAGCGCGTGCTCAACGCCGTCGACGAGGCCGCCGCCAAGGGCGCGCGCTTCATGGTCTTCCCCGAGACCTTCGTGCCCTACTATCCGTACTTCTCGTTCGTTCTCCCGCCCGCGCTCCAGGGGCCCGAGCACCTGCGCCTCTACGAGCGCGCGGTCGCCGTGCCGGGTCCGGCGACGCAGGCGGTCTCCGCGGCCGCGCGGCGCCACGGGGCCGTGATCGTGGTCGGGGTCAACGAGCGCGACCACGGATCGCTCTACAACGCGCAGCTGATCTTCGACGCGGACGGCGCCCTGAAGCTCAAGCGCCGGAAGATCACGCCGACCTACCACGAGCGCATGATCTGGGGGCAGGGCGACGGCGCCGGCCTCGCCGTGGTGGAGACGGCGGTCGGCCGCGTTGGGGCGCTCGCCTGCTGGGAGCACTACAACCCGCTCGCCCGCTACGCCCTGATGGTGGGCCACGAGGAGATCCACGCCGCGCAGTTCCCGGGCTCCCTCGTCGGCCAGATCTTCGCCGACCAGATGGAGGTGACGATCCGCCACCACGCCCTGGAGGCGGCCTGCTTCGTGGTCAACGCCACCGGCTGGCTCACCGACGCGCAGGTCGCGCAGGTCTGCCCGGACGAGCGCCTGCGCGGCGCCTGCCGCGGCGGGAACTGCACCGCCATCGTGTCGCCCGAGGGCAAGCACCTCGCCGATCCCCTGGGACCGGGCGAGGGCATCCTGATCGCCGACATGGATCTCGCGCTGGTGACCAAGCGCAAGCGGATGATGGACTCGGTCGGCCACTACGCGCGGCCGGAACTCCTCAGCCTGCTCCACGACGACCGCCCGGCCGCCTTCGTGCAGCGGCCGGCCCGTTCGCAGACCGCCCCCCGGAGCCCCGACCATGAGCAGCAGCCCGCTTCCGACGCGCCGTCCCATATCCCCGCCGGCCCCGACGGGCCTGATCGGGATGCCGACGGAGCGCCTGATCAACGCGTTGCAATCCTGCGGCGTTAGGCTCGCCGACAGCCGCGCCGGCGCGCCGAGCCGCCGCGGCGGCGCCGGCCCCTCGGACCACAAGGCGATGACCATCGCGGGCCGCACCGTGATGGTGCCGGTCCACACCGAGGCCGCCTTCGACTCGCCCTTCCTCGTGCGCCCGCCGGACGCGGACGGGATCGCGGTGATCGAGCACGCGGGCGTCGTGGTCGGCCACGTCACCTTCCCGGGCCGCCCGCGCTTCTACGCCCTCTCCACCTTCGACGGCGTGCCCTACGCGAAGATCGCCGTCCTGCACGGGCGCGACGTGCTGGCCACCACGGTGCTGCAGACCTGCATCCGCTACCAGAGCCGCGCGAAGACCTGCCAGTTCTGCTCGATCGGCCAGTCTCTGGCGGCCGGCCGCACGGTGGCCCGCAAGACGCCCGAGCAGCTCGCCGAGGTCGCCCGCGCCGCCGTGCTGCTCGACGGCGTGAAGCACATGGTCATGACCACCGGCACGCCGAACGCCACCGACCGCGGCGCCGCGATCCTGTGCGAGAGCGCCTTCGCGGTGAAGGCGGCCGTCGACCTGCCGATCCAGGCCCAGTGCGAGCCGCCCGACGACGACCGCTGGTTCGAGCGGATGAAGGCCTCAGGCATCGACGCGCTGGGCATGCATCTCGAGGCCGTCACGCCCGAGGTGCGGGCGCGGATCATGCCCGGCAAGGCGGGCGTGCCGCTGGAGCGGTACTACGACGCCTTCGCGGCCGCTGTCCCGGTCTTCGGGCGCGGCCAGGTCTCCACCTACATCCTCGCCGGCCTCGGCGACGCGCCGGAGGCGATCCTCGCGATGGCCGACCGGCTGATCGGGATGGGCGTCTACCCGTTCGTGGTGCCCTTCGTGCCGATCTCCGGCACGCCGCTGGAGAGCCATCCGGCCCCCGGGCACGACTTCATGCACGCCGTCCTGAAGCCGCTCGCGGAGATGCTGGGGCGGGCGAACCTGCGCTCCACCGACATCAAGGCCGGCTGCGGCCGGTGCGGCGCCTGCTCGGCGCTCTCCACCTACGAGCGCGCGGGGGAGGCGGCCTGATGTTCGACCCCGTTCCGCCGTACCGGCCCAGCCACTTCCGGGTGAAGTTCGCGGTCGCGCCCTGGGAGCGGCGCGCCTGCGCGGCCCTGCGGCGGCAGGTCTTCTGCGCGGAGCAGGGGATCTTCAGTGCGGACGATCGCGACGCGATCGACGCGCACGCCATCCCGGTCTGCGCCCTCTCGACGCTCGGCGGCGACGCGGACGCCGTCGTCGGCACCGTGCGGATCCACGAAGACGGCGCGCGCCCGGGAACGTGGTGGGGCTCGCGCCTCGCCGTCGCCAAACCGTTCCGCAGCGCCGCCGCCCTCGGCACCGGCCTGATCCGGGTCGCGGTGTCCTCGGCCCACGCGCGGGGCTGCACCCGCTTCCTCGCGCACGTCCAGGAGGGCAACGTCGCGCTGTTCGAGGCCCTGCACTGGGAGAGCCTCGACGCGCTGGACCTGCACGGGCGGCCCCACCGCCTGATGGAGGCGGACCTCGCGGCCTACCCGCCGATGCACGATCCCGAGCAGGGCCTCCTCACCTTCCGCAGGGCCGCGTGACCGCCGGGATCGACGTCCGGGCGCTGGCCCGCCAGATCCGCGAGGCCCGCGGGGTCGGCCACAAGCGCGACATCGACGCGGTGGTGCGGCGGCTCGGGCTCGGGAGCCGGCACGCGGCCGTGCCGGTCGGCGACGATTGCGCGGCGATCCCCGACGGCGACGGGCACCTGCTGCTGGCCATCGAGGGCTTCCTCGACAGCTTCGTGGCCGACGATCCGTACTTCGCGGGCTATTGCGGGATCATGGTCAACCTGAGCGACGTCGCCGCCATGGGCGGGCGCCCGCTCGCCGTCGTCGACGCCCTCTGGGCCCGGGAGGCCGGGACCGCCGACCCGATCCTGGCCGGCCTGTCCGACGCCGCCGCGCTCTA
The DNA here is from genome assembly GCF_900107945.1 of Methylobacterium sp. 190mf. Lineage (NCBI taxonomy): Bacteria > Pseudomonadati > Pseudomonadota > Alphaproteobacteria > Hyphomicrobiales > Methylobacteriaceae > Methylobacterium > Methylobacterium sp. 190mf. The sequence continues at coordinate 6,999 of NZ_FNVI01000002.1, read as the reverse complement.
CGGCGTCCCGGTGGTCGGCGGCCACACCAACACCCGCGCGGCCGCCGGCAACCTCGCGGTCGCGGTGCTCGGCCGTGCGGGACCGCGCCTGCTGACGAGCTTCGACGCCTCGCCCGGCGACGACCTCGTCGCCGCCATCGACCTGCGCGGGCGTTTCCGCGACCCGCACCCCTACTGGGACGCCTCCACCGGCGCGCCGGGCGCGCGGCTGCGCGGCGATCTCGCCCTGCTGCCGGGCCTCGCCGAGGACGGCCTGGCCGGCGCCGCCAAGGACATCAGCATGGCGGGGGTCGTCGGTACGGCCCTGATGCTGCTCGAATGCTCCGCCGTCGGCGGCGTCATCGACCTCGACGCGATCCCGCGGCCCGACCACGTCCCGCTCACGCGCTGGCTGACGGCGTTCCCGAGCTTCGGCTACCTCGTCAGCGTCCGCCCCGACCGCACGGCGGCCGTCACCGCGCGCTTCGCCGAGCGCGGCATCGCGGCGGCCCGGATCGGGAGCCTCGACGCCGGCCGGGCCGTCCGGGTGCGGGACGCCTCGGGCGCCGAGGCCATCGTGTGGGACTTCGCCGCCGGCCCACTGATCGGCTGCGGCAGGGACGGCCTGGGGGCGACGCCGTGAAGCCGCTGCGCGTCGCCCTCCTGACCCACTCCACCAACCCGCGCGGCGGCGTCGCCCACTGCCTCGCCCTCGCCGAGGCCCTGTGCGAACTCGGTCACGCGGCGGTGGTCCACGCGCCCGACCCGTCCGTCCGCGGGTTCTTCCGAGACGCGTCCTGCGCGACCGTGGCGGTCGCCGCCGAGCCGGTCGCGGGCGGGACGACCGACCTCGTACGAACCCGCATCCACGACTACCTGCGCCACTTCGCGAGCCCGGCGGCCCGCGATTTCGACGTGTTCCACGCCCATGACGGCATCGGCGGCAACGCCCTCGCGACCCTGAAGCACCGGCGCCTGATCCCGGGCTTCGTCCGGACCGTCCACCACGTCGACAGCTTCGCCGACCCCGTCCTCGCGGGCTGGCAGGACCGCGCGATCCGCGAGGCGGGCCGGCTGCTCTGCGTCAGCCGCTTGTGGGCCGACTGGATTCGGGACGCGATCGGCGCCGAGGCCGGGATCGTCGGCAACGGGGTCGACCTGTCGGTCTATCGCCCCGCGGCCGCGGAGGGCGACGCGGCTCTGCGGGCGCGCTGGGGGCTCGGCGCGGGGCCGATCGTCCTCAGCGTCGGCGGCCTCGAGGAGCGCAAGAACAGCCTCGGCATCATCGCGGGGTTCGCGCGCCTGCGGACGCGCCACCCGCATGCCCAGCTCGTCGTCGCGGGCGGAGCCTCGCTCCTCGACCACGCCGGCTACCGCGAACGCTGCCGCGCGGCCCTCGTCGCCGCGGGTCTGGAGGTGGGCCGCGGCGCGGCCGTCATCGAGACGGGGCCCGTCGCGCAGGCCGACATGCCGGCGCTCTACCGGGCCGCGGACCTGCTGGCCTTCCCGTCCTGGACCGAGGGGTTCGGCCTCTGCGTGCTGGAGGCCATGGCCTGCGGAACGCCGGCGATCGTCTCCGACCGGCCGCCCTTCACCGAGTACCTGACGCCGGCCGACGCGCTGTTCGTCGACCCCGCCGACCCCGCCAGCATCGCCGCCGCCATGGCGGCGGCGCTGGAACCGCGGACCCGCGCCCGCCTGCGGGCGGCGGGGCTGGAGCGCGCGGCCGCCCATTCCTGGCGCGCCTGCGCGACGCGTCACCGCGACGCCTACGCCGCCTGCGCCCGCGGCGCGGCAGCCTTCACGGAGTTGCAGCCATGACGACAACGACCCGTCACGTTCCCGTCGCCGTCGTCGGCGGCGGCCAGGCCGGCCTCTCGGTCAGCTACCACCTGAAGCAGCGCGGCATCGCGCACCTCGTCTTCGAGAAGCACACGGCCGCGCACACCTGGGCGACGCAGCGCTGGGACACGTTCTGCCTCGTCACCCCGAACTGGCAGTGCGACCTGCCGGGCCACCCCTACGACGGGCCGGACCCGGACGGGTTTATGAGGAAGGACGAGATCGTCGCCTACCTGAAGGCCTTCGTCGCCAAGGTGAGGCCGCCGCTCCGCGAGGGCGTGGCGGTCACGCGCGTGGCGCGGCGCGACGACGGCGTGTTCGCGGTCCGGACCTCGGAGGGCGACTACACCGCGGACGAGATCGTGGTGGCCTCCGGCGGCTACCACACGCCGATCGTCCCGCGCATGGCCGAGAAGCTGCCGCCCGCGATCACCCAGATCCACTCGAATCAGTACCGGAACCCGGCGCAGCTGCCCGACGGCGCGGTCCTGGTCGTCGGCTCGGGGCAGTCCGGCGCGCAGATCGCCGAGGACCTGCATCTCGCCGGACGGCAGGTACATCTCGCCGTGGGCGACGCACCCCGCTGCGCCCGCTTCTACCGCGGCCGCGACGTCGTCGCGTGGCTCGCCGACATGGGCTACTACGAGAAGACCGTCGACGATCACCCGCTGCGCGACGGTGTCCGGGACAACACCAACCACTACGTGACCGGTCGCGACGGCGGCCGGGATATCGACCTGCGCCGCTTCGCCCTGGAGGGCATGGCGCTCTACGGCGTCCTCGAGGACTACGCGGCGGGCGCGCTCCGCTTCCGGGACAACCTCCGGCCCGCGCTCGACCAGGCCGACCGGACCTACAACGGCATCAACGCGGCCATCGATGCCCATATCGACGCGGCCGGCATCGCGGCGCCGGTCCAGGCGCGCTACGCGCCGGTCTGGGAGCCGGGCGAGCCGGTCACCGCGCTCCCCCTCGAAGGGTCCGGCATCGCCAGCGTGGTCTGGTGCATCGGCTTCGCGCCGGATTTCCGGTGGCTCGACGCGTCCGTGTTCAACGGCGCCGGCCAGCCGAAGCACAGGCGCGGCGTCACGGCCGAGGCGGGCATCTCCTTCATCGGCCTGCCCTGGCTGAACACGTGGGGCTCGGGCCGCTTCGGCGCGGTCGGCCGCGACGCCGAGTACATCGTGCAGGTGATCGAGGCGCGTCTCGGCGCCGGTGCGGTCGGCCTGAAGCGGGCGGTGTGAGTCGGATCATCATCCGGTCAAACCCGGGCGAAACCTCCCCTCGGTCATCCCGGCATTCGGACCGCTCAAGCCGGGTATCCGCGGCCGAAGTGCCGATCCCCTCCAGTGTTCCGGAGCGAACGCTGGTCCAGGATCGACTTGTTCGCCTGTATCGCATCGGTTAGCCACGCCCCGTTGCGGCGCCTGAGTCGCGTCAGAGCCAGGGATCATCCATGCGAGCACGTACCGTCGGTATCGGGATTGCGGCGATTCTGTCCGCGATGACCAGTGTGGCCTCCGCCGAGACGTTGCCGGCACGCAAGGCCGGCCTGTGGGAGAGCAAGACCACGTCGCCCGACGGCAACACGACCGCGCGTCAATGCATCGACGAGAAGACCGATCAGATCGCGCAGGCCGCGTTCGGGGGCGGCCAGAACTGCGCGAAGCGCACCATCGTCAAGACGAGCACCGGCTACAAGGGCGAGACCGAGTGCAAGCTCGGCCCGATCTCGGCCGCGGGCACGACCGAGATCAGCGGCGACTTCAACAGCAAGATCCACATGGAGGTGGATACGACGCTGACCGGCATGCCGAACGCCAAGGAGCCCGTGCGACGCCAGATGGTGATCGACGCCACCTACATCGGTCCCTGCGCGGCCGGACAGAGCCCGGGCGACATCATCCTGCCCGACGGCAAGATCGTGAAGATGCCCCAACCGGCGGCCAGATAGGCACACCGGCAGGCGCCTCGGGCGCGGGCGAGCCCGTCGGGTGCCGCCCCGCGTCCGCGCGGGCGCCGCCGCGGAGATCCAAGCCGCGAAACCGGCATCCCTCCGTGAGACGGCGAGCGACAGCCCGCGAGTCAGGGGAAGGTCTGATTAGCGGATATTAAATACATTTCGCTAATCGTGCGTCGTGCAGCCGCAGAATTGTTCTATTCGGCTCCGTCGAGGCCGCCGTGTCGCTACAGAGTGTCTCCATTCGTACAAAGCTGGTCGTGGCCTTCTCGGTCCTGACCGTTTTCGTGATCGGGCTCGGCGTGCTCGGGCTCGTGAGTACGCGCAAATTGCGCGAGCAGGCGGTTGAGATCGATACGAACTGGCTGCCGAGCATCCGGGCGCTGGGCGAGATCGACACGCTGACCGCCCGCAGCAGCGGCCTTCTCCTGCGGCACACGCAGGCGACCGATCCGGCGCTGCTCGCCAGCATCGAGAAGGATATGGACAGCTTCGACAGGAAGCTGGCCGACCGGGTCGCGGTCTACAAGGGCCTGCTCAGCTCACCCGAAGAGCGGTCGCTCTTCGACGCGTTCAACCACGAATCTCAGACCTTCAAGGCGGTGCGCAACGACGTCGTCGACCTGTCGCGGGCCGGGAAGAAGACCGAGGCCTATCAGCTCTACGAGACGAAGGGCCTCATCCCGCGCCGCGCCGCCTCCAAGGCCCTCGAGAAGCTGATCGCCATTAACAACGCCGGCGCCGATGCCGCGCAGGCCCAGGGCACCGCTGTCTTCAACGAGACCTGGACGGTGAGCCTCGTCGCGATCGCTCTCGCCGTGGCGGTCTCCGTTCTGTCGGGCGTGATCATCGTCCTCGGCGTCACCCGCGGCATCGCCGCTGTGGTGCGGCCGATGCAGGCGCTGATCGCCGGCGACCTGTCGGCCGAGATCCCGCATCAGGGCGAGAAGACCGAGATTGGCACCATCGCGTCGGCCGTCGCGGTGTTCAAGCAGGGCCTTATCCAGATGAAGGCGCTGGAGGCCGAGACCGCGCAGGCGCGCCTCGCCGCCGAGGAGCAGCGCCGGATCGGCATGCGCCAGATGGCCGACAGCTTCGAGGCGGCGGTCGGCGGCATCGTCGGGCAGGTCTCGGCCTCCGCGACCGAGCTGCAGGCCACCGCCGGCTCCATGTCGGCCATGGCAGGCCAGACCTCGGCGCAGTCGGGGGCGGTCGCGGCCGCCGCCGAGGAGGCTGCCTCGAACGTCAGCACCGTCGCGGCCGCCGCCGAGGAACTCGGCGCCTCCGTCCAGGAGATCGGGCGCCAGGTCCAGGGTTCGGCCGAGCTGGCCCGCTCCGCCGCCGGCGAGGCGGACGAGACCGGCGCCCTCGTGCAGGAACTCAGCGGCGCCGTCGCCAAGATCGGCGACGTGGTGGGCCTGATCTCCTCGATCGCCGGTCAGACCAACCTCCTGGCGCTGAACGCCACGATCGAGGCCGCCCGCGCGGGCGCGGCGGGCCGCGGCTTCGCGGTCGTCGCCTCCGAGGTGAAGGCGCTGGCGGAACAGACCGCCCGCGCGACCGGGGAGATCTCCAGTCAGATCGGCCGGATCCAGGGCGTGACCGGTCAGGCGGTCTCCGCCATCGGGACGATCACCGGGCGCATCCGCGAGATCAACAGCGTCGCCACCTCGATCGCGGCCGCCGTCGAGGAGCAGGGCGCGGCGACGCAGGAGATCGTCCGCAACGTCACCCAGGCCGCGCAGGGCACCGGCGAGGTGACCAGCAACATCGCCGGCGTGGCCGGCGCCGCGGAGGAGACCGGCGCGGCGGCGAGCCAGGTTCTCGGCGCGGCCTCGGAGCTGTCACGCCAGTCCGAGCACCTGTCCGCCGAGGTCGGTCGGTTCCTCGCGACCGTGCGCGCCGCCTGACGCGCCGACTGAGGAGCCCGGCGATATAGGCCGCTCCGGCCAGTTCATCGCCGGGGTGTGCCGCAGCACCTCGGCGGGGAAAGCTTGAGCTTACATCAGGGTTACACCGCGAACACAGTCGCGGACCTGATGGAGACTTCCATGACCCTCGTTGCCCGCTTCGCCCTCGCCACGGCCGTCGCCGCCGCCACCGTCGCGGTTCTCGCCGGGACCTACGTCGAGATCCTGGACCGTGCCCTCCCGATGCACTTCGTCTGAGACGGCGGGTGCGAACCGGTTGAAGACCGCATCCCGGGTCGCCGCCGTCCGGCGGCGGCGACCCGGGATGCGGGAGGGAGGTGCAGATGACTCGAATCCTGACATCCGTCCTCGACGGCGCCGTGTGGGTCGCGGACGCGCTCGACGATATCCTCGTCGAGGCGGCTCTCGGCTTCGGCGCCGCCGTACCGCTGATCGCCGACCCGTCCGGCGATCCGCCGACCGGCGCAACCACCGGCCAATCCGAGACAAGTCCCTCGCCGATCCGGACTTGACTGCCCGGGATGCCCGGCCGTCGCCGGTGCCGACCCCGGAGGTGTCGCGACGGTCCGGATGACCGGGTTCCCCGGTCGGGCCGCAGAGACGTGTGGCCTCCGCCACAGAGGCAACGGACCCGCGTAACGAACAGCGGCGGCTAGGCGAGCGTCCCCGTCCGCACCTGCCCCGTTCGGGAACGGCTCTAGAGCAGTTTCGGTTTAATCGGGGTCGTATCCTGCCGCGACGAAGAAGTTTGCAGCCTCGTCGGGCGTGACGGCATCGACGAGCCGCCCGATTGTAGTCCAGAGCCCTTCGCGCGTGCGCTCGGCGGCCTTGCGCAGCCCCGCCTTCAACTTCGAGAACGCCATCTCGATCGGATTGAAGTCCGGCGAGTAGGGCGGAAGGAACAGGAGCCGCGCGCCTGCCGCCTCGATCGCCGCGCGCACGGCCGGGCCTTTGTGGCTGCCGAGATTGTCCATGATCACGATGTCCCCGGGTGCGAGTTCGGGCACCAGGACCTGATCGACGTAGACTTGGAAGGCGTCGCGGTTGATCGGCCCGTCGAGCACGAACGGCGCGGCGATCCCGGACAGGCGCAGGCCCGCCACCAGGGTCGTGGTCTTCCAATGACCGTGCGGGACGGGGGAGCGCAGCCGCTGGCCGCGGGGACAGCGCCCGCGGGTGCGGGCCATGTTGGTGGCGGTCCACGTCTCGTCGAGGAACACCAGCCGGTCCGGGTCGAGATCGGGCTGGCTCTCAAACCACGCTTCCCGGGCGGCCTTCACGTCCGGC